>CANKBJ010000101.1 GCA_947479905.1 Bradyrhizobiaceae bacterium
CCGCCGACTTCGCCACCATCCGCGGCTTCCTCTCAACCGCCAGAAAGCAGGGCTGGAACATCATCAAAGCCCTACAACAACACCCGGGAGATCTTGAAAAGGCGCTACGCGCAGCTTAAAACCACAAGGAAACCTGGGCAGTTACCAAAAAAGAAAAGCCGTGTAAGTAAGCGGCACTCGCCGGCGATCCGCCCCTCCATTCGCCGGGTGGGGGCACAGGTCGCATCCATCAGAACATCCTTCACAGGCGCGCACTTTGCGCGCGCCGTCGCTCATTGCAGGCTTCCGCACCCATGATCCGCCTCGATAACGTCAGCAAGCAGAACGGCCACCAGATCCTCTTCATCGAGGCTTCGGCGGCATTCAACCGAGGCGAGAAAGTCGGCCTCGTCGGCCCCAACGGGTCGGGCAAGACCACTCTGTTCCGCATGATCACCGGCGAAGAGGCTCCCGACGAGGGTCAGGTGGCGGTCGATCGCGGCGTTTCCATCGGCTATTTCAGCCAGGACGTCGGCGAGATGGCCGGCCGCAGCGCGGTGGCCGAAGTGATGGACGGCGTCGGCCCGGTCAGCGTCGTCGCCGCCGAGCTGAAAGAACTGGAAACCGCCATGTCGGATCCGGATCTGGCCGATCCGGATCGCGCCGACGAGATGCAGGCGATCATCGAGCGTTACGGCGAAGTGCAGCACCGCTTTCAGGAACTGGACGGCTATGCGCTCGAAGGCAAGGCACGCGAAGTGTTGTCAGGCCTGAGCTTCAGTCAGGAGATGATGGATGGCGACGTCGGGGCGCTGTCCGGCGGCTGGAAAATGCGCGTCGCGCTGGCGCGCATTCTATTGATGCGGCCCGACGCCATGCTGCTCGACGAACCGTCGAACCATCTCGATCTGGAAAGCCTCATCTGGCTCGAGCAGTTTCTCAAGGGCTACGAAGGCATGCTGCTGATGACCTCGCATGATCGCGAATTCATGAATCGCATCGTCACCAAGATCGTCGAAATCGACGGTGGTTCGCTGACTGCGTATTCGGGCAATTACGAATTCTACGAGCAGCAGCGCGCGCTGAACGAAAAGCAGCAGCAAGCGCAGTTTGAGCGCCAGCAGGCGATGCTGGCCAAGGAAATCAAGTTCATCGAACGCTTCAAGGCGCGCGCCTCGCACGCGGCGCAGGTTCAGAGCCGGGTGAAGAAGCTCGACAAGATCGAACGGGTCGAACCGCCGAAGCGCCGGCAAACCGTATCGTTCGAGTTCCAGGTGGCGCCGCGCTCCGGCGAGGACGTGGTCAGCCTGAAGAATGTACAGAAAGGCTATGGCACGCGCAGCATTTACGACGGGCTGGATTTCTCGGTGCGTCGCAAGGAGCGCTGGTGCGTCATGGGCATCAACGGCGCGGGTAAATCGACGCTGCTGAAGCTTGTTGCCGGCGCGACGTCGCCGGACGACGGCACGGTGGCCTTGGGCGGCAGTGTCAAGATGGGCTACTTCGCGCAGCACGCCATGGATCTGCTCGACGGCGAGCGCACGGTGTTTGAGGAGCTGGAATATTCATTTCCGCAGGCGGGGCAGGGCACGTTACGGGCGCTGGCCGGATGCTTCGGCTTCTCCGGCGACGATGTCGAGAAGCGCTGCCGCGTATTGTCCGGCGGCGAGAAGGCGCGCCTCGTCATGGCCAAGATGCTGTTCGATCCGCCGAACTTTCTGGTGCTTGACGAGCCGACCAACCATCTCGATCTGGCAACCAAGGAAATGCTGATCGCGGCCCTGTCGGATTATGAAGGCACCATGCTGTTTGTCTCGCATGACCGGCACTTTCTCGCCGCTCTGTCCAACCGGGTCCTGGAACTGACGCCAGAAGGCATCCATCAATATGGCGGCGGCTACACGGAATATGTCGAGCGCACCGGCCACGAGGCGCCGGGCCTGCATGCCTGACTTGGGCTGCCGCTAGTCCTCATCCAGCGCCAGGCCCTTGACCACGGCGTCCTTGCCGAATTTCGAGCGCAATTTGTCGATGGCGTGTTCGGCCTGCGCGCCGCGCCGGTCGATCAGGTCGGAGAGGTCGTCGCCGGTGGCGTCCTGAAGATGGCTGACGCCGATGCCGATCAGGCGAAAGCGCGTCGCGCCGACCTCATGCCGCAGCAAATCACGTCCGGCGGCGAAGATGCGTGTCGCCAGTTGCGTCGGATTGCCGAGCGCGCGGGCCCGCGTGCGCAATTTGAAATCGCCGGTCTTGAGCTTGAGTGTCACCGTCGATCCCGCCAGCTGCGCCTTCTTCAACCGCGCCGACACCCGCTCCGTCAGGTCCCACAGGTGCTGCTCCAACGGACGCAACTCGCCGATATTCTCGTTGAACGTCGTTTCGGCCGACACGCTCTTGGTGTCGCGCACCGGATCGACGCGGCGGGTGTCGAGCCCGCGCGCCAATTGCCAGAGCCGCGCACCTTCCTCGCCATAGCGGCGCATCAGGTCGGTCTGGTCGGCGCGCTGCAAATCAGCGATGATGCGATAGCCGTCGGCGGCAAGTTTTGCGGCGCTGACGGCGCCGACGCCATAGATGAAACCGACCGGCCGGGTACTGAGAAACGCGATAGCGTCGGATTGCCCGAGCACGGCATAGCCGCGCGGCTTGTCGAGGTCGGAGGCAATCTTGGCCAGGAATTTGTTGGCCGACAGGCCAATCGAAATGGTGATGCCGAGTTCGCGCTCGACCTGGGCGGCGAAGCGCGCCAGCGCCTTGGCAGCGCTCATGCCATGCAGACGTTCGGTGCCGGTCAGATCGAGAAAGGCCTCGTCGATCGATAATGGCTCGACCAGCGGCGTCAGCGCCAGCATGCGCTCGCGCACGGCGCGGCCGACCTCGACATATTTCGACATGTTGGGTTTGACCACCGCCGCCTGCGGGCAAAGCTCGAGCGCCTTGAACATCGGCATTGCCGAGCGCACGCCATAGGTGCGGGCGACGTAGCAGCAGGTCGAGACGACGCCGCGCTTGCCGCCGCCGACGATCACCGGACGGTCGACGAGGGCAGGGTCGTCGCGCTTCTCGATCGTGGCGTAGAAGGCGTCGCAATCGACATGCGCGATCGACAAGGTCGCCAGTTCTTTGTGCAGCACCAGACGCGGCGATCCACAGGCCGGGCAGCGTTTCGCCGTCGCGGCCGCGTCGGTCAGGCAGTCGCGGCAGAACGCCGTCACGGAATCTCGCGCTCCCACGGTTCGCCGCCGAGCGCGATATGCGCCCGCGTGATGTCGGCCGGTCCGCAACCGGCATCGGAGGTAAATTCCGACGCCAATGTCTCGTCCGAGGCGATGTAAGCGAGAACGCCGGCAAGAAAACCCGACTCGCCCGCCGCGGCGCGAATCTGGTCGGGGCCGAGCCCGGTCACCGAGAGGAACCTTTCGAGGCGCTCCGGCTCCCCGGCAATATAGCTAAGGGCTTGAATCGCAAGTCCTTCTGCCACTTCCACGGGCATGCTGCGGGGGGACTTCATAGCCTGTCGTTTGCCTTTCCGTAACAAATCGGCACTACCGTGGTTTAATCATGCCCGAGCGCGGCTGGCCTGGCGACGCCGCCGGCGCGCCGAGCGGCGTTTTGGGGACAAAGTGGGGCGGCAAATGGCGAAGACCGTCCTGATCGTGGAGGACAACGAGCTTAATATGAAGCTCTTCCACGATCTATTGGAAGCGCACGGCTATGACATTGTCGGCACGCGCAACGGCATCGAGGCGCTCGATCTGGCGCGCAAGCATCGTCCCGATCTGATCCTGATGGATATCCAATTGCCGGAAGTGTCCGGTCTCGAAGTCACAAAGTGGCTCAAGGACGATCCCGAGCTCAAGCACATCCCGGTCGTGGCCGTCACCGCCTTTGCCATGAAGGGCGACGAGGAGCGCATCCGCGAAGGCGGCTGCGAGGCCTATCTGTCCAAGCCGATCTCGGTGGGTAAATTCATCGAGACCATCCGCCATTTCCTGGGCCCCGCCTGAGGATATAAGTATGACCGCGCGTGTTCTCGTCGTCGACGATGTTCCGGCCAATGTGAAGCTCCTGGAAGCGCGGCTGTCGGCCGAGTATTTCGACGTATCGACCGCCTATAACGGCGCCGAGGCGCTGACTTTGGCCGAGCGCGCCGAATGCGACATCATCCTGCTCGACGTCATGATGCCGGACATGGACGGCTTCGAGGTCTGCCGCCGGCTGAAAGCCAATCCTGCGACGCACCACATTCCTGTGGTGATGGTCACCGCGCTCGACCAGCCGTCCGACCGCGTGCGCGGCCTGGAAGCCGGCGCCGACGATTTCCTCACCAAGCCGGTCACCGACGTGGCGCTGATCTCGCGCGTGCGTTCGCTGGCCCGGCTCAAGATGGTGACCGACGAGTTGCGCATGCGCGCGCTCACCACCAAGGAAATCGGCATCCAGAGCCCGGAACGCGAAGCCGTGGCGGAAACCGGCCGCAACGGCCGCATCCTCATCGTCGACGACCGGCAATCGTCCTATGAGCGGGTCGTGCAGACCTTGCAGACCGAACACAGCGTCGACGTGCAGCCTGACCCGAACGAGGCGCTGTTTAGCGTCGCCGAAGGCGATTATGAGCTGGTGATCGTCTCGCTCGGCCTCAAGGATCATGACGGGTTGCGGCTGTGCAGCCAGATCCGGTCGCTCGAGCGCACCCGCAACTTGCCGATTCTCGCCATTGCCGAGGCCGATAACAATGCGCGGCTGGTGCGCGGCCTTGAGATCGGCGTCAACGACTACCTCATCCGGCCCATCGACAAGAACGAGATGCTGGCGCGCGTGCGCACCCAGATCAAGAAGAAGCGCTACACCGAGCGGCTGCGCGACAATGTGGCGATGTCGATCGAGATGGCGATCACCGACGCGCTGACCAGCCTGTTCAACCGCCGCTATATGGAAACCCACCTGGCGGCTCTGACCGAGCAGGCGGCGCAGCGCGGCAAGCCTTTGTCGGTGCTGATCCTGGATATCGACTTCTTCAAGTCGATCAATGACGGCCACGGCCACGATGCCGGCGACGACGTGTTGCGCGAATTCTCGCTGCGCATCCGCAAGTCGATCCGCAATATCGATCTTGCCTGCCGTTACGGCGGCGAGGAATTCGTCATCGTCATGCCGGAAACCGATATGGCGGTCGCCGGCATGGTGGCCGAGCGCATCCGCCGCCGCATCGCCACCGAGCCATTCGCGGTCCAGCAGGGCACCAAGAGCCTGGAAGTAACCATCTCGATCGGCATCGCCTCGCTGGGCGGCGAGGGCGACACCGCCGCCGCCATGCTCAAGCGCGCCGACACGGCGCTCTACCGCGCCAAGCGCGACGGCCGCAATCGTGTGGTGCAGGACGCGGCGTAAACCGCGTCAGGCGTTTTATGGCCGGACGATAGTCCAGCCTTTTTCGTTCAGTTCGATCAAGGTGACCACGCCGGCGGTAACGCGCTTGGCGTTGTCGACCAAAGGCGGCTCCTTGCCTTCGGCCTTTGTCATCGTTTCGAGCGTATTTTCGCAGGCCATGAAGGCGACATTCGGCATGCCCTGCTTGAACGATTTGAGGCGGTCGAGTACCGGCGACTTGTCGGCGCGCAGCATGTTCAGTCCGGCATTGAAGGCGACGATCTGGATGTCGACCTCATCGCCTTTTTCCGAATAATACTTGGACACATTGGCGGCGACGTTGAGTACCGCGTTCATCTTAGCCGGGTCGTTGTCGCTGATCTGCAATGCGAGCTTGTGCTCGGCGGCCTGCGCGCCGGACAAGGCCAGCGGAAACAGCAGCAGGGCGGCAAACAATATGCGCAGCAGGATCGGCGATTTCATCGACATGGCGTTCTCCCGGCAACGGTGACTGGACGGTATCAGCTTCCCGCCTAGCGGAATATTCCCCTCAGCCCAGAATCTGAAATGCAAGAGGCGCACATGCAAAAGGCGCCCCTGGGGCGCCCTCGCATCCGCTCCATTGGCAGGAGAGGCTACTTGATCTTCGATTCCTTGTACTCGACATGCTTCTTGGCAATCGGGTCATACTTCTTCTTGACCAGCTTGTCGGTCTGCGTGCGCGAGTTCTTCTTGGTGACGTAGTAGTGGCCGGTGTCGGCGCTCGACACGAGCTTGATCTTCAAACTGACGGCTTTAGCCATGGGGTTGTCCTTAAAAACCTGAATTTTGGAGGCAAACCATGCCTGCGGCGCGTACCCTAGCGCCAGACCGGCAAATGTCAAGAAAAGCGGGTTATTGAGCGATTTGGCTTGTTATTGGGTGGTTTACAGCAAGTCCCGGTGAAACTTCTGGTCCTGCTGGTAGTAAAACGGGACCGGCAAAGCGTGCGCCATGCCGGCGGCGACCCGTGCCGCCAGTTCCTCCAGAATCACGCTGGTGATGGTCGGCATGTCGACGGTGGCGGCCTCATCGATCGGCATCCACACCAGTTCGACCAGTTCCGAATCCGGGCCGACCACACCCTCGATTGTGTGGGCAATGCCGGTGGCGTCGGCCGTGAAAAACCGGGTGTCGAAGCGTTTCGGCCGCTTCGGCGGCGTGATGGCGCGGGCGATGAAATGCACCTGGTCGAGATCGGGATGCACCTTGGCCTTGGCGAATTCGTCCCAGATCTCCCCGGGCGAAGCCGGCGCGGTGTCGCCTTGCGCACCCAGCATCAGGCCGGTTTCCTCCGCCAGTTCGCGCACCGCGGCCAGCGCAATGCCGCGCGCGATCGCGGGGCTGGGATCGGTGACGCGCTCCAGCAGCTTGGCCTGCGTGTCGGGGTGCAATTCGCTGATCGCCGACATGGTGCGGTCGAGCGCCTCGATACGGCCGCCGGGAAACACGAATTTGCCCGGCATGAATTTGTGTCCGGCATGGCGGCGGCCGAGTAGCACTTTCGGGGTCACGCCGGCGCGGTCGATCAGCATGATGGTCGCGGCGTCTCGCGGTTCGCTGTCGGGAAACGACTGGTCGCGTTCCGAATTGGTCATGCGGTCGGTCAGTCTGGGGCCGTGGTCGCTCGTCATCGTCATTTCCGTTGCTTCTTGCCTTTGCCGCCTTTGCCGCGAAAGCGGCTGGCGGGCCCGCGCATGGGTCGTTTCGGCGGATTGGGCGTGTGGCTCTTTTTGCCTGGGCGCCTGCCGCTGCCGGCCGATAAAAGCTCGAAACGCAGCGCGCCGGCAATAGGGGCGGCTTCGACAAGTTTGACGGTGACCTTGTCGCCGAGGCGATAGGTTTCGCCGGAGCGCTGCCCGACCATGGAATGGTTGGCCTCGTCATAGCCGAAATATTCGTCGCCGATAGTCCGCGCCGGCACGAAGCCGTCGGCGCCGGTTTCGCTGAGTTTTACGAACAGGCCGGCGCGGTGCACGCCGGAGACGCGGCCTTCGAAACTGGCGCCGATGCGATCGGCGAGGAAGTGCGCGATCAGCCGATCCTTGGTCTCGCGCTCGGCCAGCATGGCGCGGCGCTCGGTGGCGGAGATTTCCGCGCCGATCTCGGCCAGCACCGGCACGTCGAACGTGTCGGGCAGACCATCGGGCCCGAGCTTCAGGGCGCGGATGAGCCCGCGATGCACGATCAGATCGGCGTAGCGGCGAATGGGCGAGGTGAAGTGCGCATAGCGGCGCAGATTGAGGCCGAAATGGCCGTAATTTTCGGCGGCATATTCGGCCTGCGCCTGCGAGCGCAGCACGACGTCGTTGATCAGCTGTTCGCGCTCGCCGCCCTTCACTTGTCTCAGAATGGTGTTGAACGTCGCCGGCCGCAGCGCGCCGGCCTTGGCCAGCGGGATTTGCAAGCTCGCGAGGAATTCGCGCAGCGCATTGATCTTTTCAATGCCGGGCTCGTCATGCACGCGATAGACCAAAGGCACGCGGGCTTTTTCCAATGTCTCGGCGGCGGCGACATTGGCGAGGATCATCATTTCCTCGATCAGTCTGTTGGCATCCTGCCGTTCCGGCACCACGACGCGATCGACGGTGCCGTCGGCTTTGAGCAATATCTTGCGTTCCGGGATATCGAGATCGAGCGGCTGGCGCTCGTCGCGCGCGCGGACGAGTGCTTCGTAAGCGGCATAAAGCGGCTTGATGATAGGTTCGAGGATCGGCCCGGTGACGTCGTCGGTGCGGCCATCGATGGCGAACTGCGCCTGCTCATAGGCGAGCTTGGCGGCCGAGCGCATCATGATGCGGTGGAATGTGTGCGAGCGCTTGCTTCCGTCGGCGCCGATGATCATGCGCACGGCGAGCGCCGCGCGGTCTTCATGCGGCCGCAGCGAACACAGATCGTTGGATATGCGTTCTGGCAGCATCGGCACGACGCGGTCGGGGAAATACACCGAATTGCCGCGCACCAAGGCTTCGCGGTCGAGCGCCGAGCCGGGCGTCACATAGTGCGCGACATCGGCGATGGCGACGGTGACGATGAAGCCGCCTTTGTTGGCGGGATCATCATCCGCTTCCGCATGAACGGCGTCGTCGTGATCCTTGGCGTCGGGAGGATCGATGGTGATCAGCGGCAGTTTCCGCCAGTCTTCCCGATGCGCCATCGTGGCGGGCTTTGCCGCCTCCGCTTCGCGCAAGGTCTCGCTCCGAAACACGCTCGGAATGCTGTGGGCGTGGATGGCGATCAGGCTGACGGCTTTTTCGCTGGCCAGCGCGCCGAGACGTTCGACGACGCGGCCGTGCGGAAGGCCGAAGCGCGAGGGGCGGGATGTTTCGACCGCGACGAGGTCGCCTTCTTCCGCGTCGCCGGTGGCGCCCTGCGGAATGGTCATTTCCTTGCCGAGCATTTTCTTGTCGACCGGCTCCAGCCGGCCGCCGCCATTCGGATTTTTATGAAAGATGCCGAGCACGCGATGCTTCGGCCGGTCGACGATCTTGATGACGCGGCCGGAATAGCGGACGTCTTTGTCGCCGGTTTCTTCGACGCGCACCAGAATCTTGTCGCCGATGCCGGCGGCTTCCGACGGCTTCATCTTGCGCGGCGTATGAATACGAATTTTCGGCGCCGCGCCGTGCGCTTCTTCGTCCCATTCGTCCGGAATGGCGATGAAGTCGCCGTCGCGGTCGCGCGACAGGATGTCGGCGAGCACGGTGGAGGCGAGCGCCCCCGGGTGATGCAGTTTCTTGCCTTTGCGTTCGACCGCGCCTTCGTCGGCCAGATCGCGCAGCACGCGCTTCAACTCGGCGCGCATGTCATTCTTGAGATTGAAGGCGCGGGCGATTTCGCGGGTGCCGACCTTGCCGGGCGTCCTGGCGATGAAGGCGAGAATATCGGCCCTGGAGGGAAGAGTGGGCGTGTATTTAGGAGGTTTGTTCAAAAGGGAGTTCCTGCGCCGATGCGGCGCTTATGAGATGTAATGTAAGGGGTGCGGGCAGGCTTCGCCAGCGCAGCCGGCGGCTTGCCCAATATTCATCATGCCCGGCGCAAGGCCAGGCATGACCGAAGACAATGCCATCGCTGGTTATTCCGCAGCCGTAACTTTAGCAGGTTTCTTCGGCGCGGTGGCCTTCTTGGCCGGGGCCGTCTTGGCCGCCGGCTTCTTGCGGGCGCTGGCCGGCTTTGCCGACGACTTGGCGGCTTTCAGGGCCGCCGCTTCGTCGCCGATTTCCGGCGTGTCGTCGACGATAGCTTTGGCCTTGCCTTTGGCTTTCGGCTCTTTCACGGCTTTGGGCGCGGCCGCTTTCTTGGCCGGCTGCTTTGCAGTTTTTTTGCCGCGCGGGGAATTGCCGAGTGCGGCGGCACGCGCCTCCAGCAGCACGATGGCCTCGTCGAGCGTGATCGTCTCCGGCGTCTTGTCGGCCGGCAGCGTGGCGTTGACGCCGTTGTTGCTGACGTAAGCGCCGAAGCGGCCGTTCTTGACGACGATCGGCCCGCCCTTTTCAGGGTGGTCGCCGAGTGTCTTGCCGGCCGAGGCGCCGAAGCGGCGGCCCTGTTTCGGATTGGCGATCTTGTCGGCGATCAGATGCATGGCGCGGTTGAGGCCGACGGTGAGAACGTCGTCGCCGTCTTCCAGGCTCGCATAGACCTTGCCGTGCTTGACGTAAGGACCGAAGCGGCCGACGCCGGCCAGGATCGGCTCATTGTCTTCCGGCGAGATGCCGACCTCGCGTGGCAGAGACAGAAGCGCCAGCGCCTTTTCCAGATCGACGTCTTCCGGCTGCACGCCTTTCGGCAGGCTGGCGCGTTTCGGTTTGACCGGCTCGGGCGCGTCGGGATCTTTTTTCTGGCCCTTCTTGAGTTTCGTAGCCTTGATTTCCTCGCCGAGCTGCAAATAGGTGCCGAAGCGGCCGCCGCGCAATGTGACGTCCATGCCGGACACCGGATCGGTGCCGAGCACCTTGGTGCTCTGCTGACCGGCGGCGCCGGGCGTCATTTGCCGGGTGAAGGTGCATTCCGGATAATTCGAGCAGCCGATGAAGGCGCCGAAGCGACCGACCTTGAGTGACAACTTGCCGGTGCCGCAGGTCGGGCACTGCCGCACGTCGCCGCCGTCGGCGCGTGCTGGAAAGATGTGCGCGCCGAGCAACTCGTTGAGCGCGTCGAGCACCTGCGTGATGCGCAGTTCCTTGATGTCGTTGACGGCGCCGATGAAGTCGATCCAGAAATTCTGCAGGACCGTCTTCCAGTTCAGCTCATTGTTCGACACCTTGTCGAGCTGTTCTTCCAGCGCGGCGGTGAAATCGTATTCGACATATTTCTGGAAGAAGCTTTCAAGGAAGCCAACGACGACGCGGCCTTTGTCTTCCGGGATGAGGCGCTTCTTGTCGATGCGCACATAGCCGCGATCCTGCAAGACCTGCAGGATGGAGGCGTAAGTGGAAGGCCGGCCGATGCCGAGCTCTTCCATGCGCTTGACGAGAGCTGCTTCGGAAAAGCGCGGCGGCGGCTCGGTGAAATGTTGCGCGGCCTCGATTGATTGCTTGGCGAGAATTTCGCTTTCCGCCATCGCCGGCAGGCGCTTCGACTCATCATCGTCGGAGGTTTCGTCCTGGCCTTCCTGATACAGCGTCAGGAAGCCGTCGAACTTCACCACCTGCCCGCTGGCGCGCAGGTCGATGCTGCGCGCGCCGTTCTTCGCCACGATGTCGACGGTAGTGCGCTCGAGTTCGGCCGATTCCATCTGGCTGGCGACGGCTCTGTTCCAGATCAGTTCGTAAAGGCGCGCCTGATCGCGGTCGACATATTTGGCGACTTCCTGCGGCGTGCGGCTGGCGGAAGTCGGGCGCACGGCTTCATGCGCTTCCTGCGCGTTCTTCGATTTATTCTGATAGGTGCGCGGCGAACCTGGCACGTATTCCATGCCGTAGTTCTTGCCGATCATGGTGCGCAATTCGGCGATCGCCTCGGGTGCGATGTCGATGCCGTCGGTCCGCATATAGGTGATGAGGCCGGTGGTCTCGCCGTCGATCTCGACGCCTTCGTACAGCCGCTGCGCCAGGCGCATCGCGATCGCGGGGGCAAAGCCGAGCTTGCGCGAGGCTTCCTGCTGCATTGTCGAGGTCGTAAACGGTGGTGGCGGGTTACGGCGCGCAGGCTTTGCCTCGACGGAGGCGACGGTGAACCTGGCGCCGTCGAGCGCCTGCTTGATATCCTCGGCCTGCGTACCGGTACCTATGTCCAGACGCTGCATCTTGGTGCCATCGACGGCGGTGAGGCGCGCCTCGAACTCTTCGTTACGCGGCGTCTTTAGCTTGGCGACGATCGACCAGTATTCGCGTGCGATGAACTTCTCGATGTCGAGTTCGCGGTCGCAGACAAGCCGAAGCGCGACCGACTGGACGCGGCCGGCCGAGCGGGCGCCCGGCAGCTTGCGCCACAGCACCGGCGAGAGGGTAAAACCGACGAGGTAATCGAGCGCGCGGCGGGCGAGGTAGGCATCGACCAGCGCGCCGTCGATGGCGCGCGGATGCTTCATTGCCTCGGTCACCGACTGCTTGGTGATGGCATTGAAGACGACACGCTCGATTTTCTGGCTCTTGATCGCGTTCTTCTCGTTGAGCGCTTCCAGCACGTGCCAGGAGATGGCTTCGCCTTCGCGGTCAGGGTCGGTTGCGAGAATGAGGGTGTCGGCGCCCTTGAGCGCGCGCGCAATATCGTTGACCCGCTTCTGCGACTGCGGGTCGACCTCCCAAAGCATCTTGAAATCGGCGTCCGGATCGACCGAGCCATCCTTGGCCGGCAGGTCGCGGATATGCCCGAACGAGGCCAGAAC
>CANKBJ010000102.1 GCA_947479905.1 Bradyrhizobiaceae bacterium
ACGATCGTCGCCTATCTGAAAGCCTGGATCGACGTGTCCAAGGATTTCAAGAACAGCCCCGGCAAGGTCGCCGACCTGATCTTCGCCTATTACGCATCGAAGGGTTATACGATGTCGAAGGCGACCTTTACCAAGGCGCTGGCCCGCGTCGAGGTCAATCCCGGCTCGCCGGCCGAGTTCGGCCCCTATATGCAGAAGCAGGCCGAAATTTTGCTGGGCGAAAAGAAGATCAAGGCGATCCCGGACTGGAAGGTCGTGCTGCGCGGCGATTTCTTCAAGCAAGCGAGCGCGTGACACCCCCGGTGACGGCGACACCTATAATGGTCTAAACCTCAAGCCGGCGCATTCGCGCCGGCTTTTTCTTTTCCGCAATCGCTGTCCACGGAGTTGCCTATGTCCGCCAACAATCCGCTCAATCAGAAGCCCGAGCCGGTCAGCTGGAATTTCAACCTGCTGTCGCAAAACAATCTCGGCGGCTTCGGCGGCATGGGCGAAGGCATTGCCATTCAACTGGCGAAAGACGGCCGCCGTATCGCCTGGCTGGCGCATGAAAGCGCGCCGAAGAATTTCACCGGCGTCGACGTCTCCGATCCGCGCAATCCGAAGGTAATCGTGCAGACCGATCTGCCGAACATGCAGATGCGCTCGAACTCGCTCGACCTGTCCGGCGATATCCTGGCCGTCGCCTACCAGACGCAGAAGACCGGCATGAAGCCGGCCGGCCTCGAGCTGTTCGACGTGTCGGTGCCGGAAAAGCCGCGCTCGATCTCGTTCTTCGACTGCTCGGGCCCACATTCGCGCGGCGTGCATCAATTGTGGTTCTGCGACGGCGAATATGTCCACATGGCGTCGGGCGCGCCCGACTTTAATCCGAGCCATCCGAACGACGACCAGTTCTACCGCTGCATCGACGTGCGCGATCCGTCGAAGCCGAAGGAAGTCGGCCGCTGGTGGATGCCCGGCACATCCGTCACCGACAACATCGCGCCGCCGCCGCGTCACCCGCTCGACAAGGGCTATCGCGCGCACAACACCAATGTCTATCCGCAGCGGCCGGATCGCCTTTATCTCTGCTACATCGACGGCGGCATGTTCGTGATGGACATCAAGGACAAGGCCAATCCGAAAGTCATTTCGCACTGGACCAATTCGCCGCCTTACACCGGCTTCATGCACACGGCGGTGCCGCTGTTCGACCGCAACCTGATGCTGGTCACCGACGAGTCGACCGAGGACAATGCGCTCGACTGGCCGAAGCTGATCTGGATGCTGGACGCGCGCGACGAGCAGCATTTGGTGCCGATCTCGACCTGCCCGCTGCCGCCCGTCGACGCCTACAAGGATCGCGGCGGCCGCTTCGGCGCCCACAACATTCACGAGAATGTGCCGGTGCCGTCGTCGTTTCAATCCGACCAGATCGTGTTCGGCACGTTCTTCAATGGCGGCTTGCGCGCCTACGACATTTCCAATCCGTACCAGCCAAAAGAAATCGCCGCCTTCGTGCCGCCGGCACCGAACGGCTCGACCATCGGAGCGATCCAGCTCAACGACGTCTATGTCGACGAGAACCAGATTGTTTACACGGTCGACCGGTTTTCCGGTGGGCTGTATATATTGGAGTGTGAGTTTTAGCTCTTTTCCCTCTCCCCGCGTGCGGGGAGAGGGTGGCGAGGTCCGAAAGGACCGAGCCGGGTGAGGGGGGCATCACCTATGCTCAGACTCGCTTGCACCGCCCCCTCACCCGATTTTCATCGCTCCGCTCGAAAATCGACCTCTCCCCGCACGCGGGGAGAGGTAAGGTAAGCGCATGAACTCGCCCTTCCCTTCACCCACCACCGGTCCGTTCGGCCGCAAGCTCAAGCGCGCGCGCGGCGCCAAGGTGCCTGTGACGGTGCTGACCGGCTTTCTCGGCGCGGGAAAAACCACGCTGCTGAAGCGCTTTCTGGAAACCCCGGAGGGCGCCGGCACCGCCGTCGTCATCAATGAATTCGGCGAAGCCGGAATCGACGACGCGCTAGTGCGCGGCAGCGCGGATGAGACGGTGCTGATCGGCAATGGCTGCCTGTGCTGCATCGCCCGCACCGATTTGCAGGAGACCTTGCGCGGGCTTCTGGTCGAGCGCGAGCGCGGCGAACTGCCGGACTTCAAGCGCATCGTCATCGAAACCTCGGGACTGGCCGATCCGTCGCCGATTTTGCAGACCTTCTCGACCGACCGAGCGCTGGGCGACGCTTTCTATCTGGAACTGGTGCTGACAGTGGCCGATGCCGCGACCGGCTTCAAGACGCTGGAATGGTCGGCGGAAGCGCGCAAGCAGGCGATCCTTGCCGACCGCGTCATCGTCACCAAGACCGACATCGCCAATGCCGAAGCCTTGCGGGCGCGGCTGCGCGGGCTTAACGCCAGCGCGGAGATTATCGAAGCGGTGAATGGCGTCGTCGATCCGATATGCTTCACCGAGCCGGGCGACGGTCAACGCAATTTATTCGTCGCCGAGGCCGAACACAGCGACGGCATTTCCAGTTTCACACTGACCTTCGACGCGCCGATGCTCTGGACCGTGTGGCTGCGCGCGATGGACACGCTGATGGCGATGCGCGGGCCGGACCTGTTGCGGGTGAAAGGCTTTCTCAATGTCGATGGCTGCACGGGACCTATCGTCGTACAGTTCGTCCAGCACCTGGCGCATCCGCCGGTCGAATTGCAGACGTGGCCGGATGGCAACACGCAAAGCCGCGTCGTGTTCATTACACGCGGGGTGAGCGAACGGGCGGTAAAGGATTTATTCGCGGCGGTTGGCGCGCTAGCCTAACCGCTTCACTTGCTTGCGCGCTTCGGCGATTACCGCCGGCACGGCAGCGTCGTTGTTCGGCGCCATGATATGGACGCCGGCGACGCCGGGAATATCGGCGAGCGCGCTGATCGTCTCGACACAGATGGCGCGGCCCTCGGTGAGCGGATCGCTGGCCTGCTCCATGCGCGCTACCAGCGCATCTGGAATGATCGTGCCAAACAGTTTTTCCTTCATCCACAGCGCCGACTTGGCCGAGCGCAACGGCGCGACGCCGACGATGATTGAAAGGTCCTTGATGTTGTGCTCGGCAAGCCGCGCCAGATAGCGCCGCACCACATCCGTATCCATGCAGAACTGCGTCTGCACGAATTGCGCGCCGGCGGCGATCTTGGCGGCGAGGCCCTTCGGCTCCCAGCCGGCCGGCGGATCGATCGGACTGTCGGCGCCGCCGAGCAGGAATTCGGCGCGGCCGGTGACCTTGCGGCCGCTCGGCAGTTCACCTTTGTCGCGAAGGTTTCGCGCGGTTTCGAGCAATTGCCGCGCGTCGAGATCGAACACCGGCTTGGCGTCGGGCTGGTCACCGGCCGACGGATCGTCGCCGCGCAGGATCAGTAGATTGCGCACACCGCTTGCCGCCGCAGCGATCAGGTCGCTTTGCAGCGCGATGCGGTTGCGGTCGCGGCAGGTGAATTGCAGGATCGGCTCGATGCCGGCCTCGACCAGCATCGCCGCCGCCGTCACGGCGCCGAGATGCGGCCGCGCGCCGGCGCCGTCGGTGATATTGACCGCGTCGGCCAGTCCCTTGAGCGGCATTGCCTTGGCAATCAGCTCGGCGCGGTCGAACGAGACCGGCGGCGTCACTTCGGCGGTGATGACAAAACGTCTGGCGGCGAGCTTGGCTTGCAGGGTCATTTCCATGCTCCCGAGGTCGCAAAATTATGTGGACCTGGCAAGCGCGAATACACTTTACTGTCCTTCCAGGGCGCCCACCGACGGTGGGCAAACCCGGAATGACGGGAGTGAGGATGTCTCAAATCGCGGCCACGCTCGACGAGGCGCTCGGCGCCATCACCGACGGCTGCATGCTGGTGGTGCCACGCGAAGTGTCCGGCGTGCCGATGGACGCGACGCGCGCCTTGATCCGGCGTGGTATCAAGCGCCTGCATCTGGTGGCGTTGCCGACCTCGAGCCTGCAAGCCGATCTCCTGATCGGCGCCGGCTGCGTCGAGACTTTGGAAACCAGCGCGGTCTCACTCGGCGAATACGGCCCGGCGCCTCGCTTCACCGCCGCGATTCTCGCCGGCTCGATAAAAATGAAAGACGCCACCTGCCCGGCGCTGCATGCCGCATTACAGGCGACCGAGAAAGGCGTGCCGTTCATGCCGCTGCGCGGGCTGATCGGCTCCGACGTGCTGAAGTATCGCGACGACTGGAAAGTCATCGACTCGCCATTCGGCAATGACGACAGAATCGTGCTGCTGCCGGCGATCAAGCCCGACGTGGCGCTGTTTCACGCGGCAATGGCTGATGTTTACGGCAATGTCTGGATCGGACGGCAGCGCGAACTCGCCACCATGGCGCATGCGGCGGCGAAGACCATCGTGACGGTCGACCGCATTCATCCCGGCAATCTGCTGGAAACGCCGGTGCTGGCGGCCGGCACTTTGCCCGGCTTCTATGTCGATGCCATCGCGCTGACCGAGCGCGGCGCCTGGCCCTTGCCGCTGCCCGACTATTACACCGCCGACGCCGCACATCTGGCGGAATACGCGCGGATGGCGGCGACCGAAGAAGGCTTCGCGGAGTATTTGGACAAGTATGTGTATGAGAAGCAGATGGTTTAGCCTTTCTTATCCCTCCCCCGCTTGCGGGGGAGGGTGGTCAGCGAAGCTGACCGGGCGGGGGCAATTCATGAATCGCAAAGTCACCCCACCCGACCCGCCTTCGCTATTCGCTTCGGCGGGCCACCCTCCCCTTTCAGGGGAGGGATAAGAAATGAACTTCCGCCCCGAAGAACTGCTCGCCGACCAGATCGCGCAACTCATCGGCGACGTGCGCCATGTCGCCGTCGGCAATGCCTCGCCGATCCCTGCGACCGCCGCATTGCTGGCGCGCGAACGCGGCAACGGCCGCCCCTACGTCTCGCTGCTCGGCTCGCCGAAGAACACGTTCTGGACCGATGGCGCGCGCGAACTGTTCGACTGCGCGGGACAAGGCCGCATCGACGTGTTCTTTCTGTCCGGCGGGCAGATCGACGGCCACGGCAATATCAATCTGGTCGAGATCGGCGACCACGCCCATCCCAAGGTACGTTTCCCCGGCTCGTTCGGCTCGGCCTATCTCTATTACGTGGTGCCCAAGGTCATTCTGTTCCGCACCGAGCATTCGCGCCGCACTCTGGTGCGCCAAGTCGATTACATCAGCGCGCCCGGCGCCAATGAGCCGAACGTCTTCCGCACCGGCGGACCGGTGGCGCTGATCACCAATCGCTGCCTGTTCTCGTTTGCCGATGGCCGCTTCACGCTGCAAAGCGTGCATCCCGGCCATACTGTCGAGGAAGTGATCGAGCATACCGGCTTCGATTTCGACCGGCCCGATCATGTGCCGGAAACGCCGCCGCCGTCCGCCGAGACGCTCAAGCTGATGCGCGAGACGGTGGCGCCGCAATTGGCCGAACTTTATCCGCAATTCGCAGCGCAGGTGTTCGGCGTTGGCATTCCGGCTGCCTGACTGGCATCCCGGCGCGCAGTGCTTTAAATTCACGGCAATGACCGATTCATCGATCGCCCCCGCGCCATCGGCGCTTCGCACCGCGATTGCCTGGACCGCCTGGCCGGGCCTGCTGGTGATCTGCATCGCCATCTCCGCCTATGGCTTCACCGTCGATCATCCGGCGCTGTTCTTCAACCTCGCCTATGCGTTCCTCGCTATTTGTCTTTATACGCTTGAACAGACCATGCCGCACGAGCGCGCCTGGAACGAGAATGACGGGCAGACTTTCGCCAATATCGCGCACACCCTGACCTCCAAGGGCGTGGTGCAGTCGCTGGTGGTGTTCAGCGCGGTGATCGGGCT
This sequence comes from Bradyrhizobiaceae bacterium, assembly GCA_947479905.1. Lineage (GTDB taxonomy): Bacteria > Pseudomonadota > Alphaproteobacteria > Rhizobiales > Xanthobacteraceae > Pseudolabrys. Next base: position 5,870 of record CANKBJ010000102.1, read on the forward strand.
CACCGTTTACATCACGCCGGTGACGGAGCCTGGCTACGGCCTCTGGCCGCGCGCCTGGCCGATGTGGGCGCAGGTCGTGCTCGCGGTCGTCGTCGCCGAATTCGGCTTCTACTGGGCGCACCGCGTCGCGCATGAATGGCCGTGGCTGTGGCGCTTCCACGCCGTGCACCACAGCGTGACCCGGCTGTGGATCGTCAACACCGGCCGGTTTCATTTCGTCGACAGCTTCAAAAGCATCCTGATCGGCATGGCCATCCTGCTGGCGCTCGGCGCGCCGATGGAAGTCATGACCTGGCTCTCGGCGATCACCGCCTTCATCGGCATGATGACGCATTGCAATGTCGACATGCGCTTCGGGCCGCTGTCATGGTGGTTCAACACGCCGGAGCTGCACCGCTGGCATCACAGCAAGGACCTGCGTGAGGGCAACAAGAACTACTCCGAGAACATCATGCTGTGGGATCACCTGTTCGGCACCTATTACAATTCGCGCGACTACCGCCCGCCGGCCGACATCGGCATCAAGGAAGCGATGCCGCCGGGCTTCGTGCAGCAGCTGGTCTGGCCGTTCAAGGCGACGCGGGATTAGGCCCACTGCCGGATAATTTCGCAGCTTGAAACATGCACCCCCTGTCGCCTCGTGCGGATTGAGCTATAAAAGCCGTCCCTCCGCGCCTCGACAGGATGCCTCCATGACATCAGCGACCGCCGCCCCCGCCCGCAGCAAAAGCGAACCGCGCGTCGAGGACGATGCGCTGGTGCGCGGCCAGGGACGCTTCGCCGACGATCCGCGGCTGCCGAACCAGGCCTATGCCGTGTTCGTGCGCTCGCCGCATGCGCATGCCCACATCAAGTCGGTCAAGACCGACGAGGCCTTGCGCGCCAAGGGTGTGCTGGCGGTGATCACCGCTGAGGACCTCAAGGCGATGAATATCGGCAGCATCTCGCGTCACCCGCCGGTTGTCGGCCGCGGCGGCGCCAAGATGCCGATGCCGTTCCGCCCGGCTTTATGCGGCGACAAGGTCATGCATGGCGGCGATCCAGTGGCGATGGTGGTGGCCGTAACGACCGCGCTGGCGCAGGACGCCGCCGATCTTGTACAGGTCGACTACGAGGAATTGCCGGCGGTGGTCGATCTCGACACCGCGATGAAGGGCAAGACCCAGCTTTATGCCGAAGCGCCCGGCAATCTTTGCGTCGACTGGGCGGGCCCAAACCCAAGCGACGACAATGAGCGCGAAGTCGCTTCGCTCATCGCCAAGGCGGCGCATGTGGCGAAAGTCTCGGTCACCAACCAGCGCATGGTGGTGGCCTCGATGGAAACGCGCGGTTCGACCGGCGTCTACGACAAAGCGTCCGACAGCTACACGCTCCATGCCTGCTCGCAGGGCGCCGATTCGCTGCGCAATATGGCGGCGTCCGTCATGGGCGTGCCGAACGAGAAGCTGCGCGTCATCACCGAGGATGTCGGCGGCGCCTTCGGCATGAAGACGCCGGTCTATCCGGAATATATCGCCGTTCTGGTGGGGGCGAAGAAGCTCGGCCGGCCGGTACACTGGCAGTCGACGCGCTCCGAGGCTTTCGTCACCGATACGCAGGCGCGCGACACCGTCACCCATGTCGAACTGGCCTGTGACGACAAGGGCAAGTTCGTCGCGCTGCGCGTGCGCCATCTGTGCAACCAGGGCGCCTATGTCTCGACCGCCGGCGTCAACATCAACACCAACAATTTCGCCCGCTGCCTGCCCGGCATGTACGATATCGGCAAGATCGACGTGGGCGTCGCCTGCTATTTCTCCAACACCATCGCCATCGGGCCGTATCGCGGCGCCGGCCGCCCCGAGGCGAATTACGCGCTAGAGCGCGCGGTCGAGGAAGCGGCGCGGCTTTTGAAGATGGACCCGGCGCGGCTGCGCAAGAAAAATTTGATCCCGGCATCCAAAATGCCGTTCAAGACGCCGATCAACACTTATGACTCCGGCGACTTTCCCGGCATCGTCGACAAGGCGCTCAAGCTCGCCGACTACGACAATTTCGCCAAGCGCAAGCGCGAGGCGGCCAAACGCAAGAAGCTGCGCGGCATTGGCGTCTCCTGCATGCTGGAGCATGCCGGTGCCATGCCGATGGAAACCGCGTCGATCGGCTTTCCCGGCGGCGAGAAGCTGATCCTCGGCTGCAACGTGCAATCGACCGGCCAGAGCCACGCCACCGTGTTCGGCCGCATGCTGGCGCACCGGCTCGGCATCGACGCCAAGACGATCGAACATAGACATGGCGATACCAATATGGGCCTGACCGGCTTTGCCTCGGTCGGCTCGCGCTCGGCAATGTGCGCCGGTGCTGCCATCGTCGTCACCGCCGACACGATGCTGGCCAAGGGCAAGAAGATCGCGGCGGCGGCGCTGGAAGCGTCGGATTCGGACATTGCGTATCGCAACGGCGGCTTTGAAGTCGTCGGCACCGACCGGCGGATTTCGCTGTTCGACACTGCGCGCCGCGCCAAGGAGATGGGCGAGAACCTCGACACCAAGGACAAGGCGGAAGCGCCGCTGACGTTTCCGAACGGCTGCCACATCGCCGAGATCGAAATCGATCCCGACACTGGCAAGTTCGATATCGTCACTTATACGGCGGTCGACGACTGCGGCAACATGCTCGACAAGATCGTCGTCGAAGGCCAGGTGCAGGGCTCGATCGCCAACGGCCTCGGCCAGGCGCTGACCGAAAACGCGGTGTACGATTCGGTGAGCGGGCAATTGGTAACCGGCTCGTTCATGGATTACGGCATGCCGCGCGCCCACGACATGCCGGTCGAACTGCGCGAGGCGACGCATATCACGCCGGCGACCACCAATCCGCTTGGCGTCAAGGGCACCGGCGAGGCCGGCACCACGGCGGCGATCGCCGCGGTGATGAATGCTATCTCGAACGCTATCCCCAACGGCGCCGCCGATCACATGGAAATGCCGGCAACACCGGCGAAGGTGTGGGAGGCGGTAAGGAAGGGGATGACGGGGTAACGTCGTCCCCGCGCAGGCGGGGACCCATAACCACCGCTCCTGCTATTTGATCTCAGATGCAAAGGCAGCACTCACCGAGCAACTGATTGCTGCCGCGGCGTATGGGTCCCCCGCCTGCGCGGGGACGACAGAGTGAAAGAGTGGGGACGACAAAGTAAAAAAGGCCGGGGTTTTGCCCCGGCCTCTTCGTTTCGCGTGTGCGCGTCGCCTTAAGCCTGGCTGATGAACTTGGTGTTCATATAGGCCTGCAGGCCTTCGATGCCGCCTTCGGAGCCGTAGCCGGACTCCTTGATGCCGCCGAACGGCGTTTCCGGCGTCGAGATGGCGACCGAGTTGACCCCGACCATGCCGGACTGGATGGCGTCGCCGATGGCAATCGCCTGCGAACTCGAATTGGTAAAGGTGTAAGCCGCCAGACCGAACTGCAGCGAGTTGGCGCGCTGCACCACCTCGTCGAAGGTCTTGAACGGCACGATGGGCGCGACCGGACCGAACGGCTCCTCGGTCATGATCTTCGAATCGTCCGGCACGTCGGTGATGACGGTCGGCTCGAAGAAGAAGCCCTGGTTGCCGTGCCGGTTGCCGCCGGTCTGAATCTTGCCGCCGCGCGCCTTGGCGTCGTTGACGAAAGATTCCATGGCGTCGAGCCGGCGCGGATTGGCCAAAGGCCCGAGCGTCGTGCCCTTTTCCAGACCGTCGCCGAGCTTGAGGCCCTTGGCGTATTCGGTGAAGCGGGCGACGAACTTGTTGTAGCCCTTCTCCTGCACGTAGAAGCGCGTCGGCGAAATGCAGACCTGACCGGCATTGCGATACTTGAAGGCCGAGATGATGTCGGCGGCCTTTTCCGGATCGAAATCGTCGAACACGACGACCGGCGAGTGGCCGCCCAATTCCATCGTCGCGCGCTTCATGCCCTTGGCGGCCAATCCCGCGAGGTGCTTGCCGACGGGAATCGAGCCGGTGAAGGAAATCTTGCGCACGATGTCGGAGGCGACGAGATGTTCCGAAATCTGCGCCGGAACGCCGAACACGAGATTCAAGACGCCCGCCGGCAGACCGGCATCGGCGAAGCACTTGACCAGCTCGTAACAGCCGGCCGGGGTTTCTTCCGAGGCCTTGATGATGATCGAGCAGCCGGCGGCGAGTGCGCCGGCAATTTTACGGACCGGCGTCAGCGTCGGGAAATTCCACGGCGTGAAAGCAGCGACGACGCCGACCGGCTCCTGCAAGACGATCTGGCGCACGCCCTTGCCGCGGCCCGGCACGATGCGGCCATAAGCGCGGCGGCCTTCCTCGGCATACCAGTCGATGATGTCGGCCGAGGTCATGACCTCGATGCGCGATTCGTTGATCGACTTGCCCTGCTCCATGGTCTGCGCGGTGGCGACCTGTTCGACGCGCTCGCGCAGCAGATCGGCGGCCTTGCGCATGATCTTGCCGCGCTCATAGGCCGATGTGCTTTTCCAGACCTGAAAGCCCTTCTGGGCGGCGCCGAGCGCGCTATCGAGATCGGCCTTGCTGGCGTGCGGCAGTTGCGCCAACACCTTGCCGGTCGCCGGATTGACGACGTCCTCGCCCTTGCGGCCTTCGCCGTTAAGCCATTGGCCGTCGATATAAAGCTTCAGATCGGAATACATGGGGGACCTCGTGGTTACCCGGGACAACGATAATTATGGCGGTCAGATAGCACTTTCAGACGTGAGCGGCCAGTGAGGCCCGTCTCCCGGGCGCATCAAGCGCCGGTGAATTTCGGCTTGCGCTTTTCCATGAAGGCCTTGCGGCCCTCGATGTAATCGGCGGACGCAAAACAGGCCTGCACCAGCTCTTCGCATTTCCTCAGGTCGCGCTTGCTTTCGTCGGCCACCGCCTGGGCGACGATGAACTTGACCGAGTCGACGGTCAGCGGCGCGTTGCCGGCAATCGTCTCGGCATAGTCCTTGACGTAAGCTTCCAGTTCGCCGTCCGGCAGCATCCGGTTGACCAGACCCATGGCCAGCGCCTCGGGCGCAGTGAACTGGCGCGCGGTGAAAAAGATTTCCTTGGCGAAAGACGGCCCGACCAGATCGACCAGCTTCTTCAGGCCGGAATAGCGATAGCCGAGCGCCAGTTTGGCCGCCGGCACCGCGAATTTCGAACCCTCGGTGCAGATGCGCATGTCGCAGCACAGCGCCAGACCGACGCCGCCGCCGATGCAGTAGCCGCGAATCATGGCGATGGTCGGCTTGGGGAAGGCATAGAACGCCTCATAGGCGCGATCGACCGCGACATTGTAGCGGTCGGAGCCTTCCTTGGTGGCGCGCTCGTCGGCGAATTTGGAAATGTCGGCGCCGGACACAAAGGCCTTGCCGCCGGCGCCGGTCACCACCATGACGCGGATGTTCTTGTCGTTGCGGAAATCCTCCAGCGCGCCTTCGGCCGCTTCCCACATTTCCAGCGACACGGCGTTGTGCTTCTCGGGATTGTTGAAGGTCAGATAGCCGACCTGCCCCTCTTTGCGGGACAGCATCTTGTCGGTCTTCACGGGCGCGTTCATCGTCTAATTCCTTTCATCGGTCCGCCGTCATTCCGGGGCGCGAGTGCAACGAGCGAACCCGGAATCCAGATACGTTCAATATGCCCCCGTCTGGATTCCGGGTTCGGCGCTGCGCGCCGCCCCGGAATGACGAAGTCAAATAGCCTTCGCCGCGTGCAACGCGGCGATTTCGTCGTCGGCAAATCCGAATTCCCTGAACACCTCGTCGGTGTGCTGGCCTTGCTCGGGCGGCGTGGCGACGATTCGGCTCGGCGTGCGCGACAGCGCGAAAGGCTGGCCGACAAAGGTCTGCGTTTCGCCATTCGCCTTCTTCGCATCTTGCGCGATGCCGAGATGTTTCACCTGCTCGTCGGCGAAAACCTGATCGATGTTGTAGATCGGTCCCGACGGCACGCCGGCCTGCTCGAACAGGTCGATCCATTCGGCGCTCGATCGGGCGACGGTCTTGGCTTCGATCGCGGCATTGATGGCGTCGCGGTTCTTCGAGCGCAGCGCGCCGGTCTTGAAGTCAGGATGGTCGATCAATTCGGGCTTGCCGATTGCCTTGCACAGCCGCTCCCACATCACCTGGCCGGTCGAGGCGATGTTGATGTGGCCGTCGCTGGTCTTGAACACGCCGGTCGGGATCGAGGTCGGATGATTATTGCCGGCCTGCTTGGCGACCTCGCCCATTTGCAGCCAGCGCGCCGCCTGGAAGTCGAGCATGAAAATCTGCGCCTGCAAA
>CANKBJ010000103.1 GCA_947479905.1 Bradyrhizobiaceae bacterium
CCGTTTTACGCGGCCGTCTTCGGCGGTGCGCTGATGGGCGTCGGCTTTATCGTCTTGTTCCGTCATCAGGCCAGTCTCGGCGGCGTCAATATTCTCGCGCTGTATGCTCAGGACCATTACGGCATTCGCGCCGGCAAGCTGCAGATGGGTATCGATCTGGCAATTCTGGCAGCGTCCTATTTTGTCGTCGATATGAAGGCGCTGCTGGCCTCGCTCGCCGGCGCCATCGCGATCAATCTGGTGATCTGGATGAATCACCGCCGCGATCGCTATGTCGCCTGGTCGGCGCCATAATCATCGGTATCTTTATTTGGCGGGCAGCGGGGTCTAGTCTTGTCACGACTCATTTCCGTACGACCGACATCAGGGGAACCGTTCATGACACGCACATCGCGCCTTGCCATGCTGGCTATTCTGGCCGCCGCCTTTCTGCCCGTGGCCGTCGCGGCGCAACAGCCTGCCAAGCCTGGTCCGGCAGCGCCAAAGCCGACCAAGGCCGCTGCGCAGAAAGTCGTTCAGATCGTCAGCGCCGACAAAGCAAAAACCAAAATCTATTGCGACCTGATCGCGCTCGGCGAAGCGCTCGACGCCGCCGCGCAAAAAAAAGACGAAAAGAAAATGGACGAGCTGTCGCAGAAGGCAGACTCTATGACCGAGTCGCTCGGCCCGGAATATGTCGCGTTGATGGACGGGCTCGACGATTTGGATCCGTCGAGCAAGGAAGGGCAGGAAATCGGCAATACGCTCGAGGCCCTCGATAAATTGTGCGACGCCAAATAGCCGTCCGCCGCCGATCCGCGTGACGTCATGAAAGCCCCGCCGGTCTTGCCGACCGGCGGGTTTTTTATATTTCGTATATGTCAGATGCCGCCGAGCAGCATCAGGACGATGATGAGGCTGAACGGAACGCCCAGCAACCAGAGCAGAATTGGCATTGGCTATCTCCTTTGCATGTGCGCGTTATTCGGCGGCCATGCCGACGGTGCGGGTTCGTTCGCGTTCAGCATCGGTCAGATACCATTCGCGATTGCGCAAGTTGCCGCCTTCGATGGCGGCGAGCGCCGCCGACAAAGCGCCGGCCAGCATGGCGAAGGCGAGCCAGAAGGCGAAGTTGCGGGCCGACTTGCGCGTGGCATCGGCCGCGGCCTTCGCCTGCGTGATGGTCTGATTGACGCGCTGTTCGGCGTCGGCCTGCGACAGGCCGGTGCGGCTGGCGACGATGCTGGCGAGATAAGAGTGATCGACATCTGACACCGTACCGGTGCGGGCGAGCCCGGCCGCCAGGATACGGCCGATCTCGCCGCGATTGGCATTGCCCTGCGGCGCTGCCGGCGCTGGTATCGACCCGCCCTGCAGGTTCGGCGCGGTCTGACCGGTGGCGATCGGCGAGGTGGCCTGATCGGCGGCCTGCTGGTTGACCTGCGACGGACTCTGCGCGGGGGCCGCCGTGTTGGCGCGGCCGGGAGCCGGGCGCAGCAATAAATCCACGGAACCGTCGGTGAGCGAACGGGCCGCGATCGGCGCGCCGGACGCAAGGCCGGAACCGGCAGCGCCAATGATCGCGGTGGTGGCGGCACCGAGCACCGCGGCGGTGACAATGGTCGCCAGCGCCCAGGTGACCACGCCATGCGCGGAGTCGCGGAAATAGCGTTCGTGTTCATGCACCTTGGTCCAGCGCGAGCGCAGACGGCCGGCTAGATAACCGCCGACGGTCGAGGACACCATGGCGATGACGATCAGATAAATTCCGGCGCTGATTGTGAACGTAGTGGCCGAAACGCCCTGATCGCTCCAGGGCGACACCACTGAAAAGCCGACGCCGACGCCGAACGCGACAAGAACTAGACTCATTGCCGCCGACGCGGTCGCGCCGGCAAGGATCGCCGTCCAACTGACGGCGGAATCGACGTCATCATTCACAACCCCGGTCTGCGCAATCATCGCTCGATGCCTCCATGTGCGCGAAATCATTCCGCGTCATGGCGTTTCAATCCTCGTGCGGTCGGATTGGTTCCCGGTTGCGGGACGATATCGAATGAATAATCGCGCCGCGCCGAGGCTACAGCGTATAGGCGGTGCGCAAGCCGCCCCACTGCTTGCCGAAGACGCGGATGGGCGCGCCGATTTCCCACATCATGACGACACGATCACCCATGTTGCGGGGATAATTCTGGATCAGATATGGGCGTACGACGCGGCCGGCCGATAGTCCGGCCCGGTCGTCGAAGATGCGCCGATTGCGGCAATTGGCGGTGTTCCAGACCAGATCCCCGGGGCGCTGCGGCCGGGAATAGATGACATTGTGCACCGGCAAGTAGCCGTTGCGGTCAACGGTGGCGCAAAAGACCATGCGTTTGTCGCTGGCGAGCAGCGGTTCCTGAACGGCAGGCAGCAATTGCTCGGTCAGTTTGAGGAACCGCGTCGTATATTGCTGAGGATTGGTATCCGGTATCGGCACATACGTATTGTCGAACAGGTCGTCGAGCGAAATGCGGCGTTCGGTGACGGCATCTTCCAGCAATCGGGCAATGCGCCCGGCGCCGGCAATCGCGCGGTCGATGAATTCGGTATTTTCGGAACGGATCGAGGCGAGCTTATGCGTGAGCCGGGCGCGTGCGACCTCGTCGAGCGCATCAAATGCGAGATGCAGACCAAGCGCCGACTGATTGACGACCCGCAAATGACAGGCACCGATGCCGGCGATCTTCGCCGATATAGTGGTTCCGGCGCCGAAGCTGCGCGGTTCGCGCAGCCGAACCAGCAGGCCGCCTTCGGAAATATCGGCCGTCTGGCCGCGAACGGTCCCGTTGCCGGCTTCCAGATCGACGTCGAGTTCGCACGGCAGCCGCTCATGCTGGCGCCGGTCGCCGATTTCACTCAAGCGCAGAAAAATGATGCTGCGTGTCTTGAGGCGTTCGGCCATGCGGCCGACATCTTCGCCGCAACGATCGACCGTCGCACCGTGGGCGGTGGCGCCGATGGCCGCCTGTTTGATTTCGGTAACGCCATCGGCAACCGCGCCGATGAAGCGTGAATTGTCGCTGGCGTTGCGCGACAGTCCGTCGGTGGTCTCGACCTGATTCTCGATGGCGCCGGCAATGCTGGATAGCACCGGGCGCACCGCTTTGGTCGCTTCCGAAATTCGATGCACGGCCGCGATCGAAATCGTGGCGGCGTTTTGCAACATATCGATCTTTCGCTTGATTTCCTCGATGGCGGTCTGTGTCTGGACCGACAAAGCCTTCACCTCGGTGGCGACGACGGCGAAACCGCGCCCGGCAGTGCCTGCGCGCGCCGCTTCGATTGTTGCATTGAGCGCGAGCAGGTTGGTCTGGCGCGCGATGTTGGAGATGAGGTTGACGACTTTGCCAATCTCGGCGGTCGAGGCCTTGAGTTCATCGACGCTGCGGTTGGCGGCAAGCGCCGCATCGCCGGCATCGTCGGTCAGTGCGCCGGCGGCGCGTACCTGCCGGTCGATTTCGTTCGACGACTGCGCCAGTTCGACGGTGGCATCGGCGACCTGAAGTGCGTCGCGCCTGGCGTCCTGCGCCTGGGCGGACAGCGTCGCGGTGCGGGCCTGAATGGCGGCGAGCGCATCGGCGGAAGCGCTAGTGCCGCTGCGCACCGAGGCCGCGGCGATGGCGACGTCCTGGATCATCGCGCCGAGGTCGAGTTCCAGCAGGTCGATGGTTTCACGGATCGACGCCGTGTTGCTGGTGGGGGCTGGCTCGGGGGGCGGAACGGAAACAACTTCCGGCAAAGCGCCATGGCTTCGCGGCAGCGACTTCTTCAAGATTGAAAATACCGGCATGCGGTGCAAGCTTTGCATCCATTTGGTTAATTTTGCACTAAACCGGTATTGGGGTGCGTAGCTGGCGTTGCGCCCGGTCCGCCCGCACTCGCGCCGTGCAAAATGCAATCTAGATTGGCATTCCCGCTTGCCGCCACGGCACACCGATACTTAGCGGATGGTGGGCATGATCGAAGCTCAATTGATTGAAATGCCGCGGGCTGATTGCGCCCGAGATCAACCCATTTTGGTATGCGTCATGGTTGCACCCAAAGTCTTCACAGCGCTGCCGGATTTTCTGTTCGGCGCGCCGTCCGGATTTGGCGATCTCGACGAACCGGGCCGCGCCCGCGTTCGCGCCGCCATGATCGGCAGCGTGGTTCAGCTTGTTCCGTTGACCATGACGATCAACGTCCTCAACGCCATCATTGTTTCGTATGTCTTTTGGGACGCCGCGCCGCGCTCTTTTCTGCTGCCCTGGTGCGCTTTGATATTCGCAGCGGCGGCCATCAGCATTTGGTCCTGGAACCGCTCCCGGCGCAAGCCGCCGAAAAAGGCTTCGTTGCGCGCGGTCAATCGCATGGCCATTCATGCGGCCGTGCTTGGCGTGATGTGGGGCATCGCGCCGGCTATCCTGTTTCACAGCGCCGAGGTCATGTTGCAACTGGTTATGTCCTGCCTGATCGCCGGCATGATCGCTGGCGGCGCTTTCTGTCTGTCGCCGGTGAGAACAGCCGGGCTCGCTTATACATGGGCGATTATCGGCGGGGCGGAAGCGGGACTGTTGCTGGCCGATCACCCGCTGTTCCGGACGATCGGGCTGCTGTTGGTGATGTATGGCGTTTTCATTTCGCATCATATATCGGCGCGCAGCCGGCTGTTCACGCAACATCTTCGCACACAATTGAAGCTGGAGGCGCAGGGCGACCTGATCACGCTGCTGCTCAACGATTTCCAGGAGAACGCCAGCGACTGGCTATGGGAGGCCGACGCTTCCGGCGCGCTGACCCATGTCTCGGATAGGTTTGCCGAGGCGGCGAAAAAAGCGCCCGAGGACATGGACGGCGTGGCGTTCAGTGAGTTGATCGGCCGCGAATTCGAGTTTCACTCGCCGCAAGTGGTCGAAATCATCAATCACATGACCTGGCGGACGGCGTTCCGCGACATCGTTGTGTCGTATTACGTTGGCGACGAACAACGTTTCTGGCTGTTGTCCGGCAAGCCGGCCTTCGACAATGCGGGCAAGTTCATCGGCTATCACGGTGTCGGCGCCGACATCACGGAAAAGCGGCTGGCGGAAGAACGCATCACCCATCTGGCCTATGGCGATCCGCTCACAGGTTTGCCGAATCGCATGGCGTTTTGCGAACAGGTCGATCGCGTCCTGGCCACGGCGCGCGAAAAAGGCCAGTCGGCGTCACTTTTATGCCTCGATCTCGATCAGTTCAAATCGATTAACGATACGCTCGGCCATACGGTTGGCGACGCGCTGTTGGCGAGCGTCGGCAAACGCATCCGGGCCTGCGCCCGCGACCGCGATATCGTTGCCCGTCTCGGCGGCGACGAATTCGCGATATTGCAAATCAATCCGGCTTTGCCGCATGACACGATGATGCTGGCGCATCAGATCGTCGAGGCCTTCAAGGAGCCGTTCAAGCTCGACCATGGCGAACTGACGATCAGCACCAGTACAAGCATCGGTATCGCCATCGTGCCGGCCGACGGCTGGAAGATAGACAGCCTGTTGAAGAAGGCGGAAATGGCGCTCTACGCGGCCAAGGCGGAGGGCGCGGGCAGTTACCGCTTCTTTGAAGCCGAGATGGAAGTCGGCGCGCACCGCCGCCGGGCGATCGAGGACGGCCTGCGCTCGGCGTTGAAGAACGGCGAGATGCAGGTGGCCTATCAGCCGCTCGTTGACCTGCGCAGCTGGTCGCTCGCTGGCTGCGAGGCGCTGGCGCGGTGGAAATCGCCGGAATGGGGATTCGTGTCGCCGGCCGAATTCATCCCGGTTGCCGAAGCATGCGGCATGATCGACGAGATTGGCGAGTGGATGCTGCGCGAGGCGGTCAAGGAAGCGCTGCGTTGGCCGGACGATACGGTGGTCGCTGTCAATCTGTCGCCGGCGCAGTTCAGAAACCAAAAACTGCTGTCGACGGTGGTGGCGGCGCTGGCCGAAAGCGGATTGCCGGCGCACCGGCTCGAACTGGAAGTGACCGAGACCATATTTGTCGACGGCGGCGACGCGCCGGTCCAAATGCTGCAACATCTTCGGACGCTCGGCGTACGCACCTCGCTCGACGATTTCGGCACAGGCTATTCGTCGCTGAGCTATCTGCGACGGTTTCCGTTCGACAAGATCAAGATCGACAAATCGTTCATCGACGATGTCGCGGCGCGCGACGAGAGCCTGGCGATCATCCGCGCGATTGTCGCGCTCGCCAATGCGCTCGGCATGTCGACAACGGCGGAGGGGGTCGAATCGACCGCCCAGGTGGCCAAGCTGCGCGACGCCGGCTGCACGCAGATCCAGGGCTATGTGTTTTCACCGCCGCGCTCGGCGAGCGATATTCTCGAAATGTTCGCGCCGCGCCTGGCGGCCAAGCGCGTCGACGGCGCAGGCTAGTGGCGCACCGCTTCAAGGGCCGCGATTTGAGCGCTATTTCTTAAAGCTGGACAACATGTTTTGCAGGCCCGCGGCTTTTTCCGTTTGCAGGTCGACTCCGGTGCCGCGTTCCAGCCTGGCTGCGCAGTCGACGAAATCGATCGACACGGTGTTTCCGGTGCGGTTGTCAAACTGGTGCTCTTCGCACAGTCGATCCGAGGAGAGGAACAGGATCGAACCGACGCGGCGCGCCGCTATTTCCGCCTCGACGCGGCGCGCGGCGGCGGCTTCGTCGACAGGAATCCTTGTAAAGGGCATTTCGCCGACAAGGCTATAGAGCGCCGCGAGGGCGGCGGCGACGACCGCGGTGGCGATGGCCAGGCGCACGCCGTCGCGCCGCGGCGACCAGCCCGCGCGGTGCGGTGATGGTCTTTTCATCAAGCCGAGGCCGCTATTGGCGAGCAGAATGGCTCTGACGCGGTTCATCGTCCAGCTATAGGCCGCGCCCGTGCAGAAACGCTGAAGAAGGCCGTTCAATATTTATCGAATTGCCGCGCCAGCGGACCGGCCGGGAGGGGCTTTCACCGGCCGCTTCCAATTCGCCCGTTCCATACCTACATCGGTCTTCGCCGACATTCTCAACCGGGATTACGACCATGCTCGATTTTACGTCGCCTTCCCCAGTGGAAGGCGCGGACGACGCCCCGACGCCGCTTCCGTCCGATACCGGGATTCTCGATGCGTACTCGCACGCGGTGACCTCAGTCGTCGATGCCGTGGGCCCCGCCGTGCTGCGCGTGGAGACCTATGGCCGGGCCGGCAAGCCGTCCGGTTCCGGCTCCGGCGTGGCGATCACGCCGGACGGGCTGGTGCTGACCAACGCGCATGTCGTGGAAGGCGCCAGGGCGGTGCGGTTGATGGATGCCGAAGGCCGGTTCATGGAAGCGCGCATGCTCGGTGTCGATGCCGATACCGATCTGGCCTTGCTGCGCGCGGGCGCGGCGCGAAACCTTCCGCATGCGGCTCTGGGCGATTCCAAGATGCTGCGGCGCGGCCAGTTGGTGGTCGCCATCGGCAACCCGCTCGGTTTTGAATCGACGGTCACCGCCGGCGTCATCTCGGCGCTTGGCCGTTCATTGCGGGCGCGCAACGGCAGGCTGATCGAGGATGTGATCCAGACCGACGCGGCGCTCAATCCCGGCAATTCCGGTGGACCTCTCGTGTCGTCGCGGGGCGAAGTGATCGGCATCAACACCGCGGTCATCCGCGGCGCTCAAGGCATTTGTTTCGCGGTCGCCGTCAATACCGCGCAATTCGTGCTGAGCGAGCTGATCCAGCACGGCCGCGTCCGGCGCGGCTATATCGGCGTCTGCGGTCAGACCGCGGCGGTGCCGCGCCGGCACGCGCTCAATGCCGGCATTGACAATGCGTCAGGCGCGATGATTTCGGCGCTTGAGCAGAACGGACCGGCTGCGCAAGCAGGGCTGATGAGCCTCGACACCATCGTGCGGGTTGACGGCCATAGCGTCACGGGCGTCGACGATCTGATCCGGCTGTTGAACTATGAGCGGATCGGCAGCGATCTGGATATCGAAGTGCTGCGGCGCGGCACGTTGCGTGTCTTCACGGTCCGGCCGCAGGAGCGGCCGGCGCAGAAAAGGGCAGCGTAGCGCGTCGGCGGATTATTCTTCCGGCTCGGCGCCAGCGGCCGGGCTGGCCGGCTTCCTGGCGGCAGCCGGCGTCTTCTTCATGGCTTCCTTGCGCGCGGCCGGCTCGTAATTGGCATTGGCCATGCACTTCTTGATGAAGGCATCGCGCTTGGCGCCGTCGAGGTTGTTGTGTTCGGCGCCGAATTTGCAGGTTTCCATCTTCTCCGCCTGTGTGGCCGCGGCGGCAGGCGCCGCCAGCAACAACAATGGCAGCAAAGAGGTGAGTGCAAGGGTCGCTCGCATCGAATTGGCTCCTGTACGGATTTTGAAACGCCAATCTAGCACGTTTTGTCACGCGCTTTGGCGGCTGGTTGGGGCAAAGGTTAAGAACGAAACGCGCGGCCGGATCGTTGTAAAAGACGTTTTTGGCCGCGCATTGTCGTGTTCGCCGGATCGCAGGCGCTAGTTTTTTGTTTTGTCGCGTTTTCTTCACGCGAACCGGTACCCACTTCGCTCGAAAACGCTTCTAGCTATTGTCGCCGAGCAGACGCTTGCCCCACCAGCCACGCTTCGGCTGGGCGGGCTCGTCGGCCGCGGTCGATACCACGACCGGCTGTGGCAGGGTCGGGGCCGGAACCGGGGCGCTGCCCGACGCCATAGGCGCCGGCTCGCGGATGGTCGAGCGGCGGCGCGGCGGTTCCTGCGACGGCGCTTCCGCCGCGGGCTGAACGGGTTCCGGCGGGCGCTGCTCGGCAGGCGAGGCGTAAACCGGAGCGCTGACCGGTCGATCGTGATGTTGGCCGTTGGCCTGGTCGTTGTGCGGCGCAAAGCCGGGCTCGCCACCTTCGGGCGCAAAGCCGGCGTCCTGACCTTCCAGATGACCGTTGCCATTGCCCGACTGTCCCGGCGCGTCGCCATCGCGATGACGGTTGCGGCGGCCGCCGCGGCGGCCACGCCGGCGTCGGCGGCGGATGTCGCCAGCGTCGCCGCCTTCGGCACCCGGCGCCCCTTCGGTGCGTTGCGCACGTTCGGCGTTGTCTTCCTCGGCCGAGCCGCCATCGTGATCTTCGTGCGCTACCGCGTGTTCGGCGACGGTGTCGCGCGCTACTTGTTCGCGCGGCTCGCGCGGGGAACCTTCGCGGGGTGCCCCTTCGCGCCCTTCGCCGCCACGGCCGCGACCACGGCCGCGCCGGCGTTTGCGGCGCGGGCCGCCATCGCGTTCGCCACCGTCGCCTTGTGCCTCGCTATCGTCGCCGGCTTCGTCGGATTCGATCACCTCGATCGAGGAGGGCGCTGCGATCATTTCCTCGCCGTCTTCCTCGGCCTCGTCATCCTCGGGTTCGACGAAATCGTCATCCTCGAACACGGTCGGCATCGGCGGCGCTGCCACGGCGATTGCCTTGGCGGCTTCCGGCGTATGCATCTGTTCGCCGCGTTCGACGATGTAGGACACCTGCGCGCTGACGGTGGTATCGGCCGAGATGGTGATGGTGATGTGGAAGCGCTCTTCCAGCGCGCGCAGATGGGCGCGCTTGTGGTTGAGCACATAGAGCGCGACTTCCGAGCGCGTGCGCACGATCAGATTATGCGTCGCGCCCTTGTTCAGCGTGTCCTCGATGGCGCGCAGCAATTGCAGCGCGACCGACGACACCGAGCGGACATGGCCGAGACCGCCGCAGACCGGGCATTTCTCGGTCGAGCTTTCCAAAACGGACGTGCGGATGCGCTGACGCGACATTTCCAGCAAGCCGAAATGCGAGATGCGGCCGACCTGAATGCGGGCGCGGTCGTGCTTGAGCGCATCTTTCATGCGCCGCTCGACCATGCGGTTGTTGCGTCCTTCGTCCATGTCGATGAAGTCGATAACGACCAGGCCGGCGAGATCGCGCAGGCGGAGTTGGCGGGCGACTTCGTCGGCCGCTTCGCAATTGGTCTTGAGCGCGGTGTCCTCAATGTGGTGTTCGCGCGTGGCGCGGCCCGAGTTCACGTCGATCGCGACCAATGCTTCGGTCTGGTTGATGACGATATAGCCGCCGGAGCGCAACTGCACCGTCGGCTGGAACATGGCGTCCAACTGGGTTTCGATGCCGTAGCGCGTGAACAAAGGCTGGGCGTCGTTATAGAGCTTCACGTTCTTGGCGTGGCTCGGCATCAGCATGCGCATGAAATCGCGCGCTTCCTTGTAGCCGGCCTCGCCAGC
Source organism: Bradyrhizobiaceae bacterium (assembly GCA_947479905.1). GTDB lineage: Bacteria > Pseudomonadota > Alphaproteobacteria > Rhizobiales > Xanthobacteraceae > Pseudolabrys. Next base: position 10,242 of record CANKBJ010000103.1, read on the forward strand.
GACGACGATCTCCTCGATGTCTTTGGAATACAGATCGCGGATCGAGCGCTTGGTCAGCGAGCCTTCCTCGTAGACGAGCTTCGGCGCCATCGACTTGAGCGTCAGATCGCGCACGGTTTCCCAGAGGCGCAGCAGATACTCGAAGTCGCGCTTGACTTCGGTTTTGGTGCGGGACGCGCCGGCGGTGCGCAGGATAACGCCCATGCCTTCCGGCACTTCCAACTCCTGGGCGATTTCCTTCAGCCGCGAGCGGTCTTCGCCCGAGGTGATCTTGCGCGAAATGCCGCCGCCACGCGCGGTGTTCGGCATCAGTACCGAATAACGGCCGGCGAGCGAGAGGTAAGTGGTGAGCGCGGCGCCCTTGGAGCCGCGTTCTTCCTTGACCACCTGCACCAGCATGACCTGGCGGCGCTTGATGACTTCCTGAATCTTGTAGTTGCGGCGGAAGCGCGGCGCGCGCTCCTGCGCTTCCTCGAGGGCGTCGGCGCCTCCGACCGATTCAACATGCTCGTCTTCGTGGTGATCGTCGTCGTGATGATCGTCGCCGTTCGGCGCGGTCGGCGCATCGGCGCCGGCTTCTGTGACGGCGGCGGGCGCATGATCGTGATCGTCGTGATGATCGTGGTCGTCGTGGTGATGATCGTGCTCGGCCTCGCGCGCCGCGGCTTCGTGGGCGGTGGCTTCGTCGGCCAGATGCGCGGGCGGCAGTTCGATGTCACCGGCCGGCGCTTCATAGGCTTCGCGCGCTTCATCCTTGGCGTCCGGATCGACGGTCGCGATCGGGGCGGCGGCTTCGGCGATTTCGGCGGCGCTCTCGTGGTGCGATGTCGTATCGTCGGTCGGCAGCGACGGCTCGGATGACGGCTGCGCCGCCTCGCTTGAATAAGGCTGCGCCGTCAGTTCCGGATGGTCGCCAAGTTCTCCACTTTGCAGGCCGCCAAGCGCGGCTTCGCCGGGGGTGATATCGTGGTGCGGCTGATCATTCTGCGCGGCGTCGGCTGCCATCGGCTCGGAGCGGGACGGGTCGCGCTGGCGATCGGCGCCGGAGCGGCGATGCCGGTTGCGGCCGCCACGACCGCCGCCACCGTTGCCTCGGCTCGAGCGGTTGTCGGCCTCGGCGTCGGCCGCTTTGGCGTCGCGCTCTTCCTGCGCGATCAGCGCCTGCCGGTCGGCGACCGGGATTTGATAGTAGTCGGGATGGATTTCCGCGAAGGCGAGGAAGCCGTGGCGGTTGCCGCCGTAATCGACGAAGGCAGCCTGTAGCGACGGCTCTACCCGGGTTACTTTGGCGAGGTAGATATTGCCGCGAAGCTGTTTGCGGTTAGCGGACTCGAAGTCGAATTCTTCGACGCGGTTGCCGCGAAGGACCACGACCCGTGTCTCTTCCGGGTGGGTGGCGTCGATGAGCATTTTGTCGGGCATTGGATAATCTCACTGAGGCGTACCCGCCGGCGTGCTCGCGCGTCGATAACGGCGCGAGGCGGCGCAATGGGGAGGTAGCCTGATGGGGTTTAGGGGAAAGGGGCGCGTTTTCACGCGAGTCGAGTGCCCATTCCAAAGCAGCCGGGCCCATAGGAAAACGCGCAGTCACGAGAGCGTCGCGAAAGCGTGGGACCTTAAATTGCCTTTGCTGCGAACCTGGCAGCATGAATGGTGCGACCCGTAGCGCTGCGGCTGCGCCAAAAGCAGCGCCGCCGAGGTTTAGTCATCGCCAACGGTCAGAACGCGCAAGGCCAGAGTGGCCAGACGCTGATCCGGGTGTCCTTACAAGGGTTTCGGCTCGCTTCG
>CANKBJ010000104.1 GCA_947479905.1 Bradyrhizobiaceae bacterium
AAACCTGCATTGAGAGACTGTGATGAAAGTTCGTAACTCATTGAAATCGTTGCGTGGCCGCCACCGGGACAACAAGATTGTCCGGCGCAAGGGCCGCGTTTTTATCATTAACAAGACGAATCCCCGCTTTAAGGCCCGTCAGGGCTAAGACCTTGGCTAAGGCTTCGAGCCGCCAGGCCTTTAGGCCGGACCCGTTCAAGAGCCGTTGATTTGCCTTGCGGCGCGGAGCGATTAAGCTCCGGCCATGGACATGCGATTCCTCGCGCCCATTTTCGCCACGGCTTTGGCCGTCGGTTTTTCCGCGCCCGCTTTCGCCGAGCCGGGCAGCTGGCTTGAGGCGCCGGCGCCGAAAAATCTGCCCAAAGTCGCGCGCGGCGACCGCGTCAAAAATCTCGATTTCCTGTTCGGCGCGCTGAAAGTGGCGCCGGATGAAACCAGCGCCAAGGCGATCGAGCAGCGCATCTGGGCGGTGTGGGTCGTGTCGCCGAGCGACACCGCCAATCTGTTGATGACGCGGGTGCGCACCGCGATCGAGGCCAAGGATACCGATCTCGCCATCAAGCTGCTCGACGGCATCGTCAGGATCAAGCCGGACTACATCGAAGCCTGGAACCGGCGCGCGACGATCTATTACGGCAAAAAGGATTACGGCCGTTCGCTCGCCGATATCCGCGAAGTGCTCAAGCGCGAGCCGCGCCATTTCGGCGCGCTGATGGGGCTCGGCATGATCCTGCAGGATGTCGGCGACGACAAGCAGGCGCTGGAAGTCTATCGCCGCGCGCTTGCCGTCTATCCGAAGCTGCCGCGCATTCCCGATCTGGTGAAGACGTTGCAGGAAAAGGTCGAAGGCCGCGACATTTAGAGTGTTAAGTCATCCAATGTCATCGCCGGACCGTATTGACTGAATGTGGCCGGTCCCCTGCGTTTCCTCCGAATGTTGATCCTCCTGACCGTCGTCGTGTTCACGGTGCTTGCCGCCGTGACCTGGGCCGGCACGATTGCCATCGAACGCGCCAACCCGCCGTCCGGCCGCTTTGTCGACATCGAAGGCGGCCGCCTGCATATCGTTGAACTGGGACGTGCCGATGCACCGCCGGTCGTATTGCTGCATGGCGCCAGCGGCAATCTGCGCGATTTGCAGCTTACGCTCGGCGACCGCCTTGCCGCGCGCTACCGGGTCATCTTGATCGACCGGCCGGGACATGGCTGGAGCGACCGCCCCGGCGGCGCCGCCGATGCTTCGCCCGCGACGCAAGCTGTGCTGATTCATCAGGCGCTCGTCGCGCTTGGTGTGACAAAGCCTATCGTCCTTGGCCATTCCTGGTCGGGCGCGCTCGCCACCGCCTATGCGCTGGCTTTTCCGGAAGAGACACGCGCGCTCGTTCTGCTGTCGCCGGTGACGCATCCCTGGCCTGGCGGCATCGGCTGGATCAACGATGTGGTAGCACTGCCGGTGCTCGGCCCACTGATCGCGCATACGCTCATTCTACCGACCGGCTATTTCATGCTGAAGCCGGGCGTCGCCGGCGTGTTCCGTCCCGACACACCGCCGCCGGATTATGGCGCGCACACCGGCGTCGCCATGCTGCTGCGCCCGAACGAGTTCATCGCCAATGCGCAGGACCTGTCGGGTCTCAAGGACTTCGTCCGCGCCCAGGCGCCGCGCTACGGTGAATTGAAAATGCCGGTGACGATTATCTCGGGCGACAAGGACCCGGTGGTCTATACCGACATCCACTCGCGCTCCATCGCGCGGCAGGTGCCGCGGGCGACGCTCACCGTGCTGCCGGGCGTCGGCCATATGGTGCAATATGTGGCGGCCGACGACGTCGTGCGGGCGGTCGATGCAATGGCCGCGCGTTAATGCGCGATCTGCGACCGCTCGGCCTCGCGCAACAGGTCAAGCGTCAGCCAAGGCTTCGGCATGAATAAAGCCTGATGCGGGAGGTCCTTCGGCAGGGCTTTGCCGGATGTCACCACGACATGGATGTCCGGATAATCCTTTGTCGCGATGCGCGCGAGGTCCACGCCGTTCATGCTGCCGCTCAGATTGACATCGGTGTAGAGCATTGACAGCGACGTTCCGAGCTTGTCGAGAACTTCAAGCGCGGTCTCGGCGCTTTCACACTGAATCACGCCCATGTCGCATTCTTCCAGCAGCAGGGCGACCAATTCGCGCTGTATTTGGTCGTCCTCGACCACCAGCGCAATCGGCTTGAACGGTGTTGCTTGTTCCATCGGTCGCCCTCCGTCTGGTATTAGACATTAGGGCAATGCGGGTCACGCAAGTTCGTTCACCCGAAACTCGCCATATCCGGCGCGGACGTGAATTATCCAGGCGCGGAAGTGCAATATTACCCTCAGGGCGCCGTATTTGACGGTGGTCGCGTCTTGCGGCGCACGGCATAAGTATTCTCAGCCTGAACCTTGCCGGCGGCCTGCTGCAACTCGCGGCGGAATTCGTCGCGCTTTTCATGGATCGAGGCGATGACCGGTCCGGCGGCGCGGCCGAGGCCGAACAGCGCGGCTTCGGACAGTTGCAGGCTGGCTTCGATGGTTTCCGGCACCGCGTCGGTGACGCCGATGGCATAAAGATGGCGCGCATGAGCGGCGTCTCGGGCGCGCGACACGATGACGATGTCGGAGCGCAGCGCGCGCACCTGTTGCACGATTTCGTCGATCGCATCGGGCGCGGCGACCGTGACGATCACCGCCTTGGCGTCCATGACGCCGCAACTGCGTAGAAAATCCGGAGTGCTCGCATCGCCGTAATAGACGTCGCGGCCGCTGCGGCGCTGTTCCGGCACCGCCCGCGCGTCGTTGTCGACGGCGAGATAGCGAATGTCGTGCTGGTCGAGCAGCGCGCAGACGACCTGGCCGACGCGGCCATGGCCGATGACGATGGCATGTTGGGTCAAGTATTCGGGCGCGACCGCCAGTTCCGGGTCGGGCGCCTTGGCCTCGCTGAATCGCGGCGCCATTCGCCGAGCGAGCAAGGACAAAGCCGGAATGAGCGCCATCGTGATTGACGTCACCGCCAGAACGAAACTCGATACCCGTGCGTCGATCACTCCGAGAGCGGCCGCCATGCCGATGCCGACGAAGGCGAATTCGCCGCCCGGGCCAAGCAGAAATCCGGTTTCGATGGCCGCTGGCCAAGGCAGGCGAAAGAGACGGGCGAGGCCGGTCAGCAGAACCGACTTGATGCCGATCAGTCCGGCAACGGAGGCAAGCAGCAAGATCGGATCGCGGGCCAATTCGCGCACGTCGATGTTCATGCCAACGGTAAAAAAGAAAAGTCCGAGCAACAGTCCTTTGAAAGGGGCGATGGTCGCTTCGATCGCCTTGCGGAATTCGGTTTCGGCCAACACCAGACCGGCAATGAAGGCACCCAGTGCCATCGACATACCGGCCATGGCGGCGGCAACGCCGGTGCCGATAATCACGAACAGCGCGGCGGCTACGAACAGTTCCGACGACCCGGCAGACGCGACCATGCGAAATAGCGGCCGAAGCAGCAGGCGGCCGACGATGACGATCGCGCCGACCGCTATCGCCGCGTTCATCAACGCGAATAGCAGGCTTGTTACGACCGAATCGCCGGTGCTGACGCCGAGGATGGATACGAAGAGCAGGATCGGAATGACAGCCAGATCTTGCGCCAGCAACACAGAGAAACTGGCGCGGCCCGCGATGGTCGAAAGGCGGCCCTGGTCAGAAAGCACCTCGATGACGATCGCGGTCGACGAGAGAGCGAGACAGGCGCCGAGGATGATCGCCACCGCGGGCGAATTGCCGAACTGAAAAGCAACGGCGCCGATGACGGCGCTGGATAGTACGATCTGCAGGCTGCCGAGCCCGAACACCAGCCGACGCATCGCCTTGAGGCGCTCGAATGTCAACTCCATGCCGATCAGGAACAGCAGGAAGACGACGCCAAGCTCGGCGATGCCGGCCACATTCTTGGCGTCGACGACGGTCACCCAATACAGGAACGGCAAGACGCCGATCAGCGAGCCGAGACCGAGCGGGCCGAGCAAGGCGCCGGCGGTGAGATAGCCCAGCACCGGACTGATGCCCAGCCGGCGGACAACTGGAACAACGATACCGGCCGTCCCCAGCACGACCAGCGCGTCGCTATAGGCGTCGATATTGATCGGCGCTGCCATCGAATTTCCTCCGCGCCGGCCGGGCCTGGCGAAACCCGACACACGGATTCGCCACGCGTCAGCCCTGATACTCCAGAATGTACAGGCCGCCGTTAAAATCGGTGCTGTAAACGACGCCATCGGTGGTCACCAAAACGTCGCAGGACTGAATCACCTTGGTCCGGTTCAGGCGCCCATCGACCAGACGGTTGGGCGTCGGCGGAACGAAAGCGGCGACTTCCTCGGGCCTGAATGCATCGCGGATGTCGAATACGCGAATGCCGGCGTTCTGATATGTCGCGAAAATCAGCTCCGAACTGACAAACGTGTCAGGCCGGTTCTCGTGAATATTGTGCGGGCCGAAATGCGCGCCCTTCTTGCAGTAGTCCGCCTCGTCCGGCGTCGGGAAGGTTGAGATGCTCACCGGATTGGTCGGCTGGCGGATATCGAACATCCAGGTGTATTTGATGCCGTCCTCGCAATTGTCGAGCACGGCCTCGTCGGCCACCACCAGCAGATTGCGGTCGGGCAACGGCAGGCAGTTATGCGTGCCGCCGCCGAAGGGCGGCGACCAGTTGTGATGCTTGATGAGCGTCGGCTTGCTGCGGTCCGACACATCCATCATCACCAGCCCGCCGTCGCGCCAGGCGCCGTAAGCGGTGTCGCCATGGACGATGGCATGATGCAGGCCGAAGCGCCGGTTCGCCGCCCAGCTCGGCGTCTCGCCGGCGGCGGTGTTCATGCCGGGCAGCCAGTAGCGGCCGGCTTCCTTTGGCCTGGCAGGATCGGCCATGTCGACGGTCATGAAGATGTAATCGGTGAAGCCGTCGAGCATCGCCGAGACATAGGCCCAGCGTCCGCCCGTATACCAGATACGGTGAATGCCACCGCCTTCCACCGGCATGAAGCCGATCTGGCGCGGCTCTTCCGGCCTGGTAATGTCATAGACCGCCATGCCGGCGGTCCAGTTGCGCTTCTTGGGCTCGGCGTAAGTGTGTTCGGCCTTCTCGGCGTGCGAGCCGATGTAGTAAGCGCGCTCGTCCTGGAATTCCTCCGCCGCGAACATGTCCATGGCGTTGATCACCAGCAACAGGTCGCCATGCGTCTGCAGATGAATGGTCCATGTATTGGGCGGCGCCGGCACATATTTGACCGGTTTTGGATTGCGCGGATCGCGCACGTCGATGACGCTGAAGCCCTTGGAAAACATGTGGCCGACATAGGCATGGCCCTTGTTGACCATCACCTGCACGCCATCCGGCCGGCCGCCCTGATCGGTGTGGCCGATCAATTTCATGTTTTTGGCAAAGTCCGGCTTGGGCAGATCTTGACTGGACATGTGTGTCGTCCCCGATATCGCGCGGCGTAGCGGTGTTACAGAAATTCGCGTTCTTTGTTGAAGGGCGCATCCATTGTGTAGCCATGCGCCGCGCGGTAGCCGTCGTAGCGGTAACCTTTGTATTCCAGCACGATCGACACCAGAAACGCGATGACTACCATCGCGACGATGAATTCGCCCAGCCCCGGCATCGGATATTGGATCAGGCCGCTGGTGACCGCGCCGGCCGCGAAGAAGAAAACGAAATAGCCGGCGGTCTTGTGATAGGCCTCGAAGATGCGCCGGCGTTTGGTCATGTTGTAATGGTCGCCGAACCAGGTCTTCGGATCGTTCGGATCGGCGAGATAGTAGTTCTTGCCGCCGTGCCTGCCGCGCAACCAGCCGCCCATGATCTGCAAACATCCCAGCGCAACGGTTGCAAGACCGAACAGCGAATGCAGCGAGCCGCTGAAGCCGCGGCTGACCGTCACCGCCACGATCGCGCCTGCGAGCGCCAGACTGATCGAAAATATCAACCCGTATTTGTGAATGCTGAACCACCACCACTCGATGTGCTTGACGGCGACCTGCCGGTGCAGGCCGGTCAAAGTCGGCTTTGGTTTGCCGAAGCGGATGATGATAATGCAGATCGGCACCAGCACGAACCAGACCGATACCATCAGGATGGCATGGTAATCCCAATGAACGGGAATCGTCATTCCCAGAAAATCCAGGGTCACTTCGGTCGGAATGTGCGGTTGAGTTCCAGGCACTGTCCTCTCCATCCAACTGTCCGGTCGAATATCAATATTAACAGTTCGGCGAGCTTTAATTGCGATCAGCTAACTTCGGGCGGCGACGGTTTTGGCCCTGCGAAAACTGGCGCGCGCGGCTTGTATCAGCGCATTGCTAGAGCCGCACCAGCCACAGGCTGAGTTCGGGCACGACCATTAACAGGAGCGATACCAGGATCATCACCAGGACGAAGGGCAGCGCGCCGGCGAATATCGTCGGCAGCGAAACGAAATCCTTCGGCAGCACGCCTTTGACCACATAAACCGACAGCCCGAAGGGCGGCGTCAGCAGCCCGATTTCGACCACGATGACGGTGATGACGCCGAACCAGATCTTGTCGCCGCCGAGTACGGCGAGCACCGGCATCATGATCGGCAGCATGATGAGCATGATCGAGACCGAATCGAGGATCATGCCGAGTAGGAACAAGATGACGAAGTAGACGGTGAGGAAACCGCCCATTTCGAGGCCGGCGCTGGCCACCCAATTCGCCACCTTGGACGGAATGCCGGTGAGCGCCACTTGCCTCGTGTAAAGATTGGCGGCGACGATCAGGAACAAAATGGCTGCCGAGACATAGCCGGATTCCAGTACGATCTCCCTGAAGGCCGTCCAGTTTATTCGCCGTTTTGCCAAAGCAATAATGAACGCGAAGGCGGTGCCGACGGCGGCGGCCTCGGTCGGCGTGAAAATGCCGCCATAGATGCCGCCGATCACCAGCACCACCAGCAGGGCAATCGGCCCGAGCTGGGATAATAGCTCCCGCGGTGTGGAGGACGGGATGTCGCTCGCTGCGCGCGTATTGCCGACGAAACGCGGCATCAGCCAGGTCATGGCATAGATTGCAATCGCGAAGGCAATCGCGAGAATGATGCCGGGGACGACGGCGGCGACGAACAGTTTGCCGACCGATTCCTCGGCCATCAGGCCGTAGATGATGAGCAGCAGGCTCGGCGGAATCAGCATGCCGAGCACCGACGAGCCGGCCACGCAACCGACCGAGAATTTCTTGGTGTAGCCGTGCGACACCATTTGCGGCACGGCGATCCGGCTGAACACGGCGGCGGAGGCGATCGAACTGCCGACGATCGCAGCGAATATCGCATTGGCGGCAACCGTCGCAATGCCGAGCCCGCCGCGCACGCGGCGCAGCAGGCTGGCGGCGGCGGCGAAAGCGTCGCGGCCGACATCGGCCTTTTCCAGCACCAGGCCCATCATGATGAACAGCGGGATGACGCCAAATTCGTAAGAAGAGACCGCCGACGACGCGGCGAGTCCGAGCGTGTTGACCGCCATGAACTCGCCGCTGCGAGCGATCCAGATGCCGATATAGGACAGGCTCATCAGGACCAGCGCGATCGGCATGCCGAGCAGGACCAAAACCAGCATGGCGGCCAGGCAGTAAATGCCAACTTCCAACGGGCGCGGATCGGCCAGGAACAGGAACGCGACGAAACCGGCGATGCCGGAGAGGAACGCCACAACGATCAGGATGCTGCGGCCGTCGTCGTGTGAGCCGGGCTTCGTCGGGCCGAACAGGATCATCCCTTCCAGGACAAGCTGCCGCGCGAATTGCAGAAAGCCGAGACCGCAGCCGACGATCAATGTCAGCTTGAATGGCCAGACGGGGATCGTATAGGCGCCTTGCGCGCCGGCATATTCGCCGGAACTGAAAGCCTTCTCGAAATCCGGCCAGGCCCAGACCAGAATCTTCCAGAACACCAGCATGCCGATCAGCATGAATACAAAGTTGAAAACAGAGGCGGCCCGCGGCCGGGTCGCTTCCAATTGGTCGATCGCCAATTCGGCGCGCATCAGGCGGCGCTGCGCGATCGAGCTTGGCAACTGCAGGAAAACGCAAGCCGGAACCGAAAGCGCGATGAACTCGGCGACGCCGGAGATAGGCGCATTGAGGATGTTGCGCATGGCGACGTCGACGCAGACCAGCGCCATGATGGCGAAGATCCAGACCGAACTGACGACCGACAGACTGAAAGTGAAGGCGCCGTTGCAGCGGGTCACTAATCCGGTCGCTGAAGCTGCCGCTAACTCAGGGGAAGAAACCTGCATCGTCTTGATTGCCTTTAGGCCCGGCCGGTGTGGTAGTGAAACCGCGGATTAGAACACGAGCGTCGCGCATGCGTGGCGCCCAGACGGAAACTATCACAAAAAGTTCGGGCGCCCGAGGGGGCGGGCGCCCGCTTGTCTTGCATGGAGTAGATCAGAGACCCTTGTCCCAATCGCGGGCCGGTTTGGCACCGGCGGCGCGCATTGCGTTCATATAGTCGATCATGATCTGCCGCGCCGGCAGGCCCTTCTTCTCGTTCTCCTCGACCCACTTCTTGGCAAGGTTAGGCATCGCCGCGGCCCATCGTTTGCGCTCTTCCGGCGGCAAGGTCGAAATCTTGGCGCCTTCATTCTTGATGCGCTCCAGGCCCGCCGTTTCACGCGCCTTGACGATCTTGATATTCTCGGCCGCGTATTCCATTGCGAGCGGCCGCAATACGTCCTGGACTTCCTTCGGCAGGCTTTCCCACCGCTTTTTGTTGACCGCGAAAGCGCCGAAAGTGACGGAGCCGAGGTCGACATAGGTCACGTAAGGCGCGACCTCATGCAGCTTGATCGGAATGGCGCCCGACGGGATCAGTGCCACACCTTCGCCGACGCCGGTCTGTACGCCATTGTACATCGCCGGAATGCCGGAGTTTACGAAAGTGCCGCCGAGGGCTTCGACCCAGGTGCCGACCGCGCCAGCCGCAAGGATCTTGCGGCCTTTTAGGTCTTCCAGCGTCTTGACCGGGAATTTGGTGAAGAGCTGATAGGAATCTGACGTCGTCGCGGAGAAGTAGATCGCGTTCTGTGACGACCACTCCTTCTGGAATTCCGGCTTCTTCATCATCTCGTCCATTACCTTGACCGAGATGGTCGGATCATCGTTGACGAAGGGCGTCGCGAACATGATGTTCTGCAGCGGCATCTTGGCTGGCTCCCACAGGGTGCCGACCCAGCCGAAGTCGGTGATGCCCTGTTCGATCGCCTCGATCGTGTTTTCGAAATTGTAGAGTACGCCGCCATAGGCTTCGTTCCACTCGATACGGTATTTCGATCCCTTCGCTTCGAGCGCCTTATTGGATTTTTCCACAACGGTGTTCTTCATCGCAAGCACCCACGGGATCACCGGCGGATGGCTCGATGCGATCGTCAGTCGGATTGTTTCAGTCTTCTCCTGTGCCGAGGCCGGCGCGACCGACAATAAAATTGCCGCGGCCAGCGCGTATGCTCCCACTTTCATAATTTCACTCCCAAGTTGATCGAATTCTTTCCTAGGATACATTCGAGAGCGGTCAGCTCGAACTCACCATTAATCCCGACATCGATCGTTGCAACGGGTTAAGAGGCAGCCTACAGCATCCGACGTCGCGGTACGAGCGCAATTGATCGCCGCACGGTCCGAATTGATCCGGCGGTTAGGTCGGGGCGTTTCGGCATATCATCATTTCAGGATGCTAAATTTGAGAAAATGGCGCGCGCCGGATTACGCCCATACGTTGTGCTTTTCTGCGCCCATTTGTATCGCACGCAAACAGAGCTTCTAATTGGGTCGACGATTATTGTAGGTTGATTAAATGACTGAAACGCGTTCGCCGAATGGCGTCAAAACCCTTTCACCCACAGGTGCGATCAAGCCGACAGGTCCTTGGAGCTTGGGCTCCCGTGCGGGCGATTTTGTCTTTGTCGCCGGCATGCGCGGTATCGATCCGCTATCCGATACTCTGGTGGAGAGCGACGAAGCCCGTATCCGCCAAGCCTTCCTGAATATGCAGCAGATCGCGAAGACCGAAGGCGCGAGTCTGCGCGATGCGGTGCGTCTGGTGGTCTATGTCACCGACATGAAACGCATTCGCCCACTGGTCAACAAAGTGCAATCGGAACTGTGGGCTGACGGGCCTTGTCCGCCCCGTTCGATTATTGAAGTGGCTGCGCTCAACCAGGATGACTTCTTCGAAGTGGAGGGGACGTTTTACGCTCCCTTGCCACGGGCCTGAGGCTCAATCGCCCGTCGTCTCGGCGCCGACATAGGCAATGCGCAGCATGTTAGTCGCGCCCGGCGTGCCGAGCGGCACGCCGGCGACGACGATGATGCGCTGGCCCGGCTTGGCGAAGCCTTCCTTGAAGGCGATACGGCAGGCGCGGTCGACCATATCGTCCTGATCGTGCGCGTCCTCGGTGACGACGCAATGCACGCCCCACACCACGGCGAGCCGGCGGCCGGTGGCGATATTGGGCGACAGCGCCACCACCGGCGGCCGCGGCCGTTCGCGCGCCACGCGCAAGCCCGTCGAGCCCGACGAGGTCCAGCACACCACGGCGGCGAGATCGAGCGTATCGGCGATGTGACGCGCCGCGTCGGCGATGGCGTCGGCGCCGGTCGCTTCCGGCACCGGGCGCTGGGCGTTGAGAATGCCGCGGTAGAGCGGATCGCTTTCGGTTTCCTCGGCGATACGGTTCATCGTCGCGACCGCTTCCACCGCGTATTGTCCGGCCGCCGATTCCGCCGACAGCATCACCGCGTCGGCGCCTTCATAGATCGCGGTGGCGACGTCGGAAACCTCGGCGCGTGTCGGCACCGGCGAGGAAATCATCGATTCCAGCATCTGCGTCGCCACCACCACCGGCTTGCCGGTGGCGCGGCCCATGCGCGTCATCTGCTTCTGCACGCCGGGGACTTTCTCCAGCGGCATCTCGACGCCGAGATCGCCGCGCGCCACCATCAGCGCATCGGCGACTTCGAGAATTTCGGCGAGGCGATGCACCGCCTGCGGCTTTTCGATCTTGGCCATCAGCAGCGCCCGGCCGCGCGTCAGCTTTTTGGCCTCGGCGACGTCCTCGGGCCGCTGCACGAAGGATAAAGCGATCCAGTCGATACCGGCCTCGAGCGCGGCTTCGAGATCGGACAGGTCCTTCTCGGCCAATGCGGACAGGGGGATCGTCGAATCGGGAACGCTGACGCCCTTGCGGTCGGACAGCTTGCCGCCGACCTCGACGCGGGTGGTCACTCGGTTCGGCTGCGCCTCCGTCACGGTGAGGCGCACCTTGCCGTCGTCGATCAACAGCGTATGGCCGACCTGCACGGCGGCGAGAATTTCCGGATGCGGCAGATAGATGCGCGAGGCATCGCCGATCGCCGGATTTGAATCGAGCACGACCGTGTCGCCGGTTTTCACGAGAATCGATCCGCCGGTAATGGTGCCGAGCCGCAGCTTCGGCCCCTGCAAATCGACCAGAATGCCGATCGGCCGGCCGGTGTCGCTCTCGACCGCGCGGATCATGGCGATCAGCTCGCGCATGCGATCCTGGCTGGTGTGACTCATATTGATGCGGAACACGTCGGCGCCGGCGGCGAACAACTTGCCGATCATCTCCGCGCTGGACGAGGCGGGACCGAGGGTGGCGACGATCTTGGCGCGGCGCAGACGTCTCATCGTTTCAAGCCTTCTCTGCCGTCCGCGGGCGCCTGCGGCGCGTTGGACGGCGGTCGTGATGGGCCGCTCGGGCGGGATGGCAGCGGCCGGTCCGGCGGTTGTTCCGCCGTGTCGGTCAACTGCACCGTCCAGGAGCGCTGTTCGTTGGTGTCGACTTCAAAATAGCCGGTCCGGTCATAGCCGCGCGCCAGACAGTTTTCGGTGCCGCGAATGGTGAATTCCTTGTCGCGCGAACACATGAA
>CANKBJ010000105.1 GCA_947479905.1 Bradyrhizobiaceae bacterium
CGGCGTGCGCGCGCTGCGCATGAAGCCGATCGGCAACGGCAACATGTATGGCCGCGACGGCATCCTGGCGCATTCCTATCTGCTCGGCGAAGCCGGCGGCTCGAACGGCTGCATCTCGGTGCGCGACTACGACAAGTTCCTGCAGGCCTTCGAGGACGGCAAGTTCGACAAGATCATCGTCGTGCGCAGCGTCGACGAGCCGATGCCGTCGCAACTCGCCAGCAATCAGGCGGACGGGACGTAATACGTCCGTCATTCCGGGGCGCGCCAAAGGCGCGAACCCGGAATCCAGAAATGCATTTTCGGACCAAGGTCTGGATTCCGGGCTCGCGGGCTAAAGCCCGCGCCCCGGAATGACGGCGGATATTATCTCCGTTCGTCCCCGCGAAAGCGGGGACCCAGTGTTTTCTTCTTGTGGCCTGAAGAACTGGGTTCCCGCCTTCGCGGGAACGAACGGGATTTATAATCCGTCACCCTGAAGTGCGAAAGTGCGCAGCGCGTGAGCCATCGCAAGTCGGCTATAGCCGACTTGCGCATTCTCGAATCACATGTCGGGTAGACCCGACATGTGTGGGCGACGGCCCGAGAGTCCGTGGCCGCTCATCCTTCGAGGCTCGCCGCTTATCGCGGCTCGCACCTCAGGATGACGGGTTGGCGTTCAAGCTTCGCTTTTTCGCCCGGCGGGTCTCGTCAATTTTCCTTGCCAATATAGCGCTGCTGTACGAATGACCTGTGTCGCTTCAGCAATGCATATTATGATCAGGCTTAGGCTCACAAGGGCGATCGCAACCGTCGCAACGGAAATGACGCCCGGCAGATTAATGCATAGGCCAGGTTTGCAACTGTAAATGGCTCGGTATGCGAAGCCAACGGCCGCGCTAGGAATTCCAAGTATTACAATGTTGGCAACGAATTTTAGTACGACATAATAGATCGCACCTATTTTGTTCTTATAAGGCGGCTTTAGTCGCTCAACCAGATTCAGTAGCGTATCCACTAACGGCGCAACCCGGGCGAAACTAGCGACGACTAGCAAATCATAGAAGCGACGGGCGTCAGCGTCTTTCAGTTCGGCGATTTCCCGGTGCAGGAACCGCGCCGCGTTGTGCGTCTGCGCATATGCCTGAAAGTATGCCAGCGTAACTACAACCAGAATCAAGAAACCGATAGCGTCGTACGCCGGTCGCGGAACTTCCCCGAGAGAAAATGCCAGTTCGACGTTTGAACCATTGGTGCTTGGAAATACAACTAAGGTCGCGGCTACTATCGTAGCGAGCCACAATCGATTGCTATATTTCGCCTGCACGCTAAATGCTTCCGCTAGATCCTTTACGGCTTTCCGATTTTCGTCATTCTTCAGTGTCGGATTCTTGACCATGGCCGTTTTCGTCCCGTCACATTAGGTGTGCGCCAATTGCAGCCGCCCCCCTCTACTCCGCCGCTTCCCCCGTCGGCAGCCGATACGCCTCGAACTGTTTCCTCAGCGTCATCTTCTGAATCTTCCCCGTTGCGGTGTGCGGGATTTCATCGACGAACACGACGTCGTCCGGCATCCACCACTTCGCCACCTTTCCCTGCATGAAGCCGAGGATGTCTTCCTTCGTCGCGGTCTCGCCTTTCTTCAACACAATCACCAGCAAAGGCCGCTCGTCCCATTTCGGATGCGCGACGCCGATGGCCGCGGCTTCCGCCACTTTCGGATGGCCGACCGCTAAATTTTCCAGATCGATGGTCGATATCCATTCGCCGCCGGACTTGATGACGTCCTTGGCGCGGTCGGTGATCTGCATGTAGCCATACTTGTCGATCGTGGCGACGTCGCCGGTGTCGAACCAGCCGTCGTCCTCGAACACCGCGTCGCGCGCCACCTTGTAGTAAGCCTTGGCCACCGCCGGCCCGCGCACCTTCAAGCGGCCGAAGGTCTTGCCGTCCCACGGCAGCTCGCGGCCGGCATCATCAGTGATCTTCATGTCGACGCCGAACGGCGGGTGCCCCTGCTTCATCTGCACGTCGAGCCGCGCATCGCCGGTCAGCCCCGCATATTCCGGCTTCATCGTGCAGAGCGAGCCGAGCGGGCTCATCTCGGTCATGCCCCAGGCATGCACCACCTCGACGCCGTAATTGTCCTGGAACGTTTTCGTCATGGCGCGCGGGCAGGCCGAGCCGCCGATGACGACGCGCTTCAAGTGCGGCAGCTTGGCGCCGGTCTTCTCCAGGTCCTGCAACAGCATCAGCCAGATCGTCGGCACCGCGGCGGTGAACGACACCTTGTAGGTATCGAGCAGTTCGTAGATCGAGGCGCCGTCCATCTTGGCGCCGGGCAGCACCAAAGTCGCGCCGACCATCGGCGTCGAGAAGGCGAGTGACCAGCCATTGGCGTGAAACAGCGGCACCACCGGCATGCAAACATCGGCGGAGGCGAGGTTCTTGGAATCCGGCAGCGACGCCATGAAGGCGTGCAGCACGTTGGAGCGGTGCGAGTATAAAACGCCCTTCGGATGGCCCGTCGTGCCGGAGGTGTAACACATGCCGGCGGCGGTGTTCTCGTCGAACGAACGCCATGTGAAGTCGCCGTCGGCTTGCGCGATCCAGTCTTCATAGGCGACCGCGTTCTTCAACGTCGTCGCCGGCATATGCGCGGCGTCGGTGAGGATGACGTAGCGCTCGATGGTCGGCAGTTTGTCGGCGATCTTTTCCAGAAGCGGTACGAAAGTCAGATCGACGAACATCATGCGGTCTTCGGCATGATTGACGATCCAGATGATCTGCTCGGGGAACAGGCGCGGGTTCACGGTGTGATAGATCGCGCCGATGCCGAGGATGCCGTACCAGCTTTCCAGATGCCGCCAGGTGTTCCAGGCGAGCGTCGCCACGCGGTCGCCGAGCTTGATGCCGTCGCGCTCCAGCCGCTGCGCCACTTTCAAGGAGCGGGCGCGAACCTGCGCGTAATTGGTTTCGACAATCGGCCCCTCGACCGAGCGGGTGATGACCTTGCGCTCGCCGTGGAACTTGGCGGCATGGTCGATGATCCGGTGCAGCAGCAGCGGAAAGTCGGACATCAGGCCGAGCATGGCTATTCCCTCTCAATTTCCTCGGCGCATGATCTTGTCCGAAAACCGGTGCCCACTTTTCGGGATCATGCGCGATCAATCTTTTTGATCTTTTGGGCCGGCCCCCCGCCAGCCGATGACAGGTTAGCGCGGAGCCGAATCCGTGCAAGGTAAAGCCATGCTGTCCCGCACAAATGCCGCAATCCTGCCCGACACACGCCGCATGCGAACACTTGTGGCGCAAGGACTTGTTGCAAGTGTCGTGCTGGCCCTGTTCGGCAGCGGCCTCGCCGTTGTCCAGCCTTTGGCCGAGCCGTCTTTTCCCATTCCGCTGCCCCGGCCCCGCCCGAAAATCACGCCGCCGCCGTCCTGGGTCGCTACCGGCTGGACCGTGCCGACCACCTTCCGCGACGCCGCCGGCGAGGACTTCAAGACATCGGACGTCACCAGCGATGCGTCGGCCTGCCGCGCGCGGCTGGAAAAATTCGCGGTGATAACGCCGATGCCGCGGCTGATCGGGCCGGGCTCCTGCGGCGGCGCCGACATCGTGCGCCTCGACGCGGTGCTGTTGGCCGCCGGCAAGAAGATCGACATCAAGCCGGCGCCTTACCTGCAATGCCCGATGGCCGAGCAGTTGGCCTTGTGGCTGCGCGACGACGCCGCGCCGATGACCGCATCGGCCGGCGTGCTGCAACGTCTCGAAACCTATGACGACTTCAGCTGCCGTGGCCGCAATCGCAAGATGACCGGCAAGGTCTCCGAACACGGCAAGGCCAATGCCATCGATCTGCGCGGCTTCACGTTTGAGGGCGGCCGTTACATCCACCTGACCGATATGAAGGCCGACAAGCCGCTGCGCGAGGCGGCGCGCAAAAGCGCCTGCCTGCGTTTCACCACGGTGCTCGGCCCGGGGTCGGACGGCTATCACGAAGAACACATCCATCTCGATCTGGCCGAGCGCTCCAACGGCTACCGCATTTGCCAGTGGGACGTGCGCGAACCGCCGCCGCCGCCGCCACCCAAAGCGCCGGAGAAGCCAGCCGCGCCCGATGCTGCCAAGCCCGACGCGGCGCAAACCGAAGTCGCCGCCGCGCCGGCCGAGGCCGCCGACGACGCCGACGAAAAGGTTGCCGTCAGCATGGTCAGCCCGATCGAAGGCGTCATCCCGTTGCCCAAACCCCGCCCGCCGGTCCGCAACAAGCGGAAATCCGGCGGCGGCTTCCACTTTCCGTTCAGCCTTTTGCGCTAGTCCTTGCCGATGTCCGGCGCGCCCAGCAAATTCGTGTTGCCAAAGCCTGCCTCTGGCGGGCTGACAAGGCGCGGTCTGCTCAAGACCACGCTCGGTCTCAGCGGTCTTGCCGGCATCATGCTGCCGGGCACGACGCTTTATGCCGCGATGGAAGCGGCCAACGGCCTGTCGATCGCCGATTACCGGCTGACGCCGCCGGGCTGGCCGGCCGGCCAGCAACTCACCATCGCGGCAATCGCCGACCTGCATGCCGGCGGACCGAACATGGGCGTCGCGCGCATCCGCCAGGTGGTCGATGCGGCCAATGCGCTCAACTGCGATCTCGCCGTGCTGCTCGGCGATTTCTTCGCCACGCATCGTTTCGTCACCGAACATGTGCCGCATGCCGTCTGGGCGGCGGAGCTGGCGCGGTTGCGCAGCCCCCTCGGCGTTCATGCCATCCTCGGCAATCACGACTGGTGGTACGACATCGCCGGCACGCGCGCGGCCTTGGCGCAGGTGCGCATTCCGGTGATGGAAAACGACGCCGTGCTGATGGGCGAGGGCGGCCGCCGCTTCTGGCTGGCCGGGCTCGGCGATCAACTGGCTTACCGCATCGGCCACCGCCAGTTCCGCGGCGTCGACGATCTGCCCGGCACGCTCGATAAAATCACCACCGCCGATCCGGTGATCCTGCTCGTCCACGAGCCCGATATTTTCACGGAGATTCCACCGCGCGTGTCGCTGACTTTGGCCGGGCACACCCATGGCGGCCAGATCAGGCTGCCTTTGGTGCCGCCGTTCTGGGCGCCGTCGGCCTATGGCGCGCGTTTCGCCTATGGCCACATCGTCGAGCAGGGCCGCCACATGATCGTGTCGGGGGGCTTGGGCACCAGCATCGTGCCGATGCGCCTCGGCATGCCGCCGGAAATCGTCCGCATCACGCTGGGCTGACCGGCATAAAAAACGGCGCCCGAAGGCGCCGTTTTATCGAAGTGTTTCCGGAAAGATCAGGACCGCGGCGCGACCGAGGCCATGCGCGGGTTGAACGGCGAGTCGCCCTGGTTCGGCGCCAGCACGACCACCACGGCGCCTTCCTTGACGCGGTTGTAGAGGTCGATGACGTCCTCATTGGTCAGGCGGATGCAGCCCGAGGAAATCGCCTGGCCGATATATTCCGGCTGGTTGGTGCCGTGGATGCGGTACATCGTGTCCTTGTTGCCGGCGAACAGATACAGCGCGCGCGCGCCCATCGGGTTCTGCGGGCCGCCGCCGACGAAGTTCGGCACGTCCATGCGCTTCTTGATGTCGGCGGTCGGCGTCCAGGTCGGCCATTCGGTCTTGCGGCCGACCTTGGCGACGCCGGTAAAGGCCAGGGCTTCTTCGCCGACGGTGACGCCGTAGCGGATCGCCTTGCCGCCGTCCTGCACCAGATACAGGTAGCGCGCGTCGGAATCGATCACGATCGTGCCGGGCAATTCCTTGCGGTGGTAGTCGACGATATGGCGGCGATAGGGCTCGGCAATCGTCGCCTTTTCGTAAGGCGCCGCCGCCAAAAGCTTCTTGTCGCGCGGCGTCATGCTGGCTTCCGAAGCCGGCTCGATGGTCGACTGCATGCAGCCGCCGAGCAGCATCCCCACGCCAAACAGAGCCACAATCAATGCCTTAGCCCGCATTTCGTCCTCTTTCCCGGTCGCTTTCGCAAGCGCCCGATTCCATGAATCACCCCCGCAATTAACCGAAGAAAGCGCGCAATAGCCACGCTTTCCGTGCCCCCTGTATGCTGCTTCCTGTGAACCTGTTGCAGGAATGACGCACACAACTATAGTTGGGCCAAGGTCAGGCCAAGGGCCTCCGGGCGGTTCCGGAAACCCTTAAGATACAGCTTGCCTGCAACCCGTTAACAGTTGGTTTACCATAACGGGCGGAAAGGTGGGGACAGCCAAAGGCTCGATCGAAGCGCGCGGAAAAACGTCACGATAGAACACGAATGCCCGCGCAATTTTGCCCCAGTTGATGACCACATAAAGGGTCTAGGGAATCCAGGGACGGACGGGAGTGGACTGAAATGAACGTCAATAAGGCGCAAGAGAAGACTCAAGCCAAGTCTATTGCGAAGTCTCATGCGCACCAGCAGCAGCAGCAACAGGGCTCCGCCAGCCAGCCGGGCAGTCTCAACGATCGCTACGGCAAGATCGGCATCTCCGCCGTCGCCGGCGCCTGCCAGCACAAGGGCGAAAAGCGCCCCGCGGCCGGGAGCCGGTTCGTTCCCGGCGACAGCGACTAGTCAGCGACTGGTCGCCGAAGCGGACCGTGATGCGCGCCCGCTTCGCCGGTTGAGCCCAAGCCTTTCAATTCGACAACCGTTCATGCGCGGCCGCCGGCGGTGTGGCCCGCGTGCAATTTTGCCTTGCGCCAGACCGCGCGATCGGGCCATGAGTGAAGCACCCTTCGTGTAACGCGGCGCGGTCCTCATGCTCTCGGTCCAATCCTGATGCTCTCGGTCCAATCCTGATGCTTTCGGTCTACGTCCAGAACGGCGCCGCGCTCGAGCGGATCGCGATAGAGCCGGGCGCCGAACTGCCCGAGGCGGCGGTGTGGATCGATCTGGTGACGCCGACCGTGCAGGAAGACCGCATGGTCGAGGCGCTGCTCGGCATCGCGGTGCCGACGCGCGAGGAGATGCAGGAGATCGAGGTCTCCAGCCGGCTCTATGTCGAGAACGCCGCGCGCTACATGACCGCGACCCTGATGTGCCAGTCCGACACCGCGACACCGAAGACCACCGCCGTCACCTTCATTCTGTCCAAGCACCGCCTGTGTACCGTGCGCTACGACGAGCCGCGGCCCTTCGCCATCGTCGGCAACAAGCTCGGCCGCGCCTGCGGTCCGAAAGTTTCCGGCGACAGCGTGCTGATGGATTTGCTCGACGCCGTCATCGACCGCTCGGCCGATATTCTCGAGCGCGTCGCGGCTGAGGTCGATCAGGTCTCGCATTCGATTTTCGAGCCGGACGACGCCATGGTGCAGGCGTCCTACAACGATGTGCTCAAGGCGCTCGGCCGCAAGGGCGATCTCACCTCCAAGGTGCGCGAGAGCCAGGTCTCGGTCGGCCGGCTGCTGTCGTTTCTGGTACACGAGGCCGAGGTGCTCAAGTGGAACAAGGAAGCGCGCACGCAAATCCAGTCGATGCAGCGCGACGTGCTCTCGCTCACCGACCACGCCTCGTTCCTGTCGAACAAGATCACCTTCCTGCTCGACGCCATGCTCGGCGTCGTCAACATCCAGCAGAACGCCATCATCAAGATTTTCTCGATCATGGCGGTGGTGTTCATGCCGCCGACCTTGGTCGCCTCGATCTACGGCATGAACTTTCATGGCGGCATGGTCGAACTCGACTGGCAGTACGGCTATGTCTGGGCGCTGTTCCTGATGTTCGTCGTCGCCATTCTGCCGATCGCGTTCTTCAAGTGGAAGAAGTGGCTGTAGGGGGCTGTTTTTGTGCCCGCGCTTTCCACTGTCGTTTCCACGCGACGGGGATAATTTGTCTTGGGAATCATTGTTTTCTCTAGACAGTGCGACGAGGTGCGCCGATTATTATAATGTAAACGACTTCGCGAGGTGCCGTATTTAAAGGGGCCGATGCCGGTGGTGTCTAAACGTGAAGACGTGGAACGACGACTTAACAGCAAGCCACGCGAATGGGCATTTGTTGTTGCTGCGCGTTCGGCATTGCGTGTTGTGCCGATGCTGGGAATTGGACTAAATAAGCACATCCAAAACGAAAGTGGTTCTTCTACTCGCGAATTAATTTTACCTACATTCCGTCGCTTATCTGTGTCTTGGGTTGCAGCTGCATGGTCAGTTGTCAATGTCGTGCCATCGTCAGAAAAATACTACTCGTCTAGCAATTCCAGTTCGGCGAACTTTGCAGCGGACGCTGCAATCGAAGCAAGTAACGCGATTGTAGCGATCGCTGAGCCGGCTAGTTATGCGGCGAATTCCATTGTCTTTGCCGTTCGCTCAGTTGGAGCCAGTCACGCCGATTACATTTGGAACGCTGTTTGGGCGGATATTGCAGCGCTCGAAAGCAATGGGCCGCTGAATTTGCGGCCATCTGACCTCGCAATTCAAGCTCTATGGGCGACGGGTGTTCCGGGCTGGGCGAACGGCTATTGGCTCGCATTTAAGCGCGCTCTATTAGAGGAGAACGATGACTGGAATGTATGGACCGATTGGTACGAAGCTCGTCTGAATGGTGCTCAGGGAGAGTTTCCAATCGCAGACATCGAATCTGCCCGCGCAAGTGTTCCAGAAACAATTTGGAGCCAAAGCCCTAGAGTCGTTAATGCTTATATAAGACGTATTGTTGGTGCGGGTCTCTCTGAAGGCTCGCCCTCTCTTCCGCCCGAAGGGCCGGGGCCTGCATTTACGCCAACTCCATCAGGCTTCGAAATTGTTCCGACACCACCGACAAAAGGTGAGCGCGAGGATTCCACGCAGATTTCTTTGCACGGGCAACTAAGGCGGCGTATTGAACGTGCCGCCCGAGTAATGCCACGCATCCAGAATACGCATAAGGCATTATTCGATGAGTTTAATGACTACGCGATTTTCGCAGACGAGAATCTAGCAACGCTGGACGTGCCTTCTTTGTGGTCTGCTGGGGCCGCATTGAATGACATGGTTGAGGCATTCGGGCGCTTGGATTTAGCTCCAAATAATAATATGAGTGAGCGCTTGGAGCCGGATATTCTTAGTCAGCTAAGATCCCTCCTTAGAGATCATACAACGTTCATTATGGGCTTTGAGCAAGGCCAAGAGTTGGCCGCGCGAGCGGCGGCACTCCGAGCGCTGGACGTCAGAGTTGGGGATCTCGCGGCCCGGTCTCGGGGAATATTTGTCCCGATGCTCCGAACCCGATTTTTGCTGGCAACAAATGCGCAAACATTGGTCCAATCTATTGATCGGACGCTTGACGTTGTAGACGAAAAAACAACCGCACTGGTGGGGGCGGCCGTCGCAGTCGGCACTCGAAGTATAATTGCCTTTGGGCGTGCGGTGGCGCCTCTTGTGGCGCCGGCTGTTGTGGTTTCTAGCCTCACGGGTGTGAACCTTAGCACCCTGATGGGCGATGCAAACGGCGAAGCAATTAGAGCGGCTGCGACCTATCTCGCCCAGAATGCAAACGCGCTGTCAGCGTTTGCATCCCACGATGCACAGCTGAAACTGTGGCTCGATTGGCTAATTTCAGAAATTAAGCGAAATGCGCCGAAATAAGCCTCTTGACATTAATTCCTACTGAATATATACCCACTTTGTCCTGCTTATCGAGGGCGCTGTCATGAGGCGTCAGGATGGTGGAGCAAGGCGCGGCGCCCGCGGGCGTGGGGAAACGCACCTCACGCGCTCGGGCGGTGCCGGGGCCCCGCCCGGAGGCACTAGGACCTCCTGCGAGGAGCTCGCTGATGGTGCGAAGCCCTTGGCTTTGCCGGGACTAAAGAGGTGTGGGGCCCAAAAGGACCGCGCCTCGGCCGTTCCGGAAGGTCAACAGCCGCCAGAAGCGCGGCCCGGCTGCCGGAAGACGCCGCCGTGGCGCGCCGAGAGGCGCGGCGCATCGCGCATCCGGTTTGCGCACATCGCGCAAGGCTGTTTGCGACATGCGCACACATAAGGAATGGTTGCGCTTCGCGGCGCGCCACACCCTCGATATTTTCGGGGGAACGGAAAAAGAAGTTGGCTTGCCCGGGGCCGCAAACAATACGGGCGATGATGCATGCGCGCTGTTTGAAAATTGAATCGGAGCGTCGCTGCGGCGAACGCGCGCCTATCGCGCCTCACACATGCTGGCCGCCATTGATGTGAATCTCGGCGCCGTTCACATATGAACTCGTCTCCGTACACAGCACATAGATGATCTTGGCGACTTCGTCGGGCGTGCCGAGGCGCTGCATCGGAATCTGTTCGACGATCTTGTCGGTGCCCGGCGACAAAATCGCGGTGTCGATCTCGCCCGGCGCGATGGCATTGACGCGGATGCCGAGGCGGCCGAAGTCGGATGCCATTTCCCGCGTCAGCGAGGCGAGCGCCGCCTTCGACGTCGCGTAAGCCGCGCCGGCGAAAGGATGCACGCGCGATCCGGCAATCGAGGTGACATTCACCACCGCGCCGTTCGTCGCCTTGAGCTGATCGACCAGCCCGCGCGCCAGCATGATTGGCGCGAAGAAATTCACCGCGAAGACGCGCTGCCAGGTGCCGATATCGGTATCGAGCGAGCCGAGTCTTTTGCCGCCGTCGGCCTTCGGCGAAATCGCCGCGTTGTTCACGAGAGCATGCAGTTCGCCGTGATCGAGCCGGCGCTTGATCTCGGCAATCGCCTCAGCGGTGCTGCCGACGTCGGCGAGGTCGACCTGGATGTGGTCCTCGGGGCCGGCGTCCCATGGGCAGTTTTCCGGAAACGGATGCCGCGAACAGGTGATGACGCGCCAGCCGGCGGCGGAAAAACGCTTCACCGTCGCGTGGCCGATGCCGCGGCTGGCGCCGGTCAGAAGCAGCGTGCGGCGCGGCTGATTGGATTGCGAAGTGGGCATTGCTCGTTATGGCTTTCTTGAAACTATTCCAGACTGCGCGCCGACATTTGCCCGCCGAGTTTACCTCACGGATAGAGCCGCGTCTTGCTCCACGCTTCGGTTGGCGAAGCGCGTTTGAACACGATGCGGTCATGCAGGCGGAACGGCCGGTCGTGCCAGAATTCGATCTGCGCCGGCACAATGCGAAAGCCGGACCAATAAGGCGGGCGCGGCACGCTGCCGATGGCGTATTTGGCGGCGTTGATCGCCACGGCTTTTTCAAAAGCCAGCCGGCTTTCCAGCGGCCGCGATTGCTGCGAGGCCCAGGCGCCGATCTGCGCCTGCTTCGGCCGCGAGGCGAAATAGGCGTCGGCTTCTTCCGCCGTGACGCGCTCGACGGCGCCGCGCACGCGCACCTGCCGGTTCAGCGATTTCCAGTGGAACACCAGAGCGGCCTTGGCCGCGGTCGCCAGTTCCTGGCCCTTCTGGCTGTCGACGTTGGTGTAGAAGACGAAACCCTGCGCATCGGCGCCCTTCAAGAGCACCATGCGGGCATTCGGCATGCCGCTTTCGTCAACGGTCGCCAGGGTCATGGCGGTCGGATCGCGCGGTTCCGAAGCGGTGGCGTCCGAAAGCCACGCGGCAAACAGCCTCATCGGCTCGTCGGCCTCCGTGAAATCACCACTCGTTAACCAAGTTGTGCGTTCAATTGGCGTTGTATCGGACATCGTCGGAGCGCTCGCGTGGACGGTCTTTGGACCCCTCGGCAAATCGGCCAAAAGTTCCGCTGTTCCGCTCTATATAGTGGATGCGGGGCCGCGCGCCTATGGCGCGGCGCGCTGGCCGCTGTTGCGCTGGGGGCCGCTTTGGGCGGCGCCGGTTGCAGCCTGTCGTCGCAGTTCGACTCGGTTTTCGCCACCCCGTCCGCGCTCGACACTACCGGCTCGATCACGCCGCCGCCGGGCACCAAGGAATCCAGCGATCTGCCGCCGGCCGCCGATCTGGTTTTTGCCCGCGCCGCCGTCAGCGAAGTGCTCAAACATGGCCGCAAGGATTCCAGCCAGCCCTGGGAAAATCCGGCGACCGGCGCGCGCGGCACGGTGACGCC
>CANKBJ010000106.1 GCA_947479905.1 Bradyrhizobiaceae bacterium
GGTCCGAACCGAAGCGCGATGGTGGCCAAAGGCGGCGCCACGATCGTCAGCATGATGACGCCGAAGGTGCCGGCGATGAAGGAGCCGACCGCGGCGATGCAGAGCGCGGAGCCGGCGCGGCCTTTGCGCGCCATGGCATTGCCGTCGATACAGGTCATCACCGACGACGCTTCGCCCGGAATTCGCATCAGGATCGAGGTGGTCGAGCCGCCATATTGCGAGCCGTAATAGATGCCGGCCAGCATGATCACCGCTTGCGTGGCGTTCAGCCCGAAGGTGACCGGCAGCAGAATCGAAATGCCCGAGAGCGGCCCAATGCCGGGCAGCACGCCGACCAGCGTTCCGACCAGGCAGCCGAGGAACGCATACCAGAGATTGTCGAACTGGAATGCGACGGAAAAGCCGTGCATCAGATTGAGCAGGGTAATTTCCATGGCGGTCTAATTGCTCAATGGGCTGGGCGGCAGCGGCGTCTTGAGCAGATACTCGAAGGCCGCGAAAGTCGTCATGACGACGGCGAAGCTGTAAATGGCGGCGTAGATCGGCCGCCGCCGCTCGATCAATATGAGCAGCGCGATCATCATCGCCGCCATCGTGACGATGAATCCGAGATGGACGTACAGCGCGGTCGCCGCGGCGGTGATGAGCGTCACCGCGGCGGCATGCTTGCCGTCGCTCCAGTCGATGGCGGAAAAGGGCTGGCTCTCGCGGCTGCGCAACAGCAGCGCCGCTCCGAAGACGATCGTCATCGCCGCGACAATGATCGGCAGGAAGCCGGAGCCGGGCATCGACAATCGCCCGACCGGCAGGTCGCCGCTCAGCGCGATGATGGCGATGCCAAAGACGACAAAGGCGGAGCCCGCCACATGGTCGGCGCGTAAGGTCATGGGGTTCCCCTCCCCCGCGTAGCGCGGGGAGGGGTTAGGGGTGGGGGCTCTTGCGCCGCAAGTGCGTCATGAATGGCCATCATTACACCGTCGATATTGTTCATGACATCGTTATTCCAGAACCGCAGAACGAGATAGCCTCGGGCACGCAAATAGTCGCCGCGTATTTCGTCTTGGGCCATCGCGTTCGGGTCACCATGGGTTTCGCCATCGATCTCGATGACGATCCGCTGTTCGTGACAGGCGAAGTCCGCAAAGTAAGGACCGATCGGCGCCTGTCGCCTGAAATGTGATGTGCCCTGCCGAAACTGACGAAGTTGTTGCCACAGGCGTTTCTCCGGCTCACCCATTTCGCGGCGTAGGCCGCGCGCCTTGACAACGCGCAGGTGCCTTTGCTGCTGGCTCACTGCGTTCATTCAGGAACCCCCACCCCCGACCCCTCCCCACGCTCTGCGGGGGAGGGGAGAGCGTCAAACCTGTTTGCCGATCAATTGCACCGCGATGTCGGAGCTTTTGGCGTCGGCTTCCCAGAATTTGGCGAAACCGCCGGCATTGAGGTAGCCGCCTTCGAGACCGAGTTTGTCGAGCGTCGCCTTGAACTGCTCGGTGGCGGCGGCCTTGTCGATGGCCGCGCTCAATGTCGCGATCGCGCTGGCCGGCGTGCCTTTCGGCGCGAAAAGGCCGACCCAGAGATAATATTCGACGTCGAAGCCGAGCTCTTTCAGGGTCGGCACGTCCGGCAGCGCCTTGGACCGGGTGGCGCCGAATGACGCCAGCGCGCGCAGCTTGCCGGCTTTGATGTGGGCGAGACTTGCCGACACGGTCTGCGTGCTCATCTGGGCGTTGTTGCCCAGCAGCGCGGTGATGGCAGGGCCGCCGCCGTTGGTCGGCAGATGGCGCATTTTCGGCACGCCGGTCGCTTTCTCGAGCAACGCCACCGGCAGATGCGTGGCGCCATAAAGGCCGCCGGAGCTGTAAACGATCTCGCCGGGGCGCTTCTTGGCGTCGTCGATGAAGTCCTTCGCGGTTTTGTAGGGCAGGTCCGCGTTGACCAGCAGCAGCACCGGGTCGGCGATCAGCCGCGCCAGCGGGACGAAATCGCTGCGCTGGGTCTTGGGTTGCCGTCCGAACAGCTTGTCGACCTCGGCGTAACCGGAGATGCCGTTATTGTGCGACAGCAAGGTGTAGCCGTCCGGTTTGGCGACAGCGGCGACCTGGGCGCCGACCTGGCCGCCGGCGCCGGCCTTGGTCTCGACCACAACCGGATGCTTGAAGATGTCTTCCATCGCCGCTGCGATCGGCCGCGTCACGATGTCGTTGGCGCCGCCGGGCGGAAATGCGCACAGAATCGTAATGGTGTGCGAGGGAAAGGCGTCTTGCGCGAATGCGGGCGCGACCGCGAACATCGACGCCGTGCCCATGAGAAAATTGCGACGGTCCATATTGGCCTCCGGTGGGTTACTATCCCGATAGCGGTCTATAACTGAGTGAGACCGCCGCCGCGCTGCGGCGCGGCGGCGGAAATCGACAGTGCCTGAGCAGTAGACGAAGCCGAGGCGCTATCCCTGCACGCGCCCGATCGATTGAACGGCTGCCTCGACGCGCTTGGCGTCTTCGTCCCAGAATTTGGCGAAACCGGCCTGATCGAGATAGGCGACTTCATCGCCGATATTCTTGATCGTGGTCTTGAACACATCGCTTTCGGCCGCCTTCTTGATCGTGTCGCCGAGCGTCTTGACGACCGGCGCCGGCGTTCCCTTCGGCGCGAAGACGCCGACCCAGAGCGAGAATTCGACGTCGTAGCCAAGTTCCTTCATCGTCGGCACGTCGGGCATCGCGCTCGAGCGCGTTGCGCCGAACGACGCCAGCGCGCGCAATTTGCCGGCCTTGACCTGGGCGCTCGCCGCGGCGATCGAGGACGACAGCACCTGCGCATTGTTGCCAAGGATCGCGGTCAGCGCCGGGCCGCCGCCATTGGTCGGCAGATGGCGCATCTTGATGCCGGCTGCCTTCATGAACAAGGCAGTCGGCAGATGCAGCGCGCCGTAAAGGCCGGACGAACTGAAAATCAGCTTGTCCGGGTTAGCCTTGGAGTCGTCGACCAGTTCCTTGAGATTCTTGTAGGGCTGCTGGTCGTTGACCACCAGCACCATCGGCCCCGCCGTCAGCCGCGCGATCGGGATGAAATCGGCGCGCGTGAACTTGGGCGCGCGGTCGAACAGTTTGTCGACCTCGGCAAAACCGGAAATCGAGACGATGTGAATGAGCAGCGTGTAGCCGTCCGGCTTGGCATTGGCGGCGACCTGTCCGCCGACCTGGCCGGCCGCGCCGGCCTTGGTGTCGATGATGCAGGGCTGTTTGATGATCGGCTCTAACGCGGCCACCAGCGGGCGTCCAACCACGTCGGCGGCGCCGCCGGGCGGAAACGGATTAATGAAGGTGATGGCGTGCGACGGATAGGCGTCCTGCGCGAAGCCCGGGTGTACGGCGAGTCCCGCGGCGGCGGCCGTGCTGCCGACGATAAAGTGGCGGCGATCCATGGTTATCCTCCCTGAGATATTTCACTTTTTCTTATGAATCATCGTATCGCCCGCCGTAGCCAGCAATCAAGCATCAATGATCGCCACCGCCCGGGTCCAGCCGGCGGAACCGCCGCGCACCTTCACCGGAAAGCAGCTCACCGTGAAGCCGCTCGGCGGCAGAACTTCGAGATTGTGAAGTTTCTCGATATGGCAGTAGCCGATCTCGCGGCCGGCGCGATGGCCTTCCCAGATCAGCGAGGCGTCGTGCGTTTCCGCGTATCTTTTCATCGTGTACAAAAACGGCGCGTCCCAGCTCCAGCCGTCGGTGCCGGTGACGCGCACGCCGCGCTCCAGGAGGTACATCGTCGCCTCGCGGCCCATGCCGCAGCCTCTGGCGACATAGTCGGGCTGACCATAGGCCATCCCTGCGCTGGTGTTCACGATCACAATTTCAAGTGGTGAAAGCGTGTGGCCAATGCGCTTCAGTTCGGCTTCGACATCGGCGGCCGTTGCCACATAGCCGTCGGCGAAATGGCGAAAGTCGAGCTTCACGCCGGGACGCAGACACCAGTCGAGCGGCACCTCGTCGATGGTCAGCGCGCGCTTGCCGCCATCCATGGTGGAGGCGAAGTGCCACGGCGCATCCAGATGCGTTGTGCAATGGGTCGACAGGCGCACCCATTCGATGCCCCAGCCTTCGCCATCCGGAAGGTCTTCCTTTTTCAGCCCAGGGAAGAATTTGAGCACATCGGCGGCGGTGGCCTGATGGTCGAGATAGTCGATTTTCGGACCGTAGCCCGGCGGATCGGCCGCGACGTCGTTTTCGAGAGGAACCGAGATGTCGATCACTTGCCGTGACATGAATGTCATTCTCCGTCGGGACTTGGCGTCCGCTGGCCGTCTCGTTTCATTGGGACGCATCATTCAAGACGACGGCGCCCGAGGCAACCGTCCCATGTTTCAGGCTATCGTGCAGTGCAGCATTCGGCGGCGTGCGACAATTCGTTGCGGGTCCCACTATCTGCCCGTCGCAAAGCGAGCCGGTGGGCAGTTTCCAATTTGCGCGCAAAGCCTGCACGCGCGGGTGGACCGTAGCCTCCGGCACTGGCATTATCGGTTACCGAATTAAAGCTAAAACCAAATCTGGGAGGAACTGAGATGAAACAACTCAAGTCACGCGTCATGTCACGGATCGCGGGAGTTGGTCTTGCTCTCGCTCTCGGTACGGCGTTCGCCGTCACCGGCGCTCAGGCGCAAGACAAGAAGCCGATCCTGATCGGCTTCAGCCAGTCGCTGACCGGCTTCCTGTCGCCGAACGGCAAACAGGCGCTGCTCGGCATGGAAATCTGGAAGGACCAGACCAACAAAGCCGGCGGTCTGCTCGGCCGTCCGGTCGAGCTGAAGTATTACGACGACAAGAGCGATCCGTCGGAAGTGCCGGGCATCTACACCAAGCTGCTCGACGTCGACAAAGTCGACCTGGTCGTCTCCGGTTACGCCACCAACCAGGTTGCGCCGGCGATGCCGATCGTGATGCGCAAGGGCAAGTCCTTCATCAGCTTGTTTGGCCTCGACGTGAACGACAAGTTCAAGTACCCGAAGTACTTCTCGATCATCCCGACCGGTCAGGACACAAAGGGTTCGTTCACCAAGGGCTTCTTCGACATCGCGGCGGCGCAGAACCCGAAGCCGAAGACCGTCGCCTTCACCTATGCCGACGCCGAATTCTCGCAGAACGCCTGCGAAGGCGCCCGCGCCAACGCCAAGAAGCACGGCTTCACCACCGTCTACGACAAGGCCTATCCGCCGCCGCCGAAGACCACCGATTTCGCGCCGATCGTGCGCGCGATCAAGGCGCTCGAGCCGGATCTGGTCGTCGCCTGCGCCTATCCGCTCGACTCGGTCGGCCTCGTGCTGGCGGCGAATGAAATCGGCCTGAAGCCGAAGATGTTCGGCGGCGCCATGGTCGGCCTGCAGGCCACGTTCTTCAAGGACAAGCTGAAGAACAAGATGAACGGCATCGTCAACTACGAGACGTGGGTGCCGGACGACAAGCAGATGTACAAGGGCACCAAGGACTTCTTCGCCGAATATCAGTCGCGCGCGAAGGCGGCCGGCGTCGATCCGCTCGGCTACTATCTCGGCGGCTGGGGCTATGCCCAGTTGCAGGTGCTCGGCGATGCGATCAAGAGCGCCAAGAGCATTGAAGACGACAAGGTCGTCGCCGCGCTGAAGAAGGACAAGTTCGAGACCGTCATGGGCCCGATCAAGTTCGGCGGCAAGGGCGAATGGGCCGAGAGCAAGATGATGACCGTGCAGTATCACGACATCCCGGCCGATGCCGGCCTGGATGCCTGGCGCGGCATGACCACCCAGTACGTGCTCGAGCCGAAGAGCCTCGAGACCGGCAAGGTGATCTATCCGTACGAGAAGGCGATCAAGTAATCGCCTTCAAGACTGCCGAACTGAAAACGCCGCGGAGAAATCCGCGGCGTTTTTTTTCTCTACCTCTCCCCGCATTGCGGGGAGAGGTCGGCTTTCGAATGAAATGAGAAAGCCGGGTGAGGGGCTGTGCAATACCCCTCACCCGGCTCGCGCTTTCCAGCGCTCGCCACCCTCTCCCCGTAAAGGACGGGGAGAGGGAAGCTCACATCCCCAGATAAAACTGGCGGATCAGGTCGTTGTTGTTGAGCTCATCCGCCGACGAGCCTTCGAACTCGATCTTGCCGTGGACGATGACGTAACCGCGGTCCGCAATGCGCAGGGCCTGGGTGAAATTCTGCTCGGCCATCAGCACGGTCAGATTGAAATGCGTCTTGAGCTGGCCGATGGCGTCGATGGTGCGGCTGACCAGGAGCGGCGCGAGGCCGACTGAAGGTTCGTCGACCAGGAGAATGCGCGGATTGAGCATCAGCGCGCGGGCCAGCGCCAGCATCTGCTGTTCGCCGCCGCTCATCGAGCCGGCAAGCTGGCCGCGCCGTTCGGCCAGGCGCGGGAAGATCTCGAAACAGAAGGTGAGGTTGGTCTTGATGTGCGGCCGCGCCTTCGGCCGGCTGGCGCCGAGCAGCAGGTTCTCTTCCACCGTCTGGCGCGGGAACAGACGGCGGCCTTCGGGCACCAAAGCGATGCCGAGATCGACGATCTGCTCGGTCGTCAGCCCGGCGAGATTGTGCTTCTCGCCGTCGATTTCGGCGATGATGGTGCCCTTGGTCGGCCGCACCCAGCCCATGATGCACTTCATGAGCGTCGATTTGCCGTTGCCGTTGGTGCCGAGCAACGTGACGGTCTCGCCGCTATCGACGCGCAGCGACACGTTGTCCAGCACGCGCACGAGTCCGTAGCCGGCGTCGATGCCCTCGACGGAAATACTGTTGGTGCTACGTGCCAAGATAGGCCCCCACCACTTCTTTGTCCTTGATGACGTCGTCGGGGTTGCCGTCGGCGATCTTCTTGCCCGAGACCAGCACGACGAGGCGCTGCGAGAAGGTCATCACCGCGCGCATGATGTGCTCGATCATGATGATGGTGACGCCGCGCTCGTTCATGCGGATCAGCAGCGCGACGATGTCCTCAACCTCGGAATGCGACAGGCCGGCCATCGATTCGTCAGCGATCAGAAGCTTCGGCTCGGCCGCCATGGCGCGGGCCAGCTCTAATTTGCGCATCTCGACCTGGGTGAGATCGGTGGTGTATTTGCCGGCCTTGCCGTCGAGCGTCACCAGCTTGAGCAACTCCATGCAGCGCTCGTCGAGCTGGCTGTGCGACAGATGCGTGCCGGGACGGGCGTTGACGGTATAAAGGAGCGGCACGCGGATGTTCTCGGCGACCGTCATGCTTCGGAACGGGCGCGGCAACTGAAAGCTGCGCGCCAGACCCTGGCGGGTGCGCTGGTGCGCCACCATGCCGTCGATCTTCTGGCCGTCGAAGGTGACGGAGCCGGTCTCGTTCTGCAGCGTGCCGCAGATGCAATTGACCAGGGTGCTCTTGCCGGAGCCGTTCGGGCCGATCAGGCCGAGACGCTGGCCTCTCGGCACGACCAGATCGACGCCGTCGAGCGCGACGAAGCCGCCGAAGCGCTTGCCGAGCTGGCCGATGTTAAGCAGCGGGGCGTTGGTTTCGCTCACGGCTTGGCTCACGACTTGGCCCCCTTCGACCGGGCGCGCCAGCGGTCCTGAACCAGGCCGACAATGCCGCGCGGCGCGATGATGACGAAGAAGATAAGCAGCAGGCCGACGATCAGCAGGTTGACCGCCGACGAGATCGTGACTGTGGCCACCTGCTGCAAGGTGCCGAGCAACAGGGCGCCGACCAGCGGGCCGACCCAGGAAGTGGTGCCGCCGATCATCGGCATGGCGATCGAGTTCACCGCGTAGGACAGGTTGAAGGCGGAGCCCGGCTCGACATAGCCGATGTAATAGGGGAACGGCGCGCCGGCCATGCCCATCAGGGCGCCGGAGACGACGGTGGCGACCAGCTTCAGCCGCAAAGTCGGCACGCCGGAGGCTTCCGCCGCCAGTTCGTCGTCACGGATGGTGGCGAAGCCGACGCCGAGCTTGGAGCGCTCGATCAGGCGCGCGGTGGTCAGGGCGACGATCACCAGCACGGTCATCAGCGCGAACAGGAACTGAATGAAGTGGCCGAACACCGGCACCTCGTTGGGCGGGATGACATAGGCGCCGCGCGAACCGCCGACGAAGGTCCAGTTGACGATGAAGGTTTCCATCACCACCGTCAGCGCCAGCGTGGCAATGGCGAAGAACACGCCGCGCAGCCGCAACGTCAGATAGCCCATGCCGAGGCCGACAAAGCCGGCAACCGCGCCGGCGAAAACGATCAGCAGCGGCAGCGGCAACGGGAAGATCGCCTGCATCGGGCCGACCAGGAACTCCGGAAATATCTCCTCGACCGACTGGCCGACGGCGTGAAAGAACACCGTCGAATAAACGCCGATGGCGAAGAATCCGGCCGAGCCGAAATTCACGTAGCCGCAATAGCCGCCGAGAATGTTCCACGCAGTCGCCAGCACGATGTATTGCAGCACGGTGTAGCCGGCGAAGAACAAATAGTCGTTGCCGACAAAGTTGAATGCGAGATACAGCGCCGCGCCGACAGCGCACAGAATGGATATGAAAACGGATGTGCGCATCTATCGTCCAAACAATCCGGAGGGCCGCACAGCGAGCGTCAGCAGCAGCAGGCCGAACGAGACGGCGGGCGCCCAAGATGGGCCGTAAAAAGTGGAGGTGATGCTTTCGATCACGCCGATCATCAAAGCCGCGATCAAGGTGCCCGGCAGGCTGCCGAGGCCGCCCAGCACGCAGATGGCGAAGACGCGGCCGATATATTCGCGGCCGGCCGAGGGAATGACGGGCTGGATGATGATCAGGAAGGCGCCGGCCATCGAGGCGGTCGCGATCGAGATGGAGAAGGCGATGCGCTTGATGCGGATCGGATCTACCGCCATCAGTTGCAGCGCCTGCGGGTCCTGCGACACCGCCATCACCGCGCGGCCGATGAAAGTGCGCGACATGAACAGGATCAGGCCGCCGAACATCGCCAACGACACCAGGCAGGGCACCAGCATGCGCACCGGGAATTCCATTGCGCCGATGCTCACGCTGCCGCCGATATAGGGCACATCGACCGACCGGTAATCGACGCCGAACACCAGATTGAGCGACACTTCGGTGACGAACAGCAGGCCGAAGAAGAACGCCAAGCCGCGCAGCGAATCCTGGCCGTGCTTTTCAAACGACTGGTAATAGACCTGATAGATCACGGAGCCGAGCGCATAGAACGCCGGCAGCGCGACAATGGCGATGAGGATCGGGTCGACGCCGAAATGCACATTGACGATATAGGCGATGTAGGAGCCGAGAATGATGAAGCCGGGATGCGCGATATTGACGATATCGAGCATGCCGAACGAGATCGATATGCCGGCGGTGACGGCAGCATAAAAGCCGCCGAGCATCAACCCGGCGATGATGGCATTGATCAGGAGATCGAATTCCATGCGGGCCTCAGGCGAACCAGGGATGTGTCGGGGGCGCCACGCAAGCTTTCGAAAGCAAGATTGCGCGCGGCGGCAAGGTCAACCGACTGATCCAACTGGCCGTCATTCCTCCTCCAAAACTCTTTTTGTTCTGCTCAGGCGCCGCACTTTGCAGGAAGCACGGCGGCTTGGCTAGCCTATTGATCGGGCACCGCGGGCTTTCCCGCGCGACACTTTGTACTGTTATCCGGGAAACGTACAAGTTTCAAACAAACGCCCGCCACCCGGGCTGCCCCGGATGGCGAGCGCGTGAAGCGCGAAGACGGAATTTAGGCGGCCGCTTGTGGGCGGACGCCCTCCGGCAGGGCCATCGGCTTGTTGGCTGAGTCCTTGAACTCGACGGTCATGAACACCATTTCGCGGTCGCTGAGGTTCTGCAGATCGTGCACCTTGAACGCGCCCGCGTCGTAAGTTTCGTGGCGCGTCTCGCCCGGTACATAAGTGTATTCGACAATGGTGCCGTCATGCACATGCTGACGGGCGCGGCCGCCGGACACCGAGGTCCAGAAATAATCCAGCACATGGCGATGGAAGCCGATGCGCTCGCCGGGGGCGAGACGGATGATCCACACCCGCGTGCGCTCGTTCTCGGACAGCAGCGTCGAGCCGACGCACGGGTTCGGATTCTTGGCTTCATGTTCGAATTCGGAGGCGATGTCCGGCGCCCACTGCGAAGTATCTTTCTTCTCGGCCGATTTTTCGAGCATGGTAAGCGCCATGGGAATTCCTTCAATATCCGTTTGGTGCCATATATAGACCAGTCGTTCGCGAACGGGAAGATTGAGGTGGACCCATTGGCCAAACCGGAAACCAGGCGCGCCATCGTCATCGGCGGCTCGATGAGCGGTCTGCTCAGCGCCTTGCTGTTGCGGCGCGTCGGCTGGGATGTCGCCATCTACGAGCGGGTCGAGGGTGAATTGTCCGGCCGCGGCGCCGGCATCGTTGCCCAGCAGCAACTGCTGGCGCGCCTGCGCGGTATCGGCCTCGCCACCGACGCGCTCGGCGTCCATATCGCCCGGCGCCAGATCATCGATGCGCAGGGGCGCGTGACGCATGAAATCGACTGCCCGCAGGTCGCGACGGCCTGGGAGCGGGTTTACCGGCTGCTGCGCGATGCGTTTCCCACTGAGCGCTATCATCGCGGCAAAGGCCTGCTGAATTTCACGCAAGATGCGCGAGGCGTTCAGGCCCATTTTTCCGATGGCGAAACCGTGGCGGCGGAGCTTCTGATTGGCGCCGACGGCATTCGTTCGACAGTGCGGCAGCAATGCCTGGCCGAGGTGACGCCGCTTTATGCCGGCTATACGGCATGGCGAGCCTTGATCCCGGAAGCGGCGTTTCCGCCGGAAACCCACAAAGCGGTGTTTCCGATCATGTCGTTCGGCCTGCCGCCGGGCGAGCAGTTTCTCAGCTATCCGGTGGCGGGGCCCGACAACGATCTGCGGCCCGGCAAGCGGCGCACCAATGTCATCTGGTACCGCCCGGCCGACGAGAAGACCAAGCTACCCTGGCTTCTGACCGACGATAGCGGCAAGACGCATGCGATCTCGATCCCGCCGCCATTGCTGCGCCGCGAGGCGATAACTGAGATGCATGACGCCGCCGAGCGTCTGCTGGCGCCGCAATTCCGGCAGGTTGTGCGGCTGATCGAGGAACCGATCCTGCAGCCGATCTACGATCTTGAATCGCCGAGCATGGCTTTCGGTCGCGTCGCAACAGTCGGCGACGCGGCCTTTGTCGCGCGGCCGCATGTCGGCGCCGGCGTTTCGAAAGCGGCCGACGACGCCGCCGCCTTGGTGCAGGCGTTGCAGACGCACGACGACGTCGAGAGCGCGCTGAAGGCCTATGAGGCGGCGCGGCTGTCGGAGAATTACCGCATCATCGAATGGGCGCGCCATCTCGGCGCCTATTTGCAGGCGAGCAAGACGCAGGACGAGCAGGCCGCGGCCGGCGCGCACTCCACCGACGCCGCCGTCATCGCGGAAACCGCGACGCTGGATTTTCTGGACTCGTAACCGTCATTCCGGGGCGCGGACGAAGTCCGCGAACCCGGAATCCAGGGGCACAACGCAAGGCCAATCACGGGGCTCTGGATTCCGGGCTCGCACGCTGTCGCCCTTCGGGCTTTGGCGCGCGCCCCGGAATGACAAAGAGTTACAGCCCCAAAAGCTTCTTCGCGTTGCCGCCACACAATGCCGCTCGCGCAGTATCGTCGAGGCGCTCGACCGAATTGACATGACCGATCGGGTCGTACTCCATCATGTCGAACGGATAATCCGTGCCCATGATGATGTGGTCGGCGCCGAACACGGCGAGCAAAGCCTCGAGCTGGTGCGGCGTGAACACGACATTGTCGATATAGACGCGCTTCAAATATTCCGTCGGCGGCTTCGGCAGCCCGAC
>CANKBJ010000107.1 GCA_947479905.1 Bradyrhizobiaceae bacterium
CCCTGATCTCCATGAGCTTGTCGCCGATCTCGTTGATCGCGACTTCCCAGGAAATCCGGGTCCACTGGCCGTTCACCATTTTCATCGGATAGCGCAGGCGGCGATCGCCATGCACCAGTTCGCGCGTCGCCGCGCCCTTGGCGCAGTGCGAGCCGCGATTGATCGGCGAATCCCAGCCCGGCTCCTGGCCGACCCAGACGCCGTTCGACACTTCCGCCATCAGCGTGCAGCCGACCGAGCAGTGCGTGCAGATGTTCTTGCGGATGGTGGCGCCGGCGATTTGCGTGCCGGCCGCTTCCGCCTTGCGGACGGTGCCGAGCGGCAACGCGCCGAGCGTGGCCAGACCGCCGGCCACCAGGCCGGAACGGCGCAGGAAGGTACGACGGTCGAAACCGCCGACCGCCTGACTGTCGATTGCCGCTGCGAGACTGCCGCGACGTGCCTGTCGTTCTGATCTTTTTGTTAACACGGCCTAGCCTCCCTCAGCTCGGAAAACGATTGACGCGATAGAAGGTCTGCACGCTGGCGGAATCCGCCTTGTAGCGCGCCTTACGCTTCTCATCGTTGTTCTCGGTGTCCGCCGAAGCCGGCGTGGCGATCGGCGCCGCCGTTGCGACAGCGACACCGGCGCCCGCGCCGAGCGCGCGCAGGAAATCGCGGCGTCCTAATTTTGTTTTGGGTTCCGACTTCATCGCCAGTCCTCCTTGATCCCTATGTATCGTCTTGTCGTTCTATGTCGCCGCGCGTCGCGTTTGTTTACGCATTCAGCGCGAAAGCTTCCGTCTCGATATCCATCAGCAGGCGCCCGATCGTTCCGACCGGACGATAGAATTTCGCGGCTTCGGCGGCTTCAAGGTCCCTGAAGAAGCGGCCGATCCACGGCGCCATGTGCTTCTCGAAGATTTCCTGATCGCTGCCGGGATGCGCGTCGAACTGACCGCCGACGATTCCGGCCATGATTTCGCACAAGGTCGCGGCATGATCTTCCGGCTCGACATTGCCCTCGACGCGCTCGATGCCGATCTTGCCGAGGTCGTCTCGCAGCCGCGCCAGCGGGCGCTCGTGCAGGAAGCCGGTGAGATAGTAGGAACCGTAGGGCATCAACTCGCCACGGCCGACGCCGATGAAGAGATTGAAATATTCGCGCTCGATTTGTTCGATGGTGGCGTTGCCGGCTGCTTCCGCCAGCGCGATGTGCGCCAGGCCGAGCGGACTGCCATCGCCACGCAGGCCGGCGAGGCGCTTGAGCAAGGCGGCATCGGGAGCGCGCACCAGCAATGCCGCGAGCAACGCATATTCCTGCGCGCGCGCCGCATCGATCTCGTCGACAGTGCCGCTCATTCTTGCCTCACCGAACAAATCAGGCCGCAGCACCACGCGATTGATGCCGGTCAGGCTTTCGACCGAGGCCACGCGCTCCGCCGGAACGCGGCTCCAGTTTGAAACGGACGGTTGCGATATACCGAGCAGGCGCGCGAGTTCGCTGACGCTGCCAGCGGCACGGATAGCTTGGTCGAGGCCCGGATCGCGCATCCGCGTTCTTTCAAATAGTTACAATGTAAGGGTAATGCCCGATGTGCGCGCCGGTCAATAGCGTGAGGCTATGGGCGTCACGTTTATTGCGGTAATGCGCCGCCCTGTGGACGCCGTCGCTTGATCGGCTCCTCATCGGCGGCGGGATCATTGTTTTGCAGTGCAATATTATTGTTGCTACGCACCATTTCGGCGTCAACGGAAGGAATCTGCCGCATCGACTCATCGGCGTCCGCCGCCGGCGCGGAATTATCCGGCGAATTGAGCGCCGCACGCTGCGGCGATTGCGGCAATTCGTTTGAGCGTGCCTGCGGTTGGTCCTCGGACGCCGGACCTTCAGCTTCCGGCGGCTTCTCGCGCGGCGTTTCGCCAAAAACATCGGCCAGCATTTTTTTGATATCGAGACCGGGATCGATTTCACCAAATCCCATTGTGGAGTTTGGCACGGTGAAGTCCCAATCGTTTTCCGCCAGGCCTTTGAAGTCGCGAATGGCCGGATCGGTCACCCAGGCGCGACGAAGTGCCGCGAGCCGCAGGTCGCCCGGTACGCCCGGTTTGAGAAACGCGGTGATGTCGGTTTGCGCGCTGATCGAATCGATCGAGGGCAGACTGGCCGGATCGAAGGGCGGCGGCGCCTCCTTCGCCGAGTCGATGCCCGTGCCGCCCGCGGTCTTTT
The DNA here is from genome assembly GCA_947479905.1 of Bradyrhizobiaceae bacterium. Classification (GTDB taxonomy): domain Bacteria; phylum Pseudomonadota; class Alphaproteobacteria; order Rhizobiales; family Xanthobacteraceae; genus Pseudolabrys. Next base: position 2,210 of record CANKBJ010000107.1, read on the forward strand.
TGCCTTCCTTGTCGTCCGGCGAATCAGGCGGCACGGCGTCGGCCGCGGCCGGCGGCTCCTCGGCCACAAGCTTGCGGCGCGACCAGCGTGCGAGAAAATTCTCCGGCTCGGTCATTCGTCACCGTCCCCGGCAGCGCGGCTGCGCCGCGCCATCGCTTCAGGGTTGGCGCGGTCGCGCTTGCGTTTGAAGAAGGGCCGCTCGACGTGATGCTCCGCGACAAAGGCCGTGAGCAATTCCTGGATCGGCGGCGGCATCGGCACCTGCTCGACCAGATCGGTGCCGGCCTCGGTGAAGCTTTCGCCTTCCGCCGGATCGGCGGTCACCGCGGCGATCGTGTAAGGCGGCTCGCCCTCGGTCGCGCGCAACGCAACCCACAGCGCCGGCGCGCCGGAGGTCAGATTGTCGCGATAAAATCCGGTCTCGGTGCGGTACAACGCGACATTGGCGGTACCGGCATAAAATGTCGCGCGCTGGCCGTCGTCGCTCAGCACGGTCCAGGCCGGCGTTTCCGGCTGACCGGCCAGGACGCCGGTCGCGCGCCAGTAGAAATCGGCCCACGGATTTTCACTCTTGCTGCGTTCGACGATGACGCCGACGGGAATGCTGATATGCGGGGGAACGTTGCTCATCCGACCGCCTCCAGATGCCGGATCGGCAGACCGGTCGCCAGATTCTGCGGCTTCAGGCGGATGGTTTTTTCCGGCGTCATTGCCAGGATCAGATAGACCGGCTCGCCCTTGACCCGGTCGAGAACCACCGAGGAATCGCGGAAGGTGAGCGCGAACAGGCCGATGACGCGCGCCATCGTCGCCTCGTCGATCTCCTCGCCGTTCCACATCATGTCGCCGATTTTCGTGGCGTCGGCATCGAGCCCGACATACCAGGCCAGATTGACCTCGCGCAGTTCCGGCAATGGCTCGATCGCCACCTCGACGCCGAGTACATGGGCGATCCAGCGCCGCATCACCTCGGCCAAAGCGACAAGCCCGGCGCGCCCCGCGGTCAGGTCGATAGCCATGTCGAACTGGTCGCTGCGCGCCCAATAGCCGGAAGCGTTTTCCTCGTTGAGCACGTCGATCTGCGCGTCGGCGGGAATTCCCAGCATCGAGACCAGCGGCGATTGCGGCGCCGGATTGATGCCGCCGATGATCTCCTCGTCGGCGGCGATCAGCGAACCCTCATGCAAGGTGACGCGCTGGGTGCGGAAAAACAGTTCGGCCGCGCGCACCACAGCTGCGTCCTCGACGCCATCGAGCGCATTGCGCAATATGACGTGGACCAGCTGATTGACGAACAACAGCGGCGTTTTGCCGGGGCCGGCGCGCATCAGCTCGGCATAGGCGCCTTCCAGTGTCTTGTGCCGCAGCAGCAGATCGCGGAACGCAATCAGCACCTGCCAGTTTTCCCGCGCATCGGCGTCGGCGATGGCGGCGATGTCCGACGACGAAATCGGCAGACGCGGATCGGCGAGCAGCGCGCCATAAAGTGTCTTCTCGACGACGCAGGCTTCCGGCGGCGGGATCAGTTCCGGCCGCGCCAGATACACTTTAAGAAAATCGTCGGTCAGCAAAAGCCCGCCGCCTTGTTCGCGGTCGAGCAGATGGTGGCCACAGGAGATCCAGAAATCTGTCATTTGCGCTCTCTGTCGGCCATGGCGAGGAGGTCGACCTGATCGGCGGATTGATCGTCATCGGCGCCGTCGACTTCGAGAAATTCAAAGACGCGATTGGGCTTTGCCCCTTCGCGCGGCCGCAAGGTGCGGAAAGTTTCGCGCACCGCGCCGTCCTCGAAACTGCGATGCACGCCGACGAGGATATCCTTCGGCTCGGTGCAAAGCTGCTCGGCGAAGTTCACCTCTTCATCCGCCGCCAGCCGCGCCGTGTTTATATCGGGTGCGCCGAAATGGGCGACCAGCTTTTCCGCCAAAAGATCGACCACGCGCGCGCGATCGGCAGCATTGGCTTCGACGATCTGCACCAAGGTCGACCAGCCGAGCGATTCGACGCCGAGAAAACCGCCGCGAAACGCCGAGCGCGCCTTGCCCTGCAGCGCCGACGCATCGGTATCCCAGAACACGAAAGCGCCGGACACCGCCCATTCGCCCGGTTCCGCCGCCTTCTCGAACACGAAGGTGTCGGAAGGATCGAGCCTGATGGTGCGCAGCAATTTCACGTCCGCGGTCCCTTGCTGAGGGGATCGCGCCAGGCCGGTTCGGCCAGCCGCGGCAGCAGCGCCTCGCGTTCGACGCCGGGTTTGCCCATGCGGCGCACCAGCAAATCGCCATTGACGTCGATGTCGCGGCGCAGCCCCTTCTCGGCCGGCAATCGCGCCAGATAATCGCTGGCGACCGCGCCGAAGCCGCGCTCCTGCCAGGAATCGATCGCTACCATGAAGTGGCGGGCGAAACTCTCCACCACATGGTTGGACAGACCGTCGGTGAAACCTTCCTCTTCCAGCGCCGTCACCAGCGGATTGAGCCCCGGTTCGGCGTCGGTCATCGACACAGTGCGGATCATGGCGCCGAACACCAGCCATTGCGGCACATCGTCCTCGCTAGCGCCTTGCGGCCAGGCCAGCCGTGCGCCGCCGACCAGACCCTGATTGACCGAAATCGAATCCGGCCAGCCGAAGCTGATCTCGGTTTCCGGCTGCGCATGTGAGGAAAGCGCGTCGGCCAGCGCCGCCATGCCGGCATAAAAGACTCGCCGCGCCTGACTTAGCGGCTCGTCGGGCTCAACGACCACGGCGAATTCCGCGAGGTCGAAACGGCCGACATAGACCAATGTACCGGCGCCCTGCTCCGGCGCGATTGCTTTTGCGTGTTCGAAAGCGTCGCCTAGCTCGCGCAACCGCACCGGCGTGAACGGCGGCGGCAGCATCAGTTCCGGCTCGGCGGCATTTCGTGAACGCGCCCGGGTCTCCAGCGGCATTGCGCCTCGCTCTTACTTTTTCATTCGAATAACTATAATAACGCTATGCAAGGTCCCAAGGCCAGTCCCGCGGATCTTGGGCAAAATACCGAAACGCCCCGTGTGGCATGCGTCACGCCCGGCGTCGACCAGCGTAAAGGTTATAAAGCCGATGGCCGAACGGCCGCGTCACGTCCTGATCTGCTCCTGCGAAGACACGATGCCGCTCGATGGCAACGCCGTGCGCCGGGTGTGTGGCGACAGCGTGGTGATCGAAGGGCGCAATCTGTGCCGCAGCGAACTCGACAAATTTCGTAAAGTGGCCGCGGACGGCGGCGACATTCTGGTTGCCTGCACGCAGGAAGCGCCGCTTTTTACCGAAGCCGCCGACGAGATCGACGGCGCCGGCGCGATAACCTTCGTCAATATCCGCGAGACCGCCGGCTGGTCAGCGGACGCGAAAGCAAGCGGCCCGAAGATGGCGGCGCTGATCGCGGCGGCGGCGGAACCGGCGACGGCCTATCCATGGGTCAGCCTGTCGAGCGACGGCGTCGCCTTGCTGTATGGCAATGACGAGCGGGTGCTGGAAGCAGCCCAGTTGCTCAAGGACCATCTCGACGTCACCGTGCTGATCAAGCGGCCGGCCGGCATGGCGCCGGTCCGCGTCACGGAATTTCCGATCGTGAAGGGCAGCATTCGTTCGGCCAAGGGCCATCTCGGCGCGTTTGAACTGGCGGTCGACGACTATGCGGCGCCGAGCCCGTCCTCGCGCAGCGAACTCGTCTTCGGACCGGCGCGCAACGGCGCGGTGTCGCGCTGCGATATCCTGATCGATCTGTCAGGTGATGCGCCGCTGTTTCCCGCCGCCGACTTGCGCGACGGCTATCTGCGCGCCGACCCGGCCGATCCGGCGGCGGTGCTGCGCACGGTGCTCAAGGCGCGCGACCTGACCGGCACTTTCGACAAGCCGCGCTACATCGATTTCAACGCCGATCTGTGCGCGCATTCGCGCTCGAAGATTGTCGGCTGCCGCCGCTGTCTCGACCTCTGCCCGACCGGCGCAATCGCACCGAACGGCAATCATGTCGCAATCGATCCGCAGGTTTGCGCCGGCTGCGGCCAATGCGCCGCCGCCTGTCCGACCGGCGCCGCCGCTTACGCTTTGCCGCCGGCCGACGCGCTGTTGCGGCAGTTGCGCAGCTTGCTCGGCGCCTACCGCGATGCCGGCGGCAAGCGCGCGGTGCTGCTGTTTCATGATGCCGATCACGGCGGCCAGTTGATCGACGCACTCGCCCGCCACGGCGACGGCCTGCCGGCCAACGTTTTGCCGGTGCAGGTCAATGAGATCACCCAGGTCGGACTGGAAGCCATCGCCGCGGCTCTGGCTTATGGCGCTTCCGCCGTGCGCTTCCTGCTGCGCGCCCGGCCGCGCCACGACGTCACGGGTCTTGCCCGAACCATCGCGCTGGCCGAGCCGATCCTCGCCGGTCTCGGCTTTGAAGGCGCGCGCGTCGCAACAATCGAGACCGACGATCCGGACGCGCTCGGCACGACGTTGCGCGCGATGGCGCCGATGGACGGCGCCGCCAAAGCCTCGACTTTCGCCGCCGTCGGCGGCAAGCGCGAAGTGATGCGGCTGGCGTTGCGCGAAATGCACGCGGTGGCGCCGTCGCCGATCGATATCGTGGCGCTGCCGGACGGCGCGCCGTTCGGCACGATCGACGTGAACGTCGATGGCTGCACATTGTGTCTGTCCTGCGTGTCGGCCTGCCCGACCGGCGCTTTGTCGGACGATCCGGAAAAGCCGATGCTGCGTTTTGCCGAGGACGCCTGCGTGCAATGCGGGCTGTGCAAGGCGACCTGCCCGGAAAAGGTCATCAGCCTCAAGCCGCAACTCAATTTCCTCGCCGCCACCGCGATGAACCGGGTCATCAAGCAGGAAGAACCGTTTCACTGCATCGTCTGCGACGCGCCGTTCGGCGTCAAAAGCACGGTCGAGCGCGTCATCGCCAAGCTGGAAGGCCAGCACTGGATGTTCAAGGACGCCAGCAAGCGCATCGACGTCATCCGCATGTGCGCCGATTGCCGCGTCGGCGCGATGGCGAAGGAAAATTTCGATCCGTTCGCCGCCACGCCGCGGCCGCATGCGCGCACCACCGAGGATTATCTGCGCGAGCGCGAGCGCGAGCAGAAGGGCGACAACTAGAGTCGCTCACTTCGCGCGCGGTTACTTTTTGCGCGTTGCCTTGGCGATGAAGTCGACCAGCGCATTGCGGTCGTCAGCCGAACCAATTGTCTGTTCCGGCATCTTGGTGCCGGGCGTGTAGGCGGCCGGTCCGACCTCGAACATTTTCGCCACCGTCTCCGGCGTCCAGACAATATCCATTTTCTTGAGCGCGTCGGAAAAACGGTAGCCCGCCAAGGTCGCAATCCTGCGGCCAAAGATGCCGGCCAAACTCGGTCCGGCTTTGTTGCCGTCATCCGGTGTCAGCGCGTGACAGGCAATGCAGGCGCGATACACCTCGGCGCCGCGGTCGCCCGCATAGGCGGCCAGCGGATCGTCCGGCGCACCGAGCACCACCGCGTCGATCGGCTCGCCGCTGATTGCGTTCCAGCGCCGCAGCATGCGATCGGCGCCGCCGGTCAACAAAGTGCGGCTGTCGGGAAAGAAGGCCACCGACCACACCGGCAGGCCCGGTCCCACAAGCGTCTTCTGAACGTTGCGCGTCTTGCGCTCGATCAGCGCGACCGAACCGCGAATGCCGGCGGCGGCAATCAGCGTGCCGTCCTTTGAAACGGCGAGCGCGATGACCGGCGTCGCCGCCGCCTGCGCGTCGCCGCGCATGTCGCCTTGCGGCGACAGAAAATAGACCTTGCCGTCGGCGCCGCCGGCGACGATCTCGCCATCGGGCGCGACCGCGACGGCGTTGAGCGGCGTCGGCAGATGACGAACGGTCGCGCTGCCGCCGGATATCGGCCAGATGCGCAACGTCGTGTCGTAGCCGGCGCTGATGAGGTCGCGGCCGTCGGGCGAAAAGGCAACGCCGTTGACGTTCTGGCTGTTGCCTTCGAGTACGCGCGGCGCGCCGCCGCCAAGCGGCCACAGCCGCATTGTGTGATCCCATGACGCCGACGCGAGCCATCGACCGTCCGGCGACACCGCCAGACTGACGACGGGCGCGGTATGACCATCGAGCGTGGCGACCGGCTGCGCCTGTCCGGCAGACCAGATCGCGATATGCGCATCGGCGCCGGCGGTGACGACGCGGCCGTCCTTGAGGAAGGCAACCGCGTTGACCGCGCCATCGTGGAAGCGCAGCACCTGCTCGGCGGCGTTCCGCGACAGCGACCAGCGGATCGCCGAGGTGTCGAAACTGCCGGACACGACTTCCGCGCCATCCGCCGAAATCGCCAGCGCCCGCACCGGGCCGCCGTGACCGCCCAACTGCGCCTGCGCGTCGCCAGCCGCGAGCAGCAACAGCATCGCCGCTGCGCAAATATTTCTAATCATCGGCGGGCTGCATGCCGATGGCGCGGATACGCGCGCGCGTCGTCTCATCGCGAAGCGCGTCGAGAAAGGCCCGCACCGCCGGCCTTGACCGCCGGCTCTCGACGACGAGAAAATCGTAATGCTCTGGCGCCACCTGAAGGAAGCCGAGACCGTAGAGTTTGGCGACCGGCTCGATGGCGACGCCCCAGTCGGCGCGGCCTTGCGCGATCGCAGCCGCGACCGCGTTGTGCGACTTCGGCTGGTTGGCGTAGCCGGGCGGCCGCGCGCCGTTCAATAAAGTATCGATCAGCACGCGGGTGCCGGCGCCGGCATTGCGGTTGACCATCAGCGCCGCCGCGTCGGCCAGCACCGTCTTGATCGCGTCGGTCGCGCTTTTTCCCTCGAAGCGTTGGTCGCCCGGACGAAACAGCACGCCCTGCATGCGGCGCCAGCCGGGCACCAGCGACAGCGCCGGCGTCACCAGATGTTTGTTGTATTGGCCGCTCAATGGATCGATCAGATGCACCGGCGCGATGTCGCATTCGCCGCGGCTCGCCGCTGCCACGCCGCCGAGACTGCCGACCGCCAATGTGCGCACCGAGACGCCGCGCTCGGCCAGCGCGCCGACCATCACGTCGAGCGCGACGTCGTGACTGCCCATGATGACAAGGTCGGGCGCGTGCGCCGCGCTGCCGATCAAGGTCACCTGCGCGACGCTGCCGGCATCGAGCGCATTGGCCAGCGCGTCGATTTCGAGAAAGCCGTCGGCCTGCGAAAAACTGGTCACCGAGCCGGAGCCCTTGCCGGTCGGAAACGCCACCGGTCCGTCATCGCCGTCGATCAGCGACACCAGCACGAATTCCTTGCGGCCGAGTTCCGACGCAATGCGCACCGGCACGCGCGCCGCAATTGTTTGCGCGGCTTCCGGCGGCAGACCGGCGAGCGCGCGAATGACCGGCGCGACGAAAGCGTGAAAGGTGAAAATCGCCGAGGTCGGAAATCCCGGCAGCACGACGAGCGGCGTCTTGCCGATGACGGCGAGGCAAAGCGGTTTGCCCGGCTTGAGCGCGACGCCATGCACCAGAATGCCGGGCGCGCCCAGCTTGGAAACGATTGTATGCGACAGATCGCCGGCGCCTTTCGACGTGCCGGCCGACAGCACCACCATGTCGCTTTGCGACAGCGCATCGCGCACGGCTTTGTCCAGCGCCATAGCGTCGTCGGCAATGGCGCCCATCGGCAAGGCTTCGCCGCCGGCTTCGACGATGGCGGCGGCGATGATCGCGCCGTTGCTGTCATAGATGCCGGCGGCTTTAAGCGGCTGGCCGGGCGCGACCAGTTCATCGCCGGTCGAGATGACCGCGACCTTCGGCTTGCGCACGACATCGACCTGCGACAGGCCGCAGGCCGCCAGCATGCCGATCTCGCGCGAGCCGATGCGCGCGCCACGCCGCAACAATGTCTCGCCGCGCGCGATGTCGGAGCCGGCATAGGAAATGAATTGCCCCGGCGCCGCGGCGCGTTGCAATTCAATGCGCGGTTCGCCGTCCTCGATCAGTTCGGTCTGCTCGACCATGATCACGGCGTCGGCGCCGCGCGGGATGACGCCGCCGGTGGCGATGGTGGTGGCGCGGCCGTGCGACACTTCCAGCGCCGGATTGTCGCCGCAGGCGATCACTTCGCTATTGAGCCGCAGCAGCTTCGGCGCGCCCGGACTGGCGCCGAGCGTATCGGCGGCGCGCAACGCGAAGCCATCGACGTTGGAACGGTCGAAGGGCGGCGCATCGACCGCCGCGACGATATCGTGCGCCAACACACGCGACAAAGCTTCGGCAAGCGTCACCGTCTCGGCCGGCAGCGGCGACAGATCGAGAGGACGCTCGAAACGCGCTTTCGCTTCCTCCGCCGACACGACGTCGAGGAACTGTTCCTGACGCGCGGCGGCGCGCACGCGCGAAACAAGGTCGTCCGCGCGGTCGCGCGCCGGGACTTGGCTCATTGTCGGCAACTCATTGGCGATGTCACGTCCGCTTGCCCTGCAACAATTGTCGATCGTCGGGAGGACATTAATACTCTGGAATTTTCAATCGTCCACGCGCGAAAGCGCGCCGATGCGCAGCACCGGCGCAAGGCCGCGGCACGCCGAAGCGCGATCCGAGGTTCTGATATTTGCCTGCTTTTTCAATGGATTAGGCAGAATTTGGTAGCGGAGGAGCGAATCCACCGGACCGCCCAACCGAAAACCGGGCTTTTCCGGCTCCTAGCCGCCGGTTAAAAGGCGCGCTAAAGCCCGCCAATGCCAGCCGGTTCGATCACGCTTGCCGAGTATCCCGCCGACATGGTCCGGCTGGCCTGCACTCGCTGCGACCGGCGCGGCCAGGTCCGCAAGGCGACGCTGATCGCCCGGCACGGCGGCAAAACCGCCCTGCCCGATCTGCGCCAGGCCATTGCCCAATGCCCGAAAGCCAACGCCCTCGGCACCGCCTGCGGCGTCTATTTCGTGGATCTGTCACCGAACAAGGATTAAATGCGGATGACCGAAAACCGCGCCAGCATCATTGCGATCTGCGAGCGCGTCGCCGAGGCGCAAGCCATCCTCGACGATCACGTTGCCGGCGGCCGACGCACGGCCGCCGAGGTTGTGAAGGCGCTCGCCGCGCTGTTCGCCGAGGAGGGTTTGCTGCGCGCGATGTGGGAGGTCGGTTACTTTCCGCCCGACACGCCGCCGCCGGTCACCCTCGCCGGCAACTAGCGCCTGCGGCGTTTTTTCGCCTGGCGCGCACGCGCGTCATCGGCGCGCACCTGATCGAGTGTGCGGGCCGGGCACGGCTTGAGCGCGCGACGCGCCGTGTCGTAAGTGCCGGCGGTATATTTCGCCAGCGCGGCGGCGCCCGGATCGCGCTCGAAACGGTCGTCGATCAGGTTGCCGAGCGCATCGGCTTCCATCAGGATCGCGGTGCAGGCATTGACATGCGCGAGGTGCGGCAG
>CANKBJ010000108.1 GCA_947479905.1 Bradyrhizobiaceae bacterium
GGCAAATCGGGGTTGCCCATACCGAGATCGACGATGTCTGCCCCCGCGGCGCGGGCTTTGGCCTTGGCCTTGTTCACTTCCTCGAACACGTAAGGCGGAAGGCGGCGGATGCGGTAAAATTCTTCCATCGGTCAGACCTTTAAGTCGCTTTTCTGCTGCCTGGCGCTTTCGAACGTGAAGCGCTGGCTGCCCTTTCCAGCCGGCAGGCGTTACCCCGGCTGGCTTTTATCACGGGTTGGTCGTTCCACCAGAGGATTGGTCGCTATTGGCGGCCGCGGGTCTGCTTTTTGCCCCCGGAGCCGGTTTCGGGGCTTGTCCATAGAGCCCCTCCTGGCGGTCGCGGGCGGCCCGCAGTTCCTTTTCCATCCTGACCTGCTCGGTATCGCTCAACGGCGCATCCGCACGGGCTGGCGGCATATCGTGGACGGCCGGGTATTGATACGCGACCGCGGGTTTTGCCGGCAGGTGTGACGGTTCGCCACCGATCGACTCCGGCATCTGTTCGAGCATTGCGCCGGTGGCACAGCCGCCGAGCCCGGCAGCCAGGCTCAGCACAAGACCGTATCCAACCAGAACCGGAAAAGGTGCCGTTCGCGCCATGCTTTCAAGCGATCCCGCGACTGAAGGAAAATCGATGCAGACTCAATGAATTATAGCATAATTTAGGTAACCGGCTATTATGGCGGCAGCAAGGACCGGCGATTATTTGGGCAGCCTTGCAACTAAACGCGCCTTGCGATCCGGACCGGTCCGGGTCACTTCTGAGGCGGGGGTCGGCGTCGACGTATGGAAAAAAACAAGACCGAATTGAAGGCTGATGCCAGGGCCCCGCTCAAGGTTGCGACCGCGCCCAGCCCTTCGCCCGCGCCGCCAAGTGAACCTGCCAAAGCCAGCGGCTTCGATGTTGAGCTGTTCGCTCGCAATCTGGCGCGCATGATCGAGGAAGGCGGCAAGGCGGTCGCCGCCTACATGAAGCCGCGCGAACAGGGCAAACTCAAAGACGAGATGTCGGAGGACGTCACCGAGGTGGTCAAGACCGTCGGCCAGGTGGCGGAATACTGGCTGTCCGATCCGAAGCGCTCGTTCGAACTGCAGACCAGCCTCGGCCGCGCCTATCTCGATCTATGGGCCTCGACGGTCAAGCGCATGGCCGGCGAACCGGCTGAACCCGCCGTAAATGCCGATCCGCGCGACAAGCGTTTCGCCGATCCGGAATGGTCGCAGAACCAGTTTTTCGACTTTCTCAAGCAAGCTTATCTGCTGACGACGCATTGGGGCGAAAAGCTGGTCAAGGAGGCCGACGGTGTCGACGAACATACGCGCCAGAAGGCCGAGTTTTACGTCCGCCAGATCGCCAATGCGATTTCGCCGTCTAATTTCGTTTTGACCAATCCGGAACTGCTGCGCGAGACGATGGCGTCGAACGCGGAGAACCTCGTGCGCGGCATGCACATGTTGGGCGAGGATATTGAAGCTGGCCACGGCAATCTCAAAATCCGCCAGTCCGACCCCGGCAACTTCGCCGTCGGGCGCAATCTGGCGCTGACGCCGGGCAAGGTCATCTTCCAGAACGACCTGATGCAGTTGATCCAGTACGAGGCGACCACGAAGGACGTCCTGAAAGTACCGTTGCTTATCGTGCCGCCATGGATCAACAAATTCTACATTCTCGACCTGACGCCGGAGAAATCGTTCATCAAATGGTGCGTCGGCCAGGGCATGACGGTGTTCGTGATTTCCTGGGTCAATCCCGACTTTCACCTCGCTTCGAAAAGCTTCGAACAATACATGACGGAAGGGCCGATCGCGGCGATGGACGCCATCGAGACCGTTACCGGCGAGAAAAAGATTCACACCATCGGCTATTGCGTCGGCGGTACATTGCTGTCGATCGCGCTGGCCTATCTCGCCGCCAAAAGAAAAAATCGCGCGGTCTCCGCCACCATGTTCGCGGCGCAGGTCGACTTCACTTACTCCGGCGATTTAAAAGTGTTCGTCGACGAAGAGCGCATCCAGCAACTCGAAGCGCATATGAAGGAACAGGGCTATCTGGAGGCCTCGCGCATGGCCAACACCTTCAACATGCTGCGCTCGAACGATCTGATCTGGCCCTATGTGGTCAACAATTATCTGCGCGGCAAGAAGCCCTACCCGTTCGACATACTTTACTGGAATTCCGACGCCACCCGCATGCCGGCGGCCAATCATTCGTTCTATCTGCGCAATTGCTATCTCAACAACCGCTTGACCAAAGGCGAGATGGAGATCGGCGGTATCAAACTCAATCTGAAAAAAGTGAAAGTGCCGATCTATAATCTCGCCACCCGCGAAGACCATATCGCGCCGGCGAAATCGGTGTTGCACGGTTCGCAATTTTTCGGCGGCCCGGTGAAATATGTGCTGGCCGGCTCCGGTCATATCGCCGGCGTCGTCAATCCGCCGACGAAACCGAAATATCAATACTGGACCGGCGATGCACCGACCGGCTCCGACGTTGATGTCTGGATGAAGACCGCGACCGAACACCCCGGCTCCTGGTGGCCGGACTGGCTCGACTGGATCAAGAGCCTGAACGCCAAGACAGTGCCGGCGCGCGTCATCGGCGGCGGCAAGCTTAAGGCCATCGAAGATGCGCCAGGGTCCTTCGTGAAGGCGCAGGACTAAGGGTGAAAAAGGCCGGATCGCTCCGGCCTTTTTGTCGCATCAAGATGCCAGCCTGATCGGCACCTTCAGATAGTGGACGCCATCGACTTCGGCAGGCGGAAACTTGCCGGCGCGGATGTTGACCTGGATCGACGGCAGCAGCAGCAACGGCGCCGCCAATGTCGCATCGCGCGTCGTGCGCATGGCGACGAAATCATCCTCGCTGACGCCTTGATGCACATGGACGTTGCGCGCCCGCTCCTCGCCCACCGTCGTCTCCCAGGCATAGGCATCGCGGCCCGGCGCCTTGTAGTCGTGGCACATGAACAGCCGCGTCTCGGCCGACAGCGACAGAATGCGCTGGATCGATCGGAAGAGCGCACGGGCATCGCCACCGGGAAAGTCGGCGCGCGCGGTGCCGTAGTCGGGCATGAACATCGTGTCACCGACAAAGACGGCGTCGCCGATTTTGTACGACACACAGGCCGGCGTATGACCGGGCGTGTGAATGACCTCGCCGTCGAGCGTGCCGACCTTGAAGCGCTCGCCGTCTTTGAACAGATGATCGAACTCGGAGCCGTCGCCCGACACATCGACCGCATTGAAAACCGGCCGGAAGATGCGTTGCACATCGCGGATATGTTCGCCGATCGACACCTTCGCCCCAGTCTTGAGCTTGATATAGGGCGCGCCCGACAGATGATCGGCATGGGCGTGCGTTTCCAGCACTTGCGTCACCTTGACGCCGAGCTTTTCGGCCGCGGCCAGAATGCCGTCGGCTGAGGCCATTGACGCCTTGCCGGTGCGGAAGTCGTAATCGAGCACGGGGTCGATCACCGCGCCTTCCATGGTGGCCAAATCCCACACCAGATAGCTGACGGTATTGGTCGGTTCGTCAAAAAACGCCTGAATTTGCGGCTTTGCAGGGCTGGTCATGTTCTTTCTCCATATTGCCGTCGCGATTGGACTTGACTTATATATTAGATGATCCTAATTTAGCAACATCTAATTCACTGGAGCGTTCCGATGACCGCCAAAACCGCCCACCGCCCCGCCGCCGACAAGGGAATGGCCGAGCTTGAACGCAAGGCCGGCGAAGCCGCCGGACTTCTCAAGCTACTCGCTAACGAGAACCGGCTGCTGATCCTGTGCCGGCTGGCAATGGCCGGCGAGATGTCGGTGACGTCGCTGGTCGAGGCCGGCGAACTGAGCCAGTCGGCTCTGTCGCAGCATCTCGGCAAGATGCGCGACGACGGCCTGCTCGCCACGCGGCGCGATGCGCAGACTATTTATTACCGTATCGCCGACAAGAACGCGGCGCGGCTGCTCGCGCTGCTCAAGGATATCTACTGCCCTTAGTCAAAAAGAAAGAAGAAATCTCATGTCCAACTTGAAAACCATTTCGCCGCAACGCGCCGCCGAACTGATCCGCGACGGCGCCGCACTCATCGACATCCGCGAAAGCGACGAACATGCCCGCGAACGCATTCCCGGTGCGCGCCATCATGCGCTTAGCCGCATCAATGCCGGCAACCCGGTTCGTCCCGGTGACGACGTGCTCATCTTTCATTGCCGCTCCGGCGCGCGCACCAAAGGCAACGCCGCGCGGCTGGCGAGCGCCGCATCGCAAACCTGCGAGACCTTCATCCTCGAAGGTGGTCTTGATGCCTGGAAGAAAGCCGGCCTGCCGGTCGCGCTCGATCCGACACAGCCGATCGACATCATGCGGCAGGTGCAGATCGGTGCCGGCAGTCTGGTGCTGATCGGCGTCTTGCTCGGCGCCCTCGTCTCGCCCGGCTTCTATGCCGTGTCCGGCTTCGTCGGAGCCGGTCTGCTGTTTGCCGGCGTCACCGGCTTCTGCGGCATGGCGCGCATTCTCGGCGCGATGCCGTGGAACAAGCGCGCGCAAACCGTCGCGACGCCGGCCGCCGTCAAATGAGCACGCTGCAAGCCCTGCTGTCGATCGGCTCTGGAAGCCTCGTCGGCTTCACGCTCGGCCTTGTCGGCGGCGGCGGCTCGATCCTGGCGGTGCCGTTGCTGGTCTATGTCGTCGGCGTATCCTCGCCGCATGTCGCCATCGGCACCAGCGCCATCGCGGTTGCGGCGAGCGCTGCGCTCAATCTCGCCGGCCATGCACGGGCTCATACAGTCAAATGGCCATGCGCGCTGGTGTTCGCTTTATCAGGCATCGCCGGCGCAGCGGGCGGTGCCCAGCTTGGCAAAATGGTCGACGGCGCCCGTCTGCTGACCTTGTTCGGCATCCTCATGATCGTCATCGGCATCGCTATGCTGCGGCCGCGCAAGTCCGGCGGCAATCCGGATGTCGCGCTGACCCGCGCCAGCATGCCGACCTTGTTGCCGCTGCTGGTTGGCACGGGTCTTCTGGTCGGCGCGCTGTCCGGGTTTTTCGGTATCGGCGGCGGCTTTCTGATCGTGCCCGGCCTGATCGGCGCCACCGCCATGCCGCTGATCAACGCGATCGGCTCGTCGTTGGTCTCGGTCACCGCCTTCGGCCTGACCACCGCGGCAAGCTATGCCTGGTCCGGTCTGGTCGACTGGCCGCTCGCCGGATTGTTCGTGATCGGCGGCGCGTTCGGCGGCCTGTTCGGCACAAAGCTGGCGCGTCACCTCGCCGGCCACAAGAACGCTTTGACGCGCACGTTTTCCGGCATCGTCATCGCGGTCGGACTTTACGTTGTTGCTCGCTCAGTTGGGCTCTAGTTCCCAGAAGTCGATCGCCGGGTCGGCCGGAACTTCCTTCTTGTAATGCAGCGTCGCGTATTTGCCGGCGTGATAAACCAAGGGCGCCCGGCCGAATTCACGTAAGCCGATAACTCGACCGATGAACAGGCTGTGATCGCCGCAGTCGTGGCGCGTGTCGATTTCGGCGGCAAGCGAGGCGCTCACGCCCGCCAGCACCGGTATGCCCTCGATATGTTCGAAACTCACGTCGGGTTCGGTAGCGCCCTGCCGGGCGAAGTGCTGGCTGACCGTCTCCTGACCGCGCGCCAGCATGCTGACGCCGAAATGGCCGGCCTTCTCGAGAAGTTCATGCATGCGGGCTTTTTTCGCCACCGAGATAATGCACAAAGGCGGCGCCAACGAGCCGGACATGAAGGCATTGGCGGTCATGCCGCGCACGTCGTCGTCGGCTTCGGCGGTAATGACGGTGACGCCGGTGGTGAAGGAACCCATCACCCGCCGGAACAATGCGGGGTCGATCGGTGGTTTAGCCTCGGTAACGCTCATTCTTGAAAATCCATTGTATTCGCTGCTCCTCTTTTACGTCCGTGGAAGAAGCTGCACAACTGCCGCAGTCGATAGCCCCGCGCATCAGGATCGGCTAGTGTCGCCCCGATAGTCGTGGCCAAGCACCAGCTTTTCGGGAGACGAAAATGACGCAAGAATTTATGTGGCTGACCCTCACCGTCATCCTGACCATGGTGTTGTGGATTCCCTATACGCTCGACCGCATCAGGGTGCGCGGCCTGATGGGCGCGATGGCCAACCCCTCCCGCGACGACAAGCCGCAAAGCCCGTGGGCGCAACGGCTTTATTTCGCGCACACCAATGCGGTCGACAATCTGGTGGTGTTCGCACCGCTGGTGCTCATTCTCGACAGCATGGGCCATTCGACGCAAAGCACGATCATTGCATGCGCGGTCTATTTCTGGGCGCGGCTGGCGCATGCCGTCATTTACGCGCTCGGCATTACCGTGCTGCGCACGGTCGCCTTTACGGTTGGCTTTCTGGCGCAGGCGGCTCTGGTGCTGGCGGTGTTCGGGAAGCTCTAATGTAGCGGCGACGCGCGCTCGGCAATCGCCTGAAGGTCGCAACCTCGCGGCAGCGTGCCGAAAGCGCCGCCGCTGTCGCCGCCAAGGCGCGACGCGCAAAAGGCATCGGCGACTGAAGCCGGCGCGTGCTTGATCAAGAGCGCCGCCTGCAAGGCCAGCACGATATCGCGCACCAGAACGCGCGCTTGCGCTTCGTCATTGCGTTCGGCGCCGGTCATGCGCTTTGTCAAACGCTCGACGAAGGCCTTCAGGCGCGGCTCGCCGCCGCCATCCAGTTCGTCATGCAAAACAGCCGCGGCGTTGGTGGTGCGGCCGATGGCGCGCAACACGTCGAGGCACATCACGTTGCCGGAGCCTTCCCAGATCGAATTGACCGGCGCTTCGCGGTACAGCCGCGGCATGATGCTTTCCTCGATATAGCCTGAGCCACCGAGCACCTCCATTGCTTCCAATGTCACCATTGGCGTGCGCTTGCAGATCCAGAACTTCGCCGCCGGCGTCAGCACGCGGCGGAACACCTGCGCGCTCTCGCCCTCCTCATCATAGGCGCGCGCCAGCCGCATGGTCAGCACCGTCGCCGCTTCCGACTCCAGCGCCAGATCGGCCAGCACATTGCTCATCAACGGCTGGTCGATGAGCTTTTTCTGAAACACGGTGCGATGACGCGCGTGATGGATCGCCTGCGCCACCGCCTGCCGCATCAACGACGACGAACCGATGCAGCAATCGAGCCGCGTGTAATTGCCCATCTCGATGATCGTCGGGATACCGCGGCCTTCCTCGCCGATCAGTTGCGCATAAGCGCCGGCGAACTCGACCTCGCTCGAAGCGTTCGACTTGTTGCCGAGCTTGTCCTTGAGCCGGATGATCTGGATGGCGTTGCGCTCCCCGTCCAGCGTCCAGCGCGGCAGCAGGAAGCAACTGAGGCCCTTGTCCGTCTGCGCCAGCACCAGAAAGGCATCGCACATTGGCGCCGACATGAACCATTTGTGGCCGTGCAGGCGATACGAACCGTCGGCGGTGCGCTCGGCGCGCGTCGTGTTGGTGCGCAGGTCGGAGCCACCCTGATTCTCGGTCATGCCCATGCCGAGCAGCGCCGCCGACTTTCCGGTCACCGGTACGAAACGTTTGTCATAGTCCCGGCCATAAATCTTCGGTAGCCAAAGCGCCGCGACCTCAGGCGCATGGCGCAAGGTCGGCACGGCGCCATAGGTCATGGCGACCGGACAATAAACGCCGCTCTCGATCTGGTTGAGCATATAGGTGCCGGCGGCGCGGGCGACATGCGCACCCGCCTGCGGATGCGCCCACGGGCTGGAATGCAGGCCCGCACGCAGTGCGATCGCCAACAGTTCGTGCCAGGCCGGATGAAATTCGACCTCGTCGAGCCGGTGGCCGTAGCGGTCGAGCGTGCGCAGTTGCGGCGGGTTCCGGTTGGCGTCGAAACCGAGTTTGACGGTCTCGGGTCTGCCTAAAGTGACGCCCAGCGCATTGAGCCCGCCTTCGGCCCATTCCGCCTGCTCGCGCCGCACCGCCTCGCGCAGCACGATGTCGCTGGCGAACAGGTTATAGGGCTCAAGCGGCGGCGGCTGGTTTACGACCTCGAACATGAAGGTCTCCCGGCAAGGACCGGAAGACCTTAGTCCAAGCGCCGATTCTAGGGAAACAGTGCGACCTGATCGATGCCCATCGGTTCCGGGTAGCCCATGATCAGGTTCATGTTCTGGATCGCCTGGCCGGAGGCGCCTTTTACCAGATTATCCAGTGCCGAAACGATGATCGCCCGGCCCTCGATGCGGTCGGCGACGACACCGATCATGGTCATGTTGGACCCGCGCACATGCCTTGTGTGCGGCGTCTCGCCATAGGGCAGCACATGCACGAACGGCTCCTTCGCGTAGAACTTTAAAAGTATCCCATGAAGCTCCTGCGGCGTCCGGCCCCTTTTGCCGCGCACATAGATGGTCGAGAGAATGCCCCGGTTCATCGGCACCAGATGCGGCGTGAAGGTGACCGTCACGTCGCGCCCGGCAGCGGCCGAGAATTCCTGGTCGAGTTCGGCCATGTGCCGGTGCTTGCCGACGCCATAGGCGTTGAAGCCTTCCGATACTTCCGAGAACAGCATGGCCTCCTTCGCCGCCCGGCCCGCGCCGGTCATGCCCGACTTGGCATCGATGACGATCTCGTCGAGGTCGATGGCTTTCGCCTTGATCAGCGGCGTCAGCGGCAGTTGCGCGCAACTTGTGTAGCAGCCCGGATTGGCGACCAGCCGCGCATGTTTGATTTCGCGCCGATGAATTTCGACGAGCCCATAGACCGCCTCTTTCTGAAGCTCCGGCGCATGATGCTCGTGGCCGTACCATTTGGCATAGGCCGCGGTGTCGGCTAGCCGGAAATCGGCCGACAGATCGACCACCTTGGTCGCCGGCGCGGCCGCCAGCAGGTCCTTCAGCACCTTTTGCGTGGTCGCATGCGGCAGCGCGCAAAACACGACGTCCAGCGCCAGCGCCTTCCAGTCGAGACCGTCCAAAGCGACCAAGGTCGGCAACTCATAGGGCGAGAACTGTGGGAAAACCTCGCGCATGGCCTTGCCGGCGCTGCGTTCGGCGGTCAGCAGCGCGATCTCCGCGCGCGGATGACGCAACAGCATCCGCACCAGCTCAGAGCCGGTATAGCCGGAGGCGCCGAGAACGCCGATCTTTGCCTTGGTAGCCATGGCCTTAGGTCCTTCGGTTCAAGCGCTGGTGCAACAATAGGCGCCTATGCTCCGCTTGCGGAGCGGTTCATTCGTCCGGATTAAGGCAACGGTCGGGAGGATCAAGGTGCCGTGGCCAAACTCCGGCGGCACGGGGACGTTTTACACGCGAAAGCGCGCCAGTGCCGTGTCGATACGGCGGCGGCGCAGCACAATTGCTGGTGAAAAGGTCGTCATGGGGCGCGATATAGGCTTAGGGCCTAAACCGGTCAAGCGGCGCCCCTCCTTCAAGCCCGGAAGGCAAAAGGCCGCCCCTCGCGGGACGGCCTTGCCAGTGTTTCCAATCCAGGGGAATCTGACGCTGCCTTAAATACCGGCCTGCGCCTGCACCAGCCGGAATCCGGTGCCGTCCTTCTCGACGTAGCCGGCCGACGGGAACGGGAAGTGATAGCCGATGATCGGCAGCTTCTCGACGCTGGCCATGTCGTACAGCTTCCGGCGGGTCGCCACCGCGACGTCGGCGTCGTTGTCGAACATGATCTTGAAATCGGGATTGCGCATGAACACACCGGGAAACAGCGCGATGTCGCCCTGCACCATCACGCGCTTGGCGCCCGAGCTCAATACGAACGAGGTGTGACCGGGCGTATGACCGGGAGAGGCAACAGAAGTAATCCCGGAGACGATCTCCTTGCCGGCCTCGAACTGCGTCACCTTGAGGCCATCGAACGTTTTCTTGACGTTGGCGAAGTTGCCTTTGTTGGTCGGGCTCGCCTTGTCCATGTTGCCTTCGTTGGTGAAGAACGACCATTCGGTCGACGGCACCATGATCTCGGCATTCGGATAGGCCAGCTTGCCGTCGGTGCCTTTGATGCCGCCGATGTGGTCCCCGTGGAAATGCGAAATGATGACGGTATCGACCGACTTGGGATCGATGCCGGCCGCGATCATGTTGGCCTGGCAGTTGCCGACCGCGCCTTTGCTCGCTTCAAAAGCGGCAAGCCCGTTGCCGGTGTCGATCGCGATCGTCTTGCCGCCCAGCTTAACGACAACCGGGCTGAATGAATTGGTGATCTGTCCCTTCGGCATATAGACAGCTTCGAGCGCGGCCGCGGTCTGTTCCTTGCTCGCATTCGTCACGAACCCGTCGGGAATCGGAAACGTGCGAACGCCGTCCAGAATCTGGATGATCTCGCCATCCCCGAATTTGTAGCGGAAAACGCCGCTGGACGGCGTGGCGGCCTGCGCATTGGCCGGCTTCAGCGACAGCGGATTGACTGTGCCGCCGACGGTTGCCGCGGCGGCGACGCCTACGAGCGCAGCGCGACGAGAAATTTGCATCTGTATTCTCCCGGTAAAGGGCGCCATGGCGCCCGGTGCATGGCCTCAGAACTTCAACACCCAGAACGAGGCATTATTCCCTCGCGCATATGAATTTGGAAACGGGGTGCGCTTCAAGCGCAAGGCGGCGCGCATTCGTTCAAATTCGCGGCAACCGCTTATGCCAAATTGTCGCAGGTTATCCTCGTCAGTTGCCCCAGCCCCAGGAGATCGCCTTGGAAATGCCGTCACCCAAAGTCAGCAGCACCGCTGCCCAAACAAAAGCCGACAGTACATTGGCGATTTGAAACCGCCAGAACGGCATTTCGAAAATACCGGCAATCAGCGGTACCGATGCGCGCAGCGGCCCGAAAAAGCGGCCAATGAAAATGCCGGCAATGCCCCAGGTCTTCATGAAGCGCTCGCCACGCGGGATCAGGTCCGGATGGCGCGACAACGGCCAGATGTGCTGCACCCGGTATTCGAGCTTCAGCCCGATCCAGTACGACAGCCAATCGCCCAAGGCTGCGCCCAGCGCGGCGGCGATCCAGACCGGCCAGAACTCGATGCCACTTGAGCCAATCAAGGCGCCGAGCGCGACCAGAGCGCCCCAGGCCGGAATCAACAGCGAGATAAAGGCCAGCGACTCGCCGAAGGCCAGCGCGAATATGAGCGCCGGCACCCATGCCGCGTTATCGCGGGCAAAGGCAATGATCTGATCGACGTAAGCTTCCATTGGATGTCATACCGCCGGCTAGTGTGAACGCTGACCATCTGTATCGCGGGCGCTCGTCACGCGCCATGCTTTCATAGCGCGAAAGTTGTCGCATTACGCAGAGAAAAGTTGTCGCATAACGCAGAGAACAGAGACGCCATGACCATTGACACTTGTCGGCAATCCAACAGACTGTACGCACGACAAAAATAACGCCGGACACCGGCGAAATCCTTGGGAGGATGCACGATGACAATCCGCAAACTGTTGCGCGCCGGCGTTTTCATGGCGCTCGTCACGGCCGGCACATTCATGGCCGCAAAAACCAATGCGCAGGAGGTTATTCGCCTGCGCATCGCCTCCGGCCATCCGCCGGTGAATACATACGTCAACCTCATGCAAAC
>CANKBJ010000109.1 GCA_947479905.1 Bradyrhizobiaceae bacterium
GCGACGGATCTTCGCAATCGTCTCCACGACCAGCATTCCAATCTCGGCTCCCATGAAAAATGGAAGCCAGTGTGGACCCTCAGTGCCGGGGTCCCGATTGGATGCCGATCACCCCGAAAACGGGGTCCTTATTCCATGCCGAAACACAGCGCGGGGTCGAGTCCCACTTATCCATGAGGTGGGCGTGAATGATCCAGAGAGCATGCGCCGTCTGCGCATAGTCGCTGGGATACGAGACGAACCTGCCGAGGAAGCTGTAAACCTCCTCGATCACGCGCTGACCCTGTCGGGCATCGCCGACGGCTCCGAGACAATCGAAATTCTTGTCCAACATTATTCGGCTCCTTCGTCGGAAGGCTGGCCGCAGAGAAAGAACGGAGCCCCCATATCGCGGAGCGCTTCGACGGCCGCGTCAGCGGAGATCAAGCCCGCCTTAAGCGCGAGGCCGATCGTAACCACCTCGTTGGTCTGGATACGAAGACGCAGAACAGCGCCGCGACACTCGGCCAGCAAATAGCTGAGGCAATCTTGCGTGAGGACGCGGTTCTCGCTATTTTCAGAATTGACCGGGCTGCCAAGCAGGTCATTTTCAAAAGCCCCGCGCGGTCCAGGCGCGGGGTTTTCTTTTTCTTGGAGCTCTTGGTTACGCATTGGCCACCTCGTAGTCCGAGGTCGAATAATGCGGCGCGCTGATGCGAGCTTCTGCCCAGGCATCAAGCTCAACCGGATCATAAATCGGGAACCGGCCGGCCTTCCGATACACAGGGCCGCCGCCGGTAACGGCAAGCTTTGCAAGCCATTTTCCCGAGCAGGGAAAGCCCCACTCCTCACGGACATATTGCGCCGCTTCAAGGCGGCTCAAATAACGATGGGATGGCTGGTCCATTTCATCTCCTTGCATGCGACCGGAATATCCGGTGATTGCTGGAGACGGTTTAGCTACCCGCCATATCCCCTCGGCAGCCCCATTAATTACCCATTCTTTGATAATTTAAGGGGGGCGAGCTTGCGATAGTCCGCTCGAATCTTGTTTTCGATACTCTTTGCTTTCAAACGCTGCTCGTCTGGATAAATTTCCGCAAACCAAACCGCTAAGGCGACGCCTTGTTTAATCGCCGAAGGCTCAAAGTCGCCCTTTTCTGCCCGACGCCGGAATTCCCTTTCTACAGCGGCCATCATGGTTTTGCGTCCGGGCGCTCCCGTCGCGATAGGTTTCCATGGCGCAAACGGCCAAACTCTAAGTACGTCGCTCTTTAGAACCATCAAGCGCGACCACCCTTTGCCCTCCCGGTCCACTAAGGAGTCGCTGAAACCGTTTCGCCAGTCATCCTCATCGTCATAGGAATATGATTGTAGCAACCAGAGATCATCGCCGATCGCCAGGTCAAAATCGACTGTGTGGTGCGGATACTGAATTGCGCAGCCAACAAAATGATGGCCCGCCACCACCTCCTGAGCATTGTCGCGATTGCCAACGACACGGACTTTCTCTGAGACGATGACAGCAAGGAGTTCGGCAAAAACCGGCTTCCAGGCCGCCAAATCTTCTAGATCAAAATTAACGGTGGCGCCTTTGGTCGCGATCCAATTTGCCGCGCAATAAAGTGGCATATAGCCATCGCCGTGGGGCAACATTGGCTGTGCTGTTGGAGACACTGAGATCACTGGCTAACTACTTTCGGCAACGAACCACTCATCGAGTCCTCGATATGAATTAACGGCGACCAGTCCCCCAAACCTTCTCGAACGGGATTTTCTCATTTCGGTGTCGACAGTAAATTTCGTGAAATAGAATCTGAAAATCTCGATTTCCTTCCAGCCACTTTATGTTGCCGCCGGCATGCCCAATGCTAACTCGGAGGATTTTTGGAGCGACCGGTGCAACCGCCGTCAGCTTATCGGCTGCGTGGGCTGCCACGCATTGTGAAATAAAGGCGCGGATCAAACCTATTCTATGTCGAGCCTCGCGCTCCGCCCCTAAATCAATTTTGGGCTTTTTCGCTGGAGGTTTGCCTGTTCGATGTTTGCCGCCATTACCCCTTTGGCTTTCAGCGGCATCAGGACTATCCCAGTTCGTGCCTTCTTGGCCTAACCGGATTGTTGAGCTCCCGCCCGAGTATCCACCTTTGCCCATGCTTCCCCCTTTAGACGTATTATTCTAATTACCTTAACCCTCGGATCGTGCCTTTCTGAGCTCAATCACTTTGGCTGTTCCGTGCTTTTTTCGATCGAGCGAGTTTGAAATGCGGGACGCCACGCGATCGGCGGCAGCAAGAAGGGCCTCATCGAGGCGGCGGATGTAGTGTTGGGAGGTCACACCCCTTCGAGAATGCCCAAGCAAATCGCCAATCGTTGAATCACTGTAACCCTCGTCGGCAGCAATACTACCGAAGGTTCTTCTAAGGTCGTGGGAACGGACATCAGAGAGGCCAGCAGCATCAAAAATGGCAGCGATGGCCTTCTTGAAATCTGCACTGCCATCTTTGTGGACGTTTGGAAAAACCCACTTTTCCGAAATCTTGGTAAGCCCTTGCAGCATTATTCTGGCCGCTGAGCCAATGGGGCGAACTGATCGTCCCGTTTTAGTATTTTCCAGCCGCAAGCATGACCCCGCGATGTCAATTTCAGTCCATCGCAATCCACACGCTTCCTCGCGACGCAGGCCGGTCAAAGCGATCAATCGAACGGCAGCAACAGGCCCGGGGGGCGCGCCTGGCTTCACCATCAGCCACTTGCCCAAAGCCAAAAGCTCCTCGGCAGAGAGGATGCGGTCTTTTGAAGCGGGACGGGCCGTTTCAACTCCGTGGGCAGGATTGGGGCCAGAAACGAAGCTCCGCTTTTCTGCCCAAGAAAAAATGCCACCGAGCAGACCGACAGCGCGTGCAGCCGCGACTCCACCGCCGGTAACAACGGCTTTGGCTCTGGCCTTTCCTTTGAACACTCCAGCGGTCTTTCCTTGAGTGACCGCGTCAGCCATGCGCTGCACGTCTCCCCTGGTTACGTCTCTTGCCCTTAGATGCCCAATCAGCGGCTTGATGTGCCGAGCGACGCGACCCTCATCAATTTTAAGCGTGGAAGTCCGCTTAGGGCGGCGAAACCGCGTCATAACGAGGTCAGAACGAGCAGCCTCCAGATAGGCCTCGCACATTTCCGAGACGGTGATGGCGTCGCGCCCGGCTGATTTTTCGCGCTGAGGGTCTCGGCCCTCAGAGGCCGCTCGGATGATTTCCTGAGCACGTTGCCGCGCCTGTTCGACCGTGTAAGGGCCATACACGCCGATTTTTATGCGCCGCGTCGCTCGGCCGACCCTGACTTGGCAGACGAACACGCGCTTACCTGACGGGTAAACACGGACCCCAAACCCCGGCGTGCTGCTGCACCACAAAAAGTGGTCAACTAACTTCGGTTTGGCGGCGTCCACAGCTCGCTTGGTCAAGGCCGGCATCGGCAACCTCCAGAAATTCACCGGAAGCCTACCGGAAGCAGAGAGTGGGGATTGAAGGTAACTTGGGAAGGTCCGCAGTTATCGAAAATATCAGAATCTCTTTTATTATCAAGGCTAAAAACACCCAGGGGGATTGGCGGCTAACTGGGGAAATCGTAACTCCCTACCTTGCCAAGGTCGGGGTCGAGGGTTCGAATCCCTTCGCCCGCTCCAGTCAGGCTTCCGATTTCTCAGGCCCTTTTTGTGTGGCGGCGCGGAAGCGCCAGCGCCGCGCCGATGACCAGCCAGAACGTCCGCTGGTAGACCATGTCGGCGGGCCCCGACATCACCGCAAAACCGACAAGGCACAACACGATCACGGCCGAGGCCGGCTCCTCGCGTGCGCGCAGCCATTCCGCCGCCCACACATAGGCGCCCGGCGCCGCGAAGATGAGAAAGCCGACGATACCAAGCTCGGCCAACAGCCAGAGCGCGGTCGAATGAATGACTAGCGGGATGCCGCTGGCCGCGAGAATGTTCTCGTTGCGGAACGCGCCGAGACCGGCGCCGAAGATCGGGTGCGATATAAACATATTCCAGCCGCCGATGATGGTGGTCATGCGCTCGGCGGTCGACATGCCGGTCGGCACAAATACCGGCAACGTTTTGATCGCGCCTTCTCCCGCGCCAGATCCCGAGAATAGTCCCGAAATGATGGCCGGCAGGAATTCGCGCGTCTGGAGCATCGTGAGAACCGCGATGACGCAGGTCGCGCCGACGATCGATACCGCAAGTTCGCGGACGGTTACCGTGCGGAGGTAGAGACCGGCCGCGACCAGGCAGGCGATGGCGATCCAGCCGGAGCGCGACCCGGCAAAAAACAGCGATGTCAGCATTACGGTCGTGATGAAAATCCGCAGGCTTCGTCCGCGCACCATCACCAGCGCGGCGGCCGTCGCCATCAATAGCTGAAACGCAAAGAAGTTGTGGTTCTGCGAGAACGCCAGGATGTCGCCCGGCCGCAGCAACGCCGGCGGAAGCCGGATGCCGAAGGAAAGGATCAGCAAAAGCGCGAGTTCGAGCAGCGCGACGGCGGCGGTTGCGCCGGCGTAAGTCAGCACAACGATCCTGAATCCTTCGCGCCCGCCGGCGTTGACGATCAGCGCGCCGGTAGCCGCGAAAGCCAAGAGAATGAACCAGCCGAAGAAGCGGTTCATCACCGCCCAGTCGGTCCAGCCGAACCGGTAGGCGCCGAGCAGCAGCGAGCAGCCGAGCGCGGCAGTGGTGGCCGCGACGGCAAGGTTGAGATACTTGACGCGCCAGTGCGGCAGCCGCGCCTGCCTGATCGCCTCGATGACGAAGAGCGAGCCTCCCAGCATCACGACCGGATCGGCCAGATTGACGTTGATCAGCCCTGATCGCACCGGAACGTAGACCTGAAACAGCACGAACGCCGCGGCGGTGATCGGCAGGCCCCAGGCGAGGCCTTGCGCATAGTCGACCGGCTTCTCGAGTTCGGACACGGCGACCGGCTTCTTGACCGAGCGCGACCAGCCCGCCATCGAAATGACCGCCATCGACAACAGCGATCCGGCGCCGATCAGGATCGCGACGGTGAGCGCATCGTTGGCCGCGACGCCGATGGTGCCGAGCGCGACGATCGCGCTCATTTCGCGCACGCCCCATCCGGCGAGGCTGATTGGGATGCTCGCGGCAAACATGACGATGGAGGACGCGGCGACAAGCTCGGCGATCGCGACCTGCGGCGACACCGCGTGCGCGGCCGCGACATAGGCGATCATCATCGGAATCTGCACCAGCAGCGTCAGCGCGAAAATGCGCAGGCACGCACTGGCGAAATGCCGGGTGATATAAGGCGCGATCGCGCGCGTCGCGTCGCGGCCGTAGCCGAGCAGCGCGCCGCCGATGACCGCCGCGACGAGGCCGCAGACGATCTTGATGAAGGCGTAACCGCCCTCGTTCTTGTCCAGATAGACGTTGCCGAAAATGTAGATCGCGCCGGCGAGCGCCAGCAGGGCGGACAGCAGCGCCGCGACGATCCGCTCATACAAAGTCACCGCGACCACGGCCGCGAACGGCATGTTGGCCCGGCGCATGATGAAGCCGCGCGCCATCAACTGGCCGGCAAGCGGGAAAAACATGGCGCCGGCCAGGCTGCTGGTGCCGACGGCCGCCATCGCCTGCCGGAAGCGGACCGGATGCCCGGTGTGAGCCGCGATGATCTTGAATCTGAAGGCGGCGGCGACCGAATTTGCCAGGAGGCCCGTGACCACCACGCCGATGGTCAGCGGCGACAGCTTCCCGATGCCGGCCAGAATTGAGTCAAATCCGTAGGAATAGCTGACCAGTCCAACGCCGGCGATGAGCAAACCAATCGAGATTGCCGGCCTGATGATCCTTTTCAGCAAAGAAACTTGCCTTGGCACGTGGGAATCTATTGACGCCGGATGACGGAATCAGGCGCACGCTCGCCATAACATAATCCGGCCGAATCGGCGTATCGCCCCCTTCCATATTCCAGCTAATTCTCCCCAGGTAGGCCGGAAACCGGGTTCCGGTCAGGATTTCTTTACGTCGGCAATATTTCCCCCCGTAACCTGTGCAATTTCGCGGGCGCTGGTGCGGAAATTATGGCGCGGCGAGCCGGCCGCGGCCCAGATCGGGTCGAGCGCCATCAGGTCCTCGTCGATCTGGAGGCGCGCCGGGCTGAGGTGCCCGACCGGCGCGACTCCGCCGATGGCGAAACCGGTGACGTCGCGCACCCAGCGGGCGTCGGCGGTCTTCACCGAGAAGCCGAGGATGGCGGAGCCGATCGCCGCGGCGGCATCGCTGGCGGTGTGGGTGCCGTCGGGAAACATCGCGATGGTGTCGGCATGGCCGGCGCTCAGCCGTGCGGCGCGAACCCATCTCAAGAAGTTGGGGTTTGAGCGCACTCAGGCTGGTGCGCTTAAGCCACCTTCGTCCTCCAAGGAAACGGTTCGGTCCCTCCACCACGAGCAGCGGAAGGCCATCCTGAAGGACCAACGGACCTTTCTAACCGAGGCGTTGCCGGCGCTTTAAAAGCATTTCGCAAATGGCACCGAGGTTGATCCATCAAAAGTGTCGCCACGACTCGAACTGGTCAAGACTGGTACCCGTTTCGGCAGGATTTGGACGTCGCCTTCGATACCTCGTTTGGGATGATCACAATACGAAGCTCATAGGCATCATCGCGCTCGGAGACCCTGTTTTCAATCTGCGAGTCAGGGATCAACTGATCGATTGGACAGCGAAAGATAGGTCAAAGCGTCTTGTGAATATTCGGGGCGCATACGTTCTCGGTGCATTTGGTACCACAGCGCGTTTCGCCCGCTCCAGTCACCTAAAATTCCTCATATGCGTATGGGGTAAGCGGCCGGTAATCGCCGTTTTTCAGGCCGACTAAGCCCCGAACAATCCGCGCCGTTCCAGTTCGGCGATAACGCGCCCGGCCAGCGCGACGGCATCCTCGCGTCCGGCCGGCAAACGCAGGTCCGGGCTTTCCGGTGCCTCATAGGGCTGACCGACGCCGGTGAAATTCGCGATCTCGCCGGCCAGCGCACGCTTATACAGCCCCTTCGGATCGCGCCGGATGCACTCCGCCAAGGGCGTATCGACGAAAATCTCGATGAACTCCTCGTCGACGAGCAGCTCGCGCAGCATCCGGCGTTCGGCGCGAAACGGCGAGATGAAGGAGCACAGCACGACCAGGCCCGCGCCGGTCATCAATTTCGCGGCTTCGCCGATGCGGCGGATATTCTCGACGCGGTCGGGCTCGGTAAAGCCGAGATCCCTGTTCAGCCCGTGCCGCACATTATCGCCATCGAGCAAAACGGTATGCACGCCGCGCGCATGCAGGCTCGCTTCGACCAGATTGGCAAGCGTCGACTTGCCGGCGCCGGGCAGCCCGGTAAACCACAATACCGCCGGCCGATGCCGCATCAGCGCCGAGCGTTCGGCCTTGCTGACGGTCGGATGATGGCGATGAATATTACCGGCGCGGCGCAAGGCGTAGTCGATCATGCCGGCTGCGACGGTCTCGTTGCCGCCGCGATCGATCAGGATGAAGGCGCCGGTTTCGCGGTTGCCGGCATAGGCATCGAAAGCAACGGCGCGCGCCACCGACATGTTGCAGACGCCGGCCTCGTTGACGCTCAGGGACTTGGCCGCCAGTTTCGCCAGGCTATCGATGTCGATGCGGTATTTCAGATCGCTCACCGTCGCGGCGAGCGTGACGTTGTTGATTTTCATCAGATAGGACCGGCCCGGATAAAGCGGCGTGTCCGATAGCCAGACAAGATGCGCGGCGAACTGGTCGGCGAGTTGCGGCCGGTCGTTTGCCGCGGCCAGCATGTCGCCGCGCGCGGCGTCGATGTCCTCGGCCAATGCCATCGTGACGGCGTCGCCGGCCATCGCTTCAGCGATGTCGTCATCGCCGGTAGCGATGGTCTTGATGGTGGCATTCTGTCCGGACGGCAGAATGACGATCTTGTCGCCGGGGCGGGCGCGGCCGCTGGTCAGTGTCCCGGCCAGGCCACGGAAATCCGTGTGCGGACGATTGACCCATTGCACCGCCATGCGAAAGGGCTTGGCGGCGCGCGCGTCATCCACGTCGGCCATTTCCAGAAAGTCGAGCAGCGGCGGCCCGCTGTACCACGGCATGCGCGCACTCGGCGTCGATACGTTGTCGCCGTAACGCGCCGAGATCGGAAAGCCGCGGACCTGTCGAAAGCCAAGTCCGCCAGAGAAGCCGAGGAAGTCCGCGGCGATCCGCTCGAACACGTCGCGGTCGAATTCGACCAGATCGATCTTGTTGACCGCGAGCGCGACCGTCCGAATGCCGAGCAGGCTGGCGATGATGGCGTGGCGGCGCGTCTGCGGCGAAACGCCTTTGCGCGCATCGACCAGTAGAACGGCGAGGTCGGCATTGGACGCCGCGGTGACCATGTTGCGCGTATATTGCTCATGGCCGGGCGCATCGGCGACGACAAAGGAACGGCGCGGTGTTGAAAAATAGCGCCAGGCGACGTCGATGGTGATGCCCTGCGCGCGCTCGGCTTCGAGCCCGTCGAGCAATAATGCGTAATCGATGTCGCCGCCGGTGGTGCCGTATTTAATCGAATCGCGGGCGAGCGCCGCCTGCCGGTCGTCGGCAACAAGATTCTGATCGTGCAGCAGGCGTCCGATCAAGGTCGATTTGCCGTCGTCGACGGCGCCGCAGGTGAGAAAACGCAAAGCCGGGCGGCTGTCGGCCTCGGCAAGCGCGTCTCTGGCGGTCGCGGTGTCCATCAGAAATAGCCTTCGCGCTTTTTCTTTTCCATCGACACGGTCTCGTCATCGTCGATCAGCCGGCCTCGCCGTTCCGATGTGGTCGCGCCGCGCAGTTCGGCGATAATCGCATCGACTGTGTCGGCGGTGGAAACGATGGCGGCGGTCAGCGGATAGCAGCCGAGCGTGCGGAAGCGCACCCGCATCGTCGCCGGCGTTTCGTTCGGCAACAGCGGCAGGCGATCGTCGTCGCACACGATCAAGCGGCCATCGCGGCGCACGACCGCGCGTTCTTTGGCGAAATAAAGCGGCACGACCGCGATATTTTCAGCCTTGATGTATTGCCAGACATCAAGCTCGGTCCAATTCGACAGCGGAAACACCCGCATCGATTCGTCCGGCTTGATGCGGGTGTTGAAGATGCGCCACAGTTCGGGGCGCTGGCGGCGCGGGTCCCAGCCATGTTGCGCCGAGCGAAGCGAGAAGATGCGCTCCTTGGCGCGACTGGCTTCCTCGTCGCGCCGCGCGCCGCCAAAGGCGACGTCGAATCGCCCTTTGTCCAGGGCCTGGCGCAGCGCTTCGGTTTTCATCACCTGCGTATGCAGGTTCGAGCCCGACGCGATCGGTGAAATACCGCGCGCAATCCCGTCGTCATTGATGTGAACGCGCAGCTCCATGCCGGCGCGGGCGGCGGCATGGTCGCGGAACGCGATCATCTCGCGAAATTTCCAGGTCGTGTCGATGTGCAGCAGCGGAAAGGGCGGCGGCGCCGGATAAAAAGCGCGTTGCGCAATGCGCAACATGGCGCTCGAATCCTTGCCGATCGAATAGAGCATGACCGGCCGGGCGAATTCGGCCACCGCCTCGCGCAAAATATGGATAGCTTCGGCTTCGAGCCGGCGAAGCCCGGTGTTTTGAAGGCGCCAGTTCATTGCGCCATTTCCAGTCTCAGCATGGCCGACCTGGGTGACTAACCGGCCGAAGGGCGCTACGTGCCCTGTCGTCGTCCTGCAACTATAGGTAAGTTTTCGGGCCCGGGCGATATATTTTGGTGCTAACGGGGAACGATCAAAAGCCCGCCGCCAGCGCGCCGCGCGTGCGCGGATCGGCGACGCCGACAAAGCCGTCGGCGGTGACTTCAATCGAGTTTGCCGAGGTGCCAGGCCGCGCCTGTGCGATCATATGGCCGCGCGCTTTCAAGGCCGCCAGCACGGCCGGATCGAAGCCGGGCTCGACCAAAGTCTCCTCCGGCTGCCATTGCTGATGCAGGCGCGGCGCGCTGACCGCGTCGGCGATCGGCATCTGGAAGTCGAGCACGTTGGTGACGACCTGCAGCACCGCGGTGATGATGCGGCTGCCGCCGGGCGAGCCGGTGACCAGCAGCGGCTTGCCGTCCTGCAAAACGATGGTCGGCGCCATCGACGACAGCGGACGTTTTCCCGGCCCCGGCAGATTGGCGGCAAATCCCACCAGGCCATAGGCATTCGATGCGCCGGGCCGCGCAGTGAAATCGTCGAGTTCGTTGTTGAGCAGCACGCCGGTGCCGTCGGCGATCAGGCCGAGGCCGTAGGAGAAGTTCAGCGTATAGGTGTTCGACACCGCATTGCCGTCGCGGTCGATGACGGAAAAATGCGTGGTGTTCTGGCCTTCATATTCACCGGGCGCGCCCGAATGAATCTCGGCCGCCGGTGTCGCCTTGGCGGAGATGCCGGCGCGGAGCGACGCCGCGTACTTTTTCGAGATCAACCCGCTCAG
Organism: Bradyrhizobiaceae bacterium; assembly: GCA_947479905.1. Classification (GTDB taxonomy): domain Bacteria; phylum Pseudomonadota; class Alphaproteobacteria; order Rhizobiales; family Xanthobacteraceae; genus Pseudolabrys. The sequence goes on from CANKBJ010000109.1 coordinate 10,487, forward strand.
CGGTATCCTGACCGAATCCGGATCGCCCATGAACACGGCGCGGTCGGCATAAGCGCGCTTCATCGCCTCGATGAAATAATGCAGGCTTTGCTCGCCGCGGCCGAGACCGCGCAGATCGTAACCTTCCAGAATGTTCAGCATCTCGATCAGGTGAACGCCGCCGGAGGATGGCGGCGGCATCGACACGATGGTGCGGCCGCGATAGGTGCCGCGCACCACCGGCCGCTCGATGGCGCGATAATTCGCCAGGTCTTCGGTCGTCATGATGCCGCCGGCTTTCTGCACAGCGTCGGCAATGCTCTTGGCGACGGCGCCTTCGTAGAAGGCGCGCGGGCCACGCGCGGCGATGGATTGAAGTGTATCGGCAAGATCGGCCTGGATCAGCCGGTCGCCGGCTTCGAGCGGCTTGCCGCCATCCTTGAGCAGGACCGACGCCGTCGACGGAAAGCGCGCCAGGCGGCTGGCGGAAACCGGCAGCGAATCGGCGAGGTCGTCTTCGACCGCGAAGCCTTGCTGCGCCAGACGAATCGCGGGCGCCAGCAGGTCGCCGAGCGACAGTTTGCCGGAGCCGTATTTGTCGTGCGCCATCGCCAGCCCCGCCACTGTGCCCGGCGCGCCGACGGCTAATCCTGAGTCGCGCGATTTGACCGGATCGGGATTGCCGTCGGCATCGAGAAACATTGTCGGCGTCGCGGCTTCCGGCGCGGTTTCCCGGTAATCGATGGCAATGTCCTTCGCTTCATTGCCGCGCGCGTCCTTCGCCAGATGAATCACCATAAAGCCGCCGCCGCCGATATTGCCGGCGCGCGGGTAGGTGACGGCCAGCGCAAAGCCGACGGCGACCGCTGCGTCGACGGCATTGCCGCCGCGATCGAGAATCTCGACGCCGATGCGCGCGGCGATGCGCTCCTGCGCCACCACCATGCCGTTGTGGCCGACGATGCCGCGCGCCTGCGGGATGACGGCCAGCGTCGAAGCGAGTTGCGGCGTCGATTGGGCGAGGGCCGCGGCGCCGCCAA
>CANKBJ010000110.1 GCA_947479905.1 Bradyrhizobiaceae bacterium
CGCGAAGGCGACAATCGACGGCGTCGTGCGCATGCCTTCGGCGTTTTCGATGACTTTCGGTGCCTTGCCTTCCATAACGGCAACGCACGAATTGGTGGTGCCGAGGTCGATACCGATGACCTTGCCCATGACTGTCCCTCTTCAATTTGCGGCAGGCCAGCCGGGCCAAACTAGCGCCCGAAAGAGATGTCCGCGGCCAATCCGCGGACTCCCTGATCCAGCCCCCTGGATACGCGATTCACCGCAGTTTCGCGGCTCAAGGCTCATATAGGAGGGCCACCCCGCCCTGCAAGCCGGGTGGTCACGAAATCGCGATTAGCAGCGTCTCAGGTCCGCTAAAATAGCCTGAATGTCGGCTTCCCATTGCCGCCCGTTGCCGGGGCGGTTAGGCAGGCCGGCCCTGTTTAAAACGAGAAGTAGTTAACCGCATGCACGCACGATGGCTGGTCCCGCTGCTCGCCCTCTGGGCCGGATCGATCCTTCCGGTCCCAACCGCCTTTGGCGCCGAACCGGTCTTTCCATCCGGCTTGCGGATCGGCCTGGAGCCGCCCGGCGATTTTACGATCAGCAAACGATTCGCCGGTTTTGAAGACGCCGGGCGGAACGCGGTCATCACCATCCTCGATCTGCCCGGGCGGGCTTATCACGATATCGAGCGCTCGGCTTTCGCCAAGGACCAGCAGGGCCTGACCGATCTCAAGCGAACCATTTTTCAGTTTGAAGACGGCATGGGCATCCTCATTACCGGCACCACCAACGAAGGCGGTGTTCCGGTTCACAAATGGTTTCTGCTGGCGACCGCTGTCGGCGGCGAGTACCGCGATCTGACCATGCTGGTGCAGGTGCAAATACCGGACGCCGCCCTTTCGGTTTACCCCGACCCGGTCATCCGTAAGGCCCTCGCCAGCGTCTCATTCCGGCCGACACCCGTGACGGAAAGGTTGGCCTTGCTGCCGTTCCAGATCAATGAAATGGCCGGCTTCCGGGTCATGCAGGTCTTGCCAACGGGCGGTGTCATCCTGACCGAGGGGCCGACCGACGACATTACAATGCAACCTTACATGGTGATTGCCGTCGGCTCCGGCGCACCGTCAGCCCCTGGCGAGCGCGGCCAATTTGCCAACGACATGTTGGCCACCGCGCCGCTCGCCAATATCAAGGTGAAGCTGTCCGAGCCGATGCGGATCACCGGCGGACAGGGCTACGAAACCCGGGCGGATGCTATAGGCCCTCGCGGCAACCCGGTCGCGCTGGTGCAATGGCTCCGCTTCGGCGGCAGCGGCTTCCTGCGCATCATCGGCGTGGCTGCCAATGATGACTGGGACCGGCTGTTCACACGCTTCCGCGCCGTGCGTGACGGGGTCGAGGCGCGATAGAAGCTCGCGTTAGTTCGACGCCGCCTTCGCCGCCGGCTTGGACACGCCGACCAAAGCCGGACGCAACATGCGTTCGCCGATCATGTAGCCCGACTGGATGACCTGCGCGACATAGCCGGCGGGCACGTCGGAATTCGGCACCTCGTACATCGCCTGATGCAAATTCGGATCGAACTTTTCGCCCTGCGGCGTGAATTTCTTGACGCCATGCTTTTCCAGCGTCTTGTGCAATTCGCGTTCGGTCAGTTCGACGCCCTCGATCAGCAAAATGAGTTTGGCATCGGCACCAGCGCGAACCTCCTCATCGAGCGTCGCAAGAGCGCGGTGCATGTTGTCGGCGACCGCCAAAACATCCCCGGCAAAACGGGAGACGCCGTACTGCCGCGCGTCGGCGACTTCCTTCTCGGTGCGGCGGCGTAGGTTTTCCATCTCGGCCAGCAGGCGCAGATGCTTGTCCTTGAACTCGGCGGCGGCTTCCAGCGCGGCGGTCACCTGCTCGGCCGGCACCAGTTGCGGCACGGCGGCCACAGGCGCTTCGCCCTCGGGCGCGCCTTCAGGCTTGGCGGCATCATCGTTCGCGGCGGGCTTATCCGTCATGGTCTGAAATCCGATCCTCGGCAATGTCTGAATGCCCCGGATATCAGGGCTGGCGGCCAAAAAATCAAGCTTTCCGGGCAGCATCCGGGAAAAACATGCGTTCTTGAGGTATTCGCGCGGCCTCAGCCCGACAACAGCCGGCTGACCACCCGGGCGGTATAATCGACCATCGGGATGATGCGGGCGTAATTCAGCCGGGTCGGGCCGATGACGCCGATGACGCCGACAATGCGCCCTTCATTGTCGCGGTAGGGCGCAACAATGGTCGACGAGCCGGACAGAGAAAAAAGCTTGTTCTCGGAGCCGATGAAGATGCGAACGCCGTCGGCGCGCTCGGCGCGGCCCAACAGGTCGATGACGCCGCGCTTGGTCTCCAAAGCATCGAATAAAGAACGGACGCGTTCCAGATCGTCCAAGGCATGCAGGTCGTCGAGCAGATTGGCGTGACCGCGCACGATCAATTGCCGCTCGTCGGTATTGCCGCCCGACCAGCTCGCCAGACCGGCGGAAATGATTTTCTGCGTCAGTTGATCGAGTTCGGCCTTGCCTTGCGTCACCGCGTTTTCGATCTCGACGCGCAGCTCGTCGAGCGTCTTGCCGCGAATGTGCGAATTCAGAAAGTTGCCGGCCTCGATCAGCGCCGAACTCGGCAGACCGGCCGGCACATTCAGCACGCGGTTTTCCACCTGGCCGTCTTCGGCGACCAGCACCGCCAGCGCGCGCTCCGGCTCGAGCCGGACAAATTCGATGTGCTTGAGCCGCGTATTGATTTTGGCCGTCAGCACGACGCCGGCCGAGCGCGTCAACCCGGACAGCATCTGCGACGCCTCGGTCAGCACGGACTCGACGGACTTGTTGGCGCCGGCGCCCGCGACCTGCGCCTCGATCGAACGGCGGCTGTCTTCGGTCAGGTCGCCGACCTGCATCAGCGCATCGACGAAAAACCGCAAACCCAGTTCGGTCGGCAGGCGGCCGGCGGAGGTATGCGGCGCGAAAATCAGGCCGAGGTCCTCGAGGTCCGACATCACATTGCGCACCGAGGCCGGCGATAGCGAAATCGGCAAAATCCGCGACAGGTTGCGCGAACCGACCGGCTCGCCGGTGGTCAGGTAGCTCTCGACGATCGAGCGGAAAATCTCGCGCGAGCGCTCATTGAGCGCCGCGAGACTGACCTGGCTGGTGCCGATCGGCACGTCGTGGGAAGCCAAAACACTTACTCCTTACAGGCGGTTACAATGACGTCGGGACGCGCGCTGTTCAAGCGGGTTCGGACCTTGTTCAAGCGTCGCATATGGTTATGGTGTGCCGCATTCGCAAAAAAGGAACACGCTTATGAGGCCCAGCGGCCGGGAAATCGACGAACTTCGCGCCGTGTCGCTCGAACGCGGCGTGGTCAAATATGCCGAAGGCTCGTGTTTCGTGAAGTTCGGCGACACCCATGTGCTGGTCACCGCCAGCCTGGAGGAACGGCTGCCGCCATGGCTCAAGGGCCAGGGTCGTGGCTGGGTCACCGCCGAATACGGCATGCTGCCGCGCGCCACCGGCACCCGCACCCGCCGCGAGGCTGCCTCCGGCAAGCAGGGCGGCCGCACCGTCGAGATTCAGCGGTTGATTGGTCGCTCGCTCCGTTCGGTCATCGACCTGCAAGCACTGGGTGAACGCCAGATCACCATTGACTGCGATGTGATCCAGGCCGATGGCGGAACCCGCACCGCCTCCATCACCGGCGCCTGGGTGGCTTTGTCGGATTGCCTGTCGTGGATGAAGTCGCGCGACATGTTCAAGGCGCAGGGCAATGCACCGGTGCTGCGCGACCACCTTGCCGCCGTATCCTGCGGAGTGTTCAAGGGCACCGCGGTGCTCGATCTCGATTACGCCGAGGATTCGGAAGCCGATACCGACGGCAATTTCGTCATGACCGGCAAAGGCAACATCGTCGAGATCCAGGCCACCGCCGAGAAAGACCCGTTCAGCGAAGAGCAGTTGCTGGCCTTGCTGGCGCTGGCGCGCAAGGGCGTCGGCAAACTCGTCGAGTTGCAAAAGATCGCGGTGGCTTGAACTTGTCGTCGCACCGACAACTCACCGGCTCGGTCGTCATCGCCACGCATAATCCCGGCAAGCTCGCCGAGATGCGCGAACTGCTGTCGCCCTATGGCATAGCCGCGCAATCGGCATCGGAACTCAATCTCGCCGAGCCGGAGGAAACCGGCACGACGTTCGCCGCCAATGCCCGCATCAAGGCGACGGCGGCATCAAACGCGACCGAGCGCGCCGCGTTCGCCGACGACTCCGGTCTCGTCGTCGAGGCCCTCGCCGGCGAGCCCGGCATCTATTCGGCGCGCTGGGCCGGTCCCGATAAGGATTTCCGATTTGCGATGAATCGCATTCAGACGCTGCTGGTCGAGAAAGGCGCAGCCAGCCCGGACCAGCGACGCGCGCATTTCATCGCCGCTCTCTGCATCGCCTGGCCGGATGGGCACGTTGAAGAATTCGAAGGTCGCGTCGATGGGCACATCGTCTGGCCGCCCAGAGGCGAAGCTGGCTTCGGCTACGACCCGCTGTTTCTGCCGGACGGTCATGAACGCACCTTCGGCGAGATGACCGCACTGGAGAAACACGGCCTGCCGCCTTTGGGCCTTGGCCTGTCGCACCGCGCCCGCGCTTTCGTGAAACTCGCCACCGCCTGTCTGAAGCCTTAGAATTCATTACAATTGTAAGTACTTGTCCGCAGCAAAACGGCTGAAAAGCTGGCCGTTTAAGGCGCGCATGCCTATAGTCATTAAATGTCATTAACCACAGCCTCGCCTGAATTCGCCGTCTATGTCCACTGGCCGTTCTGCCTGTCGAAGTGCCCGTATTGCGATTTCAACAGCCATGTTCGCCACGGCGGCTATGACGAAGCGCACTATGTGCGCGCGATCCAATCAGAACTCGCCGCGGCGGCGCAGCGCGCGCCGGGCCGCATTGTGTCGACGATCTTCTTCGGCGGCGGCACGCCGTCGCTGATGCAGCCGCAAACCGTCGCCGCCATTCTCGATTGCATAGGCAAGCACTGGACCGTCGCCGGCAATGTCGAAGTATCGCTGGAAGCCAATCCGACCAGCGTCGAGGCGACGCGCTTTCGCGGCTATCGCGCGGCCGGCGTCAATCGCGTCTCGCTCGGCGTGCAGGCGCTCGACGATCAATCGCTGAAAGAACTCGGCCGCCTGCACAGCGCGCGGGAAGCGCTCGATGCGATCGCCGTCGCGCGCTCGATATTCGATCGCTACTCGTTCGACCTGATCTATGCGCGGCCGCGCCAGACGCTCGAAGGCTGGGCGGCGGAGTTGAAGCAGGCGATCTCGGAAGCGGCCGAACATCTCTCGCTCTATCAACTGACCATCGAGCCGGGCACGCCCTTCTTCGGCCTGCACAAGGCTGGCAAGCTCATCGTGCCGGACGACGATCTCGGCCGCGATCTTTACGACCTCACCCAACAAATCTGCGGCGATGCCGGATTGCCGGCTTACGAAGTGTCCAATCACGCGCGGCCGGGCGCGGAGTGCCGGCACAATCTCGTCTATTGGCGCGGTCATGAATATGCCGGCGTCGGTCCGGGCGCGCATGGACGGCTCAACATCAACGGCCGCCGCTACGCGACCGAAACCGAGAAGAAGCCGGAAGCCTGGCTCGATCTGGTCGCGCGTAACGGTCACGGCCTCACCGTCGACGAGAAATTGCAACCGAACGAAGTCGCCGACGAATTCCTGCTGATGGGACTGCGGCTCGCTGAGGGCATCGACCCGAAGCGCTTTACCCAACTGTCGGGCCGCGGGCTCGATCCCAGGCGTCTTGCTTTCCTGATGGATGGCGGCGCGGTCGAGACCATGGACAATGGCCGGCTGCGCGTGACGCAAAGCGGCTTTCCGTTGCTCGACGCGGTGGTCGCGGACCTGGCGGCCTAGCGGTCAGATCGCCGGCCGGCACGGCAGGCGATCGAGCGTCCCGTCGAAGGCGCCAGGCAGATATGCGACGAAGTTGCTATATTTGAAAAATTCGCCGCAACGGCCGACATCGAGTTCATAGAGCCCGTCGGCGCGCAGCAGCCTGACGACATAGCCGTGCGCAGCGAGATGCGCGACGGCGCGCGTCAGGGTAGCGCCGGCTTCGATCCAGAATGCGTTATATTCAAATTGAACCAGTTTGATCCGCCGCGCCGCTAGGTATGTTTCGGCTCCCAGCAGGACGAAAAAATCGTGGCCTTCGGCGTCGACCTTGAGAACGTCGATGTCGGCGATCCGCCGTTGCGAAAGCTCGTCGTCCAGCCGGCAGAGCCGCACGTTGATGGTGTCGGCGGACCGCCGATGTCGCAAAGCATGCAAGCCCGACGTGTGGCCGTAGTTCGGCTCGGCAAAGAACGGTGCCGTCCCTGACCGATCGGTCGCCGCCGCCTCGATTACATCGCAGCCGGCGAGACCGGCCTCCTGCATTACCGCGCGCAAGCGAATGGCCGTGCCGGGATGGGGCTCGAAAAGCAGTCCGGCCGGCGGACGCGCCATCTGCGCCGTGAACATCAACGACCATTCGCCGACATTGGCCCCGACATCGACGAAAAAACTGGAGCGCGGAGCAATGAGGCGCGCCAGCCATTCTTCGCCGCTGTCGGCAAAAAGATGACTGCCGCCGAAGCGCGCCCCGAGCACCAGGTCGCACTGGTTCTTGATCTTGATGGCGAGTTGCACGGCCAGGCGGGAGCGCCCGAGCGCTTTTTGCGCATGATCGATCGCGCCGCGCATGAACGAAATCATTCGCCCCCTCGCGCATTCAGAACAACCGCCGGATGCCCGGTAACCGGCTAGAACGCCTTCGGCGCCGGGCTGACGACCTGGCCGCCGCCAGGCGCGGCGCGCAACACCGCCAGTCCGCGCTCATTGGTGCCGTCGGACTTGAAGCGGAAGATGCCATCGATGCCGGTAAAGCCGGACGATCCGGTCAGCACCTGTTCGCTGAAGCGCTGCTGGCCTTGCGTCTTCACCAGCGCCGCCACCAGGGCGACCGCGTCATAGGCAAGCGTCGCGGTGCGCACCGGGTCGGCGCCATAGCGGGCGCGGTAGCGCGTGGCGAAGCCGCGGTAACCGGCGGACTCCGGCGCGGCATAGAGGCCGCCGGCCATCGATGGGATTTCGACGATGCGCGGATCGTCCCACAGGCCGGTGCCAAGCAATTGCAGGCGCTTGAGATTGACGCGGTTGGCTTCCAGCTGCTGGATCACCTGAGGCACCGCGTCGGCGCCGTCGGGAATGAACAGCGAGTCGGCGCTGGCCGCCGCTTGCGCGACCCGGCGAACCGATTCGCCCATCTTGGCCGGATCGAGCGGATATTTTTCCATCGCGACGACGCGACCGCCGCGGCGCGCCACCGCCTGCTGGAACGCGGCTTCCACCACCGCGCCATAGGCATTGTCCGGCAACAAAGCCGCGTAGGATCGCTTGCCGCGCGCCGCGGCAAAGTCGACGATCCGCCGCACATCGGATTCCGGCAGGAAGCTCAACAGATAAACGCCGCGCGCGGCGACGCTGGCATCTGTCGAGAAGGCGATCACCGGAATGCCGCGCGGGCGCGCAACGGCGCCGACCGCGCTGACCGATTGCGCGAATAGCGGCCCGATAATCATTTCGGCGCCTTCGTCGATCGCCTGCTGCGCGGCGCCTTGCGCGCCTTGCGGCGTGCCGGCGTCGTCCTTCACCAGAAGCTGAACGTTCGGTTCCTTGAATTCGGCGAGCGCCATGTCGGCGGCGTTTTTCATCGACAGCGCGGCGATACCGGCATTGCCGGGCGCCGACAACGGCAGGATCAAAGCGACACGAATTTGACCGGCGCTAACCGGGCCCTGCTGTTGCGGCGTGCCATCGGCCTGCGGCGGCGGTGCCTCAGTGCCGAATCGCTCCAGCGAGCCGCTGCTGCAGGCAGCAAGCGCCAGGGACGCCGCGCCGACCGCAAGCGTTGCCCACAGGCTGCGCCTGTCTATCCCCGATTTACCAACCTGCGTTCCCAAAAGGGCCGCTCCCCCACGCAACAATACTACGCAAGTCCTAGACATTATCGCCTATTTTGTCCTGCAAAAGTTAAGGTAATGAAAAGATAAGGGAATTTGTCGTTCGTCGCTTGCTTGGCAAGCACTTGCGGCGCTGCAATCGCGATTGATCGCCCAACAGGTTAGAGTGCCGGCATGACCAGCGATGAGACGATCCCGGCGGGTGACCGCAAATCCTCCTACGCGGCATTCGGCCGGACGGTCGCCGCGCAGGCCTGTCAGCCCGGCCTCTATCTGGTGGCCACGCCGATCGGCAATCTGGGAGATATCAGCCTGCGGGCGCTGGAAACCCTGGCAACGGTTAGCTGCATCGCCTGCGAGGACACAAGGGTCACTCGCAAGTTAACCGAACGTTACGGCATCGCCACGCCGCTGATGGCCTATCACGAGCATAACGCGGCCGAGGCGCTGCCGAAGATCATTTCCCGCCTCGGCGAGGGCCAGGCGGTGGCGCTGGTGTCGGACGCCGGCACGCCTTTGATTTCCGATCCGGGCTACCGGCTGGTCCAGGCCGCGGTGGCGGCCGGTCATGCGGTGACAGCGGTGCCGGGCGCTTCCGCGGTGCTGGCGGCGCTGTCGCTCGCGGCTTTGCCGACCGATCGATTCTTTTTCGAAGGCTTTCTGCCGCCCAAGCAAGGCGCGCGGCAAAAGCGCATCGCCGAGCTTGCCGGCATTCCAGCGACCCTGGTGTTGTTCGAGAGCGGCCCGCGACTAGGCGCGAGCCTCGCCGATCTGGCCGCTGGCCTCGGCGCGCGCACCGCTTCGGTCTGCCGCGAACTGACGAAATTGCATGAGGAAGTCCGGCGCGGCGATCTGGCAAGCCTGGCAAATGATTATGCCGACGGTGGCGAGACGCGCGGCGAAATTGTCATCGTCGTCGCGCCGCCGGCCGACATCGAAACCGCCGATACCGACGTCGACGACCTGTTGCGCACTGCGCTGTCCCGCGTATCGGTGAAGGACGCCGTCGGCGAAGTAGCGCTGGCGACCGGCCGGGCGCGGCGCGACGTCTACCAGCGGGCGCTCGAACTGGCGAAAGGCGGCGGTCATGGCGAAGAGTGACGGCACGCTGCCGCCATTGCCGCGTACGCCGCGCGTTCCCGGATTAAGGCCAAGAGCAGCGAAGGCCGAGCCGCGTCCGGAACGCCTCGCCGCGTTCAACCGCGGAATATCGGCAGAGAGCCTGGCCGCCGCCTGGCTGATCGGCAAGGGCTATCGCATTCTGGCGCGACGTTTCCGCTGCGCGGCCGGTGAAATCGATATTGTCGCCGGCCGCCGCCATACGGTGATTTTCGTCGAGGTGAAAGCCCGCGCGACGATTGAAGACGCTGCCGAATCGGTGACGGAGCGTCAGCGCGCCCGCATCGCCACGGCCGCCGAAATCTGGCTGGCCAATAATCCGACAATCAAGTTTCAGGATTTGCGCTTCGATGCCATCCTGATCGCGCCGGGAAAATTGCCACGGCACATTCCGGGCGCGTTCGAGACCTGAGCCGTTACGCGCTCAGCCGATCAAAAAACTGATCGACCTGGCCGCGGATGCGGCCGGCGACCTGGCCGAGATCGTCGGCCACTATTTTCACGGCATTGGCGCTGGCGCGGGTTTCGGCCGTTGCCGAACCGACCAGATTGACTTCGTTGGCGGTCTCGACCGTGCGCTGCGCGGCGATTTCAACGCTGCGCGCTATTTCGCTGGTGGCGGCGCCCTGCTCGGTCACCGCCGCGGCGATCGCGCTGCTGATATTGCCGATTTCCCGAATGGTGTTTTCAATCGCGCCGATCGCGGCAATCGACGTCGTCGTAGCGCGCTGCATACTGGCGATCTGGGCGCTGATTTCCTCGGTCGCGCGGCTGGTCTGGCCGGCCAGTGCCTTGACTTCGCCGGCGACCACGGCGAACCCGCGTCCCGCTTCGCCGGCGCGCGCGGCTTCGATGGTGGCGTTTAGCGCCAATAGATTCGTCTGCTCGGCAATGTCGGTAATGAGTTTGACGACGTCGCCAATGCGCGCCGCCGCCTCGCCCAATTCCTTGACCGCCAGATTGGTATGGCCGGCTTCGTTCACCGCCTTCGTGGCGATGGTGTTCGACTGCGCGACCTGGCGATCGATTTCGTTGACCGATGCCGACAGCTCCTCGGCGGCGGAAGCGATATCGCGCACATTGGAGGATGTCTCCGCCGACGCGGCTTCCGCGCGCGCCGCCTTGGCCGAAGCGTTGTCCGACGCGCCGGCGAGGTTGGTCGAAGCGTTCAGCATCTGGTCGGAGATCTGGCCGAGATCGGACAAAGTCGCCTCGACCTCGGCGGAGAAGCGGGCGACTTCGCGCGCCATTGTCTCCTGGCTGGCGCTGCGCATCGCGGCGTCTTCGAGGACGGTGCGATTGAGCGCGTCGTTTTTCTGGATGGCCAACTGGAAAACGCCGATCGAGCGCGCCAGCGCGCCGATCTCGTCGCTTCGCTCGCGGAAGGGTATTGAAATATTGTCATCGCCTTTGGCGACAACTTCGGTGACACGGGTGATTTCGGACAGCGGCTTGACGACGCCGCGCGAGATCAACAGCACGCCGATGCTCGCCAGGATGGCGAGCGCGGCGAACAGACTGAGCCAGACCTTCGTATTGTTGAGCCCGCCATCGATAGCCGCATAGGCATGCGCCGCGCGCCTGGCATAAAGAGCGGTCAGCTGGTTCATGTCCGCGTTGAGTGCCTGACGCATTTGTCGGCTGGACTCTCCCCATTCCCGGGCAACCGCCGGGCCGACGTCATTTGCGATGCGCGCCAGTTCACGCCGATGACCGATGAACGCGGCAATGCGTTGGGCAAAGGTGTTGAACAATTCGGCTTCGTCGGCACGAATGGATTTTCGCCAGTCGGCGACGATGTTTTCCATCTGCTTGTTGAAGTCGCCGATGCCGTCGATGAATTTTTTTCGGCCCGCGGCGTCGGTCGTCATGTAGACGCCGCGCGATTCCGCGACCACGGCGTAGATCAGACCGTTGATCCGCGCGGCATTCAAGGTGCCGGTATTGGCCGATTCAAACTCGCTGGCGGAATCGGCATGCTGGCGGGCGCCGATCAAAATGACGATCGCCAGCGCCAGCGTCGTGGTGGCCATCAGCGCGAAGATGGCATAAAGCTTGGCGGCGATCGAAAGCTTCGGGAAGGTCACTTGCGGTCCCACTTTGTCCGGCATAAGTGCGTATGCGCGCATAGTGCCGATAATATGTTAACGATTTGTTTTCCTTAAGCTTTGACATCGAAGGTGAGCATGGCCCTGACAGTCGCGGTGCAGATGGATCCGATCCAGCGGATCAACGTCAAAGGCGACTCGACTTTTGCCTTGCTGCTGGAAGCGCAGAAGCGCAG
>CANKBJ010000111.1 GCA_947479905.1 Bradyrhizobiaceae bacterium
GGTGTCGAGCCCGCCGGAATAGGCCAGCACCACCTTTTTCACATCGCCTTTAGTCATTGAACGCCCTTGGGACCCTTGGGGAAAAGCCGGAATGCGGCTGAAAAGTCGGTCGGACTATAGGCGGAGACGGCGGTGGCGCAAGCGCGCGGCGGTGCGCCGATCATATGCAATCTAATGATGTTTATTTTCCATATTACAATCTATTGTTGCATGTGAATTGTCGTCGTCCTAGGATGTCATCAGGAAGGAGTGCCGCCGATGAAACGCCGCGCCTTTTGGGGGCTCCCCGCCCTTCTTGTCCTGATCGCCCTGCTGACGCCGTCAGCTTCGCTCGCATCCGATCACGCCGATCCGTTGAACCTGACGGACCCGAACGCCAACATCACCGGCCTGTTCATTTTCCCGAAGGACGATCAGTACGTCCTGATCTTCAACGTGCGTCGATCGCTGACCGCGCCAAAGCCTTACGAACTGTCGGCCTACGAATATGTCGTCAGCATCGATCTGACCACGCCGGTGACCTTCGACAGCGATGAGGATCGGGCGCGCTATGGCGGCACGATCCCCGTGCCGGACAAATTGCATGCCGACGTGTCCATCAAGGTCAAGCTCAACGACGACACCACCCTGAAATCGATCGGCTATACCGGCCTGAAAAATACCGACCGCATACGCACCTATACCGGCGTGCGCGACGACCCGTTCATCTTCCCGCGCTTCTTCAAGAGGAACGTCATCTCGATGGCGATGAGCATTCCGAAGAATGCGTTTCCCGACGGGCAGCATGATTTCATCCTGTGGGGCACGACCTATGCCAACGGCAAGGTGTCCGACCGCGTCGGCCGCTCGGTGCGCAGCCAGTTGCCGCGCTTTCCGATCCTGAATTTGTACGAGCCGAAGGATCAGGTCGAAAAGCTGACCAAGGCGAAAAACTTTCTCGACAAGACCTACGAATACCTCGACGGCAACAAGGAATGGTGGTCGCAGGCGATTGGCGGCCTGCTGCAATTTACTTTCCAGTTGCGCAAATACGATCTGGCGCCGGATGTGATGATCTTCACCACGCGCTTCCCGCCGGTCTATCCGAACGGCCGGCAGCTGGCCGACGACGTCAACGCCATTACCTGCACGACCGGCGATTGCCTGTTGCAGGAATTGTCCTTCGTCGAAGGCAAATGGCCGCGCGCCATCAAGAACGACAAGGACTTCCTGCCCGACTTCCCCTATCTGGCCGAGCCGTTCGAAGATTCACCGGAAAGAGTCCGGACGAGCAGCATCTGGACTTATCTGCTGCCGGTGCTGATCGTGTTTTCCGTGTTGATCTGGGGCCTGGTCGAGATCGTCTGGCGGCTGATCCGCTGGCTGTGGCACACGATCAAGTTCAAGTTCAGGCGCAAGCTGGCGCCGGCTTGATGCGAGCGAGGTGTGGCGCGCGCTCCGTCGCGGCGCAATTGATCGCGTTGATCGTTGCCACGCTGACCGTGGCGGCGCCGGCCCACGCGCATGACTTCTGGATCGAGCCATCGACTTTCAAGCCGCCAGCCGGCAGCATTGTCTCGGTCCGACTCCTTGTCGGGCAGGATTTCATCGGCGATCCGCTGCCGCGCCGGTCTGACAGCATCGACCGGTTTTTCCTGCGGCAGAATGGCGCCGACACCGACATTGGCGGCGCCAATAGAATCGAACCGGCCGGACTGTTTCGCATGCCCGGCGAAGGCACGGCGGTCATCGGCTACAGCAGCAACGGCAGTTCGACCGAATTGCCGGCGGCGAGGTTCGAGGACTATCTTCGGCAATACGAGCTGGATTCAGCTATCGACGAGCGCCTGCGCCGAGGCGAAAAGGGAAAGCCGGGCCGCGAGCGCTTCTATCGCTACGCCAAGGCCTTGCTGACCGGATCGGCGAAAGCCCCGACGGCGACGCAAGCTCTGGGATTTGCCTATGAAATCGTGCCGCGCGAGGACCCGACAGCGCTGGCCGGACTGCTACGCGCGCGTATACTCTACCAGGGCAAGCCGCTTGCCGGCGCGCTGGTGGAGGCCCTGTGGCGCGACGATCCATCGATACGGCTGTCGGTACGAACCGACTCGCAGGGCGGTTTCGACTTTGCCTTGCCGCGGCCCGGCGTCTGGCTGATCAAGTCGGTGCATATGGTGCGCGCCGGCTTTTTCTCCGGCGTCGATTGGGACAGCCACTGGGCGTCGTTGACGTTCGAGGCACCGGGACCATGACGGCGCGGCGGCTGACATTGGGTCTGTTGATCTGGCTGGTGCCGCTTGCCGTGCAAGCGCACGAGATCGGCACCAGCAATGTGCGGCTGACATTGACCGGCAAGACCTGGTCGGCCGAGATCACCACCGCGCCGACGGCGCTCGCCAACAAGATCGGACCGCGGGCGGGACAGCCGCGCGTCGCCAATCTCGACGCCGATATTGTGCGCGCACGCCTGACCGCGGCGACGCGGATCATCGCCGACTATATCGAAGTGCGCTTCGACGGCGTCGTGTCGCCGGCCCGCATTACCATTGCCCAGGTCGAAATGCCGGACGACATTGCGCTGCCGGCCTTTGTCGTTCTGCGCGCCGAAGGCAAGATTCCGGCGCAGGCAAAGGCGGTCACCTGGCGTTACGGCCTTGTCTATTCGACCTATGCCGTGGTGTTTTCCGACGCGCAGGGCCGCGAGCCGGTGACGCAATGGCTCGATGGCGATGCCGAAAGCAAGCCGTTCCCTATTTCCACCGGCGGGCCGCCGCCCTCGCGCATCGAGATCGTCACGCAATATCTGTCGCTCGGCTTTCGCCACATCGTGCCGGAGGGGCTCGATCACATTCTGTTCGTGCTCGGCATATTCCTCCTGACGCCCAGACTGAAGCCGGTGCTCGTGCAGGTCACCGCCTTCACCGTCGCCCATTCGGTGACGCTCGGGCTCACCATGTATGGTGTACTGTCGGTGCCACCGCGGATCGTCGAGCCGCTGATCGCGCTGTCGATCGCCTATGTCGCCATTGAAAACATCGTCACGCCGCGTCTGACCCCGTGGCGGCCGGTCGTGGTGTTCGGCTTCGGCCTGGTACACGGCATGGGCTTTGCCGGCGCGCTGGCGGAATTGCATCTGCCGCGCGGCGAAATCATACCGGCGCTGGTCAGTTTCAATGTCGGCATCGAACTGGCGCAATTGACCGTCATTGCCGCCGCCTATTTCGCCGTCGCCTTCTGGGTCAGCGACCGCGTCTGGTATCGCGCCCGCGTGGTCATGCCGGCCTGCGCCGCGATCGCGGCCACCGGCCTGTTCTGGACGGTACAACGCATTTTTGAATCTTGATGGCGATGCTCTAGACCGTGACGTCTTGATAGACGTCGACATCGGCGCTGCCGGCGAGCAGCGCCCGCCAGCCTTGCAGAAATCCGCGGATCATCGGGTCGCTCGAGACCTTCTGGCGATTCAATTCGATCGCCGCGCTGGCCTCATAGTCGATCTCGATGCAAAATTGCGCCGGGTCGTCGACGTTCTGCAGAAAACGTACCTTGGTACCCCCGAGCGCGCGGTAGAAAGGCGCCGCGCTGCGCACCAGCATCAGCACCTGCGCCGGGTCGCCAAGCGCCCGCATCTTCATCTGCAATACGCGCCGCAGAACCTCGTCCTTCGCATCGTCCATTCATCACCTCCAGCCGGAACAATTTCGAAACGGCAAGCATCGCGCCTATCGGCGCCGCCGCATAACCCTATCGATTAATGTTACCGCGCAATCGCGCTACGGCGCCACCATACGTTGCTGTATTTCTCTCACACACATAGCTGATCCTCCGCATTGGGGCATCTCGATGTCAAAAGTTAACGCGACTCTGGCGGTGGGTTTGTTGGCTCTTGTGGCGGCCGCGGCAACACCGGCGCTCGCCGCGCAGTGCGATCACAAAGGTGGATTCGACGGCTTTCTTGCCGACTTCAAAAAGGAAGCGGCGGCGCAGGGTATCTCGCAACGCGGCCTCGCCGCGCTCAACGGCAATACCTTCGACGACGCCGTGATCGCCGCCGACCGCAAGCAGCATGTGTTCGACCAGTCGTTCGAACAATTTTCCGGCCGCATGATTTCCAGGAGCCGCTTCGCGATCGGCCAGAAGATGATGCTTGTTCACGCGTCGATGCTGCAACGGATCGAACAGCAATTCGGTGTGCCGGGCGCGGTGCTGGTGGCGATCTGGGGTCTGGAAACCGACTATGGCGTCGTGCATGGCAAGCGCTCGGTGATCCGCTCGGTGGCGACCCTGGCCTTCGACTGCCGCCGCTCGGAGAAATTCCAGGCCGAACTGATGTCGGCCCTGCGCATCGTCGATCGCGGCGACATGACGCCCGCGCAGATGATCGGCGAATGGGCCGGCGAAATCGGTCAGACCCAGTTTCTGCCGGCGTCCTACGACAAATTCGCCGTCGATTACGACGGAGACGGCCGCCGCGACCTGGTCGCCAGCGTGCCGGACGTCTTGGCCTCGACCGCGAATTATCTTAAAGGTCACGGCTGGAAGCGCGGCCTGGGCTGGGCACCGGGCGAGGCGAATTTCGAGACCATCAAGGCCTGGAACAGGGCCGACGTTTACGCCCGGACCATCGCGCTGTTCGCCGACAGGCTCGACGGCAAGGTGCCGCCGGACAAGCGCGTTCAGAAGTAGCATTCTTCGACTGAGCGCGAACGCTACTTCTTGCCGAACAACCCAATAAGAAACTTATGGCCTGGCATGGCTGCGCGCTCGATCGCGCGCTCGGCATCTTCGTCGGTAATGCGCGTGCGCGGCCAGCGATAGATCAGGCCGTGCATGAACCAGATGATCAGAAATGTGAACACGCCGGCGAAAATCACGTCACTGACGAAATGCGCGCCGGCCATCACCCGCATGATCGCCATGCCGGTGCCGAGCGTCAGCGCCGCGCCGACAGCGATCGCGCGCAGCGGCGGCGGCGTCAGGATCGCTGGCGCGACGGTCCAGAACGCGCCCGACACGTCGCCCGACACGAAGGCGCAATTATTCGGGCAGTCGCCGCGCGGGTCCCACCACGGCACGAAATGCTCGGGACCGCCGAACTGCGCGACATCGATCGGCCGCGATCGGCCCCAGTGGTCCTTCAGCACGACATTGACGAACAGGCCGGGCCCAAGGGCGAGCGTCGCCGTCAGAAACAATATGGCGCGGCCCGAGATCAGCAGCTTGCGGCGCGGCAGGATCAGCTTCCAAAGCAATGCCGCCAGCACCGGCGCGATGATCACTGTGCCGACCCAAAGGCCGGCATCGCGGGCGATCATCAGCGGCGGATAGATACGCCAAGCGAAATTATTGCCGCCGCTTTTGAAGCCGTAAAAATAGCGCGCCACATAAAGATCGAGCTCTGGATAGAAGCCGAATACCAGTCCGGCGACGGCGGCGATGCCCAGCGCGATCAGAAGTCCGTTGCGGGTCATGCTTTTCCCTTGCGCATGATCTTCGCCGAAAACCGGTGGCCACTTTTCGGGATCATGCTTGTCCCTTGCACATGCGCGCGGGTCTAGCCGAGGCTGATGAAAATAGAAAGACGGCGCGACTTTGCGCCGCGTGCTGAACTAGACGTTCGCGTGCTCGCGCCAGCGGCCGGCCCGGCGGCCGGCAATCGCCCAATAGACCAGGCCGAACACCGCGCCGGCAGCGGCGGCGATTTCAACCTCGCGCGAGATCGCCGGCGGCGGATGGTCGATCGATTCCTCGTAAGGGGTGGCCAGCCCGCTGCCGTAATAGGCGATCAGCAGCATCGCCGCGCCACTGGCGACGTTGGCCAGCAGCGAACGAATCTTGAAGGTCTCGCCGAGCGTAATCAGAACGAGCAGCGGCAGCAGCCCGGCCCCACCGGTCGCCGTGGCGCCGAAGAAAGCCGTGCCCCAGAACACGACACGCTCGCCGACATTGCCGCTCGTCGCCTGCCATTGCGGGCCGAGCACGCCCACCGCTATCGCAATGCCGCAGGCCAGGCTCGCGACCATGACGGCGAAGATGATGACAAAGATGCGGCCGATCAGGGACATGACTATTCACCCGACGCACGCGGGGAAGCGCGACAAATTACTCATCCGTCATCGCCATGGCGCGCAGCGCCATGCGTTCGCGCGCCGACATTTTTTCGGTCGCGCTCTTGAGCTGGCCGCAGGCGGCGAAAATGTCGCGGCCGCGCGGCGTGCGCACCGGCGAGGCGTAACCGGCGTCGAACACGACCTGCGAGAATTTCTCGATCTGGTCCCAGTCCGAGCATTCATATTTCGTGCCGGGCCAGGGATTGAACGGAATCAGGTTGATCTTGGCCGGAATGCCCTTGAGCAGCTGCACCAAAGCCTTGGCGTCGGCGATGGAATCGTTGACGTCCTTGAGCATCACATACTCGAAAGTAATGCGCCTGGCGTTCGACGCGCCGGGATAGTTGCGGCAGGCTTCCATCAATTGCGCGATGGGATATTTACGGTTGAGCGGCACCAGTTCGTTGCGCAATTCGTCGCGCACCGCATGCAGCGAGATCGCCAGCATGCAGCCGATCTCGGCGCCGGCACGTTCGATGTTCGGCACCACGCCGGACGTCGACAGTGTAATGCGCCGCTTGGAAATGCCGATGCCCTCGCCGTCCGACATGATCAGGATGGCGTCGCGCACCGCGTCGAAATTATAAAGCGGCTCGCCCATGCCCATCATGACGATGTTAGTGACGCAACGCTCGCCGCTCGGGATCACGCCGTCGGTCGGCCGCGTGCCGCCCGGCCAGTCGCCGAGACGGTCGCGTGCGGCGAGAACCTGGCCAGCGATTTCGCCGGCGGTGAGATTGCGCACCAGGCGCTGCGTGCCGGTGTGGCAGAATGTGCAGGTCAATGTGCAGCCGACCTGGCTGGAGACGCACAAGGTGCCGCGCTCGGTGTCGGGAATGTAAACGCACTCGACGTCGTGCGGCAGCTTCGTGTCGCTGTCGCCTTCCAGCCGCAGCAGCCACTTGCGCGTACCATCGACCGATACCTGCTCGGCAACCACTTCCGGCCGCGCCAACGTGAAACGTTCGGCCAAAGCCGCGCGCAGGTCCTTGCCCATCGTCGTCATGTCGTCGAAGGACGTCGAACCGCGATAATAGATCCAGTGCCAGAGCTGCTGGACGCGCATCTTGCGCTGCGCCGGCGGCACGCCGGCGTCGCCGAGGGCGTCTGACAATTCGCCGCGCGACAGGCCGATCAGCGACGGCTTTTCCGGCGCGACATAAAGCTCAAGCGGCGCTTTCTCGACGAACGGGGCCGAAGCGGTTTGTACTGTACTGGTCATCGGCTCGGATCATCAGGTCCGCGCGGCGCGCGGCTCTCCCGGCAATATAGGATGCCAACGCCCTACTTACACTCCGCCGCAACCTTGTCGAGCGCCTCGCCGATGCCCCTGAGCGAATAGGTATCGGTCGACTTGGTGCCGCGCGCGGATTCGGATTTCACCACCAGATCAGCGCCTTTGCGCATGGCTTCGACCATTTGCGCTTCTTCGGCGGCATTCTTGACCCAGGCGCCATCGTTCTGCGTGTACATGACATAGTTGGCGGTGCCGACCGAGGCGCTGGCGTCAAAGCTGGGCTTCTGCGGGTATCCGACGATCACCGAGACCTCGTTCTTCACCTTTTCGGCCGGCCGGGTGGAGATGAAGGCGTAAGAGGCGTCGCGGTTGCGGCCGGCCGGGTCGGTCGCGGCCTTGGTCGGCTTTGCGAGGGCGAAGCACACCTTCTTGCCGCCGGGGGTTGCCGTATAGGCGCCCCAGTCGCCGAACTGGCCGAGCAGCACGGCCTGTTCGCTGGGATCGGCTTTTTTCTTCTGCTGGGCAGAAGCCATGTCCGGAATCATGAGCGCGAACGCAAGCGCGGCGACGCCAGACAATGCGATCGTGGAACGGTGGCAAATCTGTTTCTTCATCGGGCCCTACCGGCTAAGTGAGCGACGCTGTGACGCCGTTTGATGAATCCAGGGATATTACCCCATTACGGGCGAATATCGACAATGTGAAGGCGGCAATGGGCCACCGGAGGCAAGGATATCGTTAAAAAGTTAATGGCCAAGGCCACAAGTCAGCCATGGCCCCGGCGCCGCTCATGCTAACCTTTTCGTCCTTCCAACTTTAATTCCGGACACCATAGAAACCTAATGAAAGCCCTGCTCTGCACCCGTTACGGCACGCCCGACGACCTCGAAATCGCCGACATTCCCGACCCGATGCCCGCCGCCGGCGAAGCCGTGGTACAGATCGAGGCGGCGGCGCTGAATTTCTTCGATACGCTGATTATTGCCGGCAAGTACCAGACAAAACCGGCCTTCCCGTTTTCACCGTCGGCGGAATTCGCCGGCACCGTCGAGAGCGTCGCGTCCGATGTGACCGCGTTCAAACCCGGTGACCGCGTCATTGGATTTACGGGCTACGGCGGCGCGCGCCAGAAAATCGCGCTGCCGGTTCGCAAGCTGACTGGAATCCCGGACGGACTCGACATCGACCGCGCCGCCGGGCTTTGCGTCACCTATGGCACCACGCTCTATGCGCTGAAGGATCGCGCCAAACTCAAACCGGGCGAGACTTTGGCCGTGCTCGGCGCATCCGGCGGCACGGGTCTCGCAGCGATCGAACTCGGCAAGATCATGGGCGCGCGCGTGATCGCCTGCGCTTCGTCGCCGGAGAAACTCGCTTTTGCGCGCCAGCATGGCGCCGACGACACCATCGACTACGCGGCGGAGGATTTGAAGGATGCGCTGCGGCGCGTCACCGGCGGCAAGGGCGCCGACGTGATCTACGATCCGGTCGGCGGGCCTTATGCCGAAGCCTCATTGCGGGCGATTGCCTGGGAAGGCCGCTATCTCGTCATCGGCTTCGCCGCCGGCGAAATTCCCAAAGTGCCGTTCAACCTGTATCTGCTGAAAAGCGCCAATATATTGGGCGTTTTCTGGGGCGCCTGGACCGAACGCGACCCGGAAGGCCACCGCGCCAATAACGCGCAATTGCTGGCCTGGGCTAAAGACGGCAAATTGTCGTCGCACGTCCACGCGGTCTATCCGCTGACTGAAGCGCCCGCGGCGCTCAAGGCGCTCGCCGCGCGTCAGGTCATGGGCAAGATTATTTTGCGACCCTAGAATTTCGCCAAGGCGTCGCGCGCCGCCTCGCGGTGTTCCGGCGTCATGTGGCTCGACACCATCTTGATCGTCATCGCCAGCACGGCGGCGTCGTCGGTGAAGCCAAGCACAGGCAGCACATCGGGGATCGCGTCGAACGGCAAAACGAAATAAGCGAGCGCGCCGATCAACGTCACCTTCACTTGCAAGGGCGTGGCGCGGTCGAAGGCGCAGTAATAGGCGGCGAGCAGGTCCTCGGCGAAGGGGATGCGCGCGGCGACCTTGCGCAATTTGCGCCACAGGCTGCGCCGCAGCGATGCGTCGCTGTCGGATTGGTCAAAGGCTGATTGTGCGTGGGCCATGACTTTTATGTGGTGGACGATTTCGCGCGTGCAAGCCTCTGATGTCGTCCCGGGCGAGCGCTCTTGCGCGAGGCCCGGGACCCATACTCCGCGACCTATCGATAAGACACGGCGTATGGGTCCCCGCCTGCGCGGGGACGACAGTTATTGGGCTATCCTGTCCATCGCCTCGGCTAGCTTGATGTCCAGTTCGGTGACGCCGCCGGCGTCATGCGTCGACAAGGTCACCTCGACCGTCTTGTAGACGTTGAACCACTCCGGATGGTGATCCATCTTTTCGGCGACCAGTGCCGCCCGGGTCATGAAGCCGAAGGCCTGGTTGAAATCCTTGAAGGTGAATTTGCGCGTGATCGCGTCGCGGCCGGAAACCTCTGTCCAGCCGGACAGCCTGGCCAGTGCCGCAGTGCGGGCCTCGGCGGTCAGTTTTCGCGGTCGGGCGCCTTGCGTCATGTCACATTCCTCATGGACCGAACGTGCGACCCTCGCAAAGGGTTCAAGGCCATACTACCTTTTTGGAAACCCATCCGGCCATATGAGGCTCTCATGTCCTGGTCATTGAACATCGGCACCGTGGCGGGCACGGTCGTACGGGTCCATCTGACCTTCCTTTTGTTCCTCGCCTGGATATTCGCCGCCAGCTACGCGCAAAGCGGCGGCGCGGCGGCCTGGGACAGCGTCGCCTTCATGGTGCTGCTGTTCCTCTGCGTGCTGCTGCACGAATTCGGCCACATCTTCACGGCCCGCGCCTTCGGCGTGACCACGCCTTATGTCACCTTGTTGCCGATCGGCGGCGTCGCCCAGCTCGATCGGATTCCAGAGGAACCGGGCCAGGAATTCCTCATCGCCATTGCCGGCCCGCTGGTCAATGTCGCGATCACGTTTCTGCTCGTGGCGTTCGCGGGCGCCAACCTGCACGCAAATGCCGCCGGCGCCATCGACAATACGCAGATTCCGATGCTCGACCGCCTGGCCGCGGTGAACCTGTTCATTGCTGTGTTCAACATGATCCCGGCTTTCCCGATGGATGGCGGGCGCGTGCTGCGCGCGGCGCTGGCAAGCCGCCTCGGCTATGTGCGGGCGACCGGAATCGCCGCCGCGATCGGCCAGTTCGTCGCCTTTGCGCTCGGATTCTTCGGCCTGCTGTTCAACCCGATCCTGATTTTCATCGCCATCTTCGTCTACCTCGCGGCGGCGGCGGAAGCGCACATGGTGGCTTTGCGCGCCGTATCGCGCGGCGTACCGGTAAGCCACGCGATGGTGACGCAATTCGCGACGCTGACGCCGGACGCCCATGTCGACGAGGCGGTGCAGACGCTGCTGTCGACAAGCCAGGGCGAGTTCCCCGTCGTCGACGGCGCCGGCAAGCCGGTCGGTCTGCTCGGGCGCGGCGACATCATCAAGGCCCTCAAGACCCTCGGCCCGGACGCCCGCGTCGCCGACGCCATGGCGGCCGAACTGCCCACCATCGGCCACCGGCACTCGCTGGAGGAGGCGTTCAAGTTGCTTCAGGAAAAGCAGGCGGCAGCGGTCGGTATTATCGATGCCACTGGCCGGCTCGTCGGCCTGGTAACCGCCGAAACCATCGCCGAACTGGTCATGTTGCAAGGCGCTTTGCCGCCCGGCGCCAGCCTCGGACCCTGGAGCCGGTCGTCGAGTATCGGAAAAGCCTCATAAATCGGCAAAACTGGCCATTTATCGGCTTAACCGCGTTGCCGACATGCGCTATAGGGCGGTTGCTTCGCGCCGTTTCGTGACTATATTGCGCCGCAATAGCGTCGCGTCGCGGGTCCCACAGGATTGCCCTCCGGCAATCCTGTCGCTTTTTGGGAACGGGCTTTGTTCGGA
>CANKBJ010000112.1 GCA_947479905.1 Bradyrhizobiaceae bacterium
AAGCCGATCGGCAGACGGTGCTGGATGATGAACATATAGGCCGGGCCGACGCCGAACATCACCGCCGGATGGCGGTACAGCCGGTATTTGAACCGGCCGAAGCGCGACAGCGCCAGATATTCCTTCACCGTCAGCGTATCGATGTCGCCGATGCCGCGGCGTTCGAGATTGCCGGCAGTGGCGTGATGGATGGCGTGGCTGCGCCGCCAGAAATCGTACGGCGTGCAGGTGAGAACGCCGAGCGCGCGGCCGATCCAGTCATTGGCGATTTTCTGGCGAAAGAACGAGCCATGGCCGCAATCGTGCTGGATCATGAACAGGCGCACCAGAAAGCCGGCGGCCGGCACCGACAGGATCAGCGTCAGCCACCAGAAGCCGTAGCGGTAGGAAAGCCACATAACGACCCAGAGTGCGACCAAGGGGCCGGCGCTGATGGCGATTTCGGTGATGCTGCGCCAGGTGCTCGGTTCGCGATAGCGCAGCAGTCTCTGGGTCCAGACGCGCGCGTCGATTGGCCCGGCGGCAGCCGCCGGCGCTTTATCTTGCTGCAAGCTGATGTCCTTTGCGTCTAAATGTGCGGTACAAGCCGACTGGCCCGGAGCGGGCCGTCGCTTACGCACGTTCGCAAGTTGAGGGAAGCTGTAGCTTGATCGGTTACGAGGGCTTTTTTATGTCGGTGCATCGACATAGCAGTATCCGTGAACCGGTTCCAGCGCGCGCGCCAGGAGTTTCAACATGATACCGACGGTTGCGATCATTGCACCGGGCAGCATGGGCGCCGGCATCGCCAGACGCCTCGCCGATCACAATGTGAAAGTCCTGACATCGCTGGCCGGCCGCAGCGCAGCAAGTGCGAAGCGCGCCAGCGACGCCGCTATGCAGGCGGTTGACGACCGCCAACTCGCGGAAGCCGACTTTCTGCTGTCGATCGTGCCGCCGGGCGAAGCCCTGGCACTGGCGCAACGGCTGGCGCCGGTATTGGCCGCGTCCAACCACAAACCAGTTTATGTAGAATGCAACGCAATCAGTCCGCCGACCATGCTCAAGGTCGCGGACGCCATCAAGCCGACCGGCTGCGGCTTTGTCGGCGCCGGCATCATTGGCCCGCCGCCCAGGCCCGGCTCGAGCAATACAAAGATCTACGCCGCGGGTTCCTTTGCCAAAGACCTCGCCGCGCTGAACGATTACGGGCTGATCGTGCGCGTGCTGGACGGGCCGCTCACCGCCGCCTCGGCGCTGAAGATGTCCTACGCCGGTATCACCAAGGGCTTTATCGCGCTTGGCTCGGCGATAATGCTGGCGGCGACGCGCGGCGGCTCTGCCGAAGCGCTGAAGGCGGAGCTCGCCGAAAGCCAGCCGGAGCTGCTGCACTTTCTTGGTCGGTCGGTGCCCGGAATGTATGGCAAGGCCTATCGCTGGGTGGCGGAGATGGACGAGATTGCCGACTTTGTCGGCGAGGAATTCCCCGAGCATGCCATGCAATCGGCGGCGGCGCGCCTTTGCGAACGCATCGCCGCCGATCAGAACGGCCACCAGGAAGAAATCGCGGTCATCAACAAATTTCTGGGCAGGACACCATGAGCGATCAACTCGTCCTCACCCAGATCGAGGCCGGCTACCGCGTCCTGACGCTCAATCGTCCGGACAAGCTCAACGCCTTCAACGACGCGATGCATGAGGCGCTGCGCGCCGCGATCGACGAGGCCGAAGCCGACGAGAATTGCCGTGCGATATTGCTGACGGGAGCCGGACGCGCCTTCTGCGCCGGACAGGACCTCAACGATCGCGTGCTGGCGCCCGGCGAAGCGCCGGTGCCGCGCAATTCGATCGAGCAGCATTACAATCCGCTGGTGAGACGATTGCGCGGCCTGCCCTTCCCGGTCATTTGCGCGGTCAACGGCGTCGCCGCCGGCTCCGGCGCCAATATCGCGCTAGCCTGCGACATTGTCATCGCCGCGCAGTCGGCGCGCTTCATCCAGTCCTTCGCGCGCATCGGCCTCATTCCGGATTCCGGCGGCACCTGGTTTCTGCCGCGGCTGGTTGGCGATGCCCGCGCCCGCGCGCTGGCGCTGATCGCGCAGGATCTCGCCGCGGAGAAGGCCGCGGAATGGGGCATGATCTGGCGCTGTGTCGATGACAAGAAACTGATGTACGAGGCGCGGCGCACCTGCGAGCACTTCGCCATCGCGCCGACGCAAGGGCTGGCCCTGATCAAACGCGCCCTCGATGCGTCTCCAACCAATTCGCTCGATGCGCAGCTCGATCTCGAGCGCGACCTGCAAAGGCAAGCCAGCGCACTGCCCGACTATGCCGAAGGCGTGCGCGCCTTCATCGAAAAGCGAAAGCCGACATTCAACGGACGTAAAGGCAAAGCGGAATGACGACCGACACGGCAAGAGTGCGCGCGCTGCGCAGCATCGATATCGCCATGACCGACACGGCCAAGGCTCTGTCGTTTTTCACCGACGCCTGGCTCCTGACGCCGGTCGCCGAAGCCAAGGGCGTGCATTACCTGCGCGGTACCGGCGCATTTCATCACATCCTCAGTCTTCGTCCGGCGGCGCAGACCGCGCTGATCCGCATGGTCTTCGATGCCGCCGACCGCGAGAGCGTCGATGCCATTCACGCGCAGGCGGTGGCGCATGGGCTGAAAACCATCGATACACCGCGCGCGCTCAAAAGGCCGCATGGCGATTACGGCTTCGGCTACAAGGACCCGGAAGGCCGCAACGTCGCCGTGGTCTGCGGCGTGCCGGATCACGCCGACGCCGCCGACAGCCAGGACCGGCCGCGCAAGATTTCGCATATCAACCTCAACAATTCCGACCCCGACGCCACCTTCGCCTGCTTCCGCGACGTGCTCGGCTTCAGGCTCACCGACACGACCAAGAAGATGCGCTTTATCTCGTGCGGCAGCGATCACCACAGTGTCGTCCTCGGATTCGGCGGCGGCACCACGCTCAATCATATTGCTTTCGAAATGCCCGATCTCGATTCGGTGATGCGCGGCGCCGGCCGCATGCGCGACAACGGCCGCGGCATCGAATGGGGACCCGGCCGCCATGGACCGGGCAACAATGTGTTCTGCTATTTCCTCGGCCCGGAAAACATGCCGATCGAGTATACCGGCGAGATGCAGCAGATCGACGCTGGTTATCGCGTCGGCGAGCCCGACGACTGGAAATGGCCGCCCGGACGGCTCGACCACTGGGGCATCACCGCCCGCCCAAGCGAGCGCATGGAAGTGGCCGGACAGAATTATCGTTTCACCGAAGACGGCTGGCGTCTCGATGAGTGGCGTTAGGAGCAACCGATGAACAAGCAATCCCTCCGCATCGGCATTGCCGGACTGGGCGCTGTCGGCCTCGACGTCGCGCGCCGGCTGATCGATGGCGTCATTCCGGAAATGACATTGACGGCGGTCGCGGTGCGCGACGCCGACAAGGCGCGGCGTTTGTTGCCTCAGATCGGCGACCTGGTCGCACTGCGCACGCTCGAAACGCTCGCCGACGACTGCGACGTCATCGTCGAGTGCCTGCCGCCGGCTTTGTTCCGCGACATCGCCATTCCGGCGATCGACAAGGGCCGCGTCTTCATGCCGCTGTCGGCCGGGCAGCTTCTGCACCATGGCGATCTGATAGAACGCGCCAGGGCGACCGGCGCGCGCATCATCGTGCCGACCGGTGCGCTGATCGGCTTCGACGCCGTGCGCGGCGCCGCCGAGGGCATCATTCATTCGGTCGACATGGTGACGCGCAAGCCGCCGGCCGGACTTGAGGGGGCGCCCTATCTCGTCGAACGCGGCCTGTCCATCCTCGGCGTCACGGAGCCGACCAAAGTCTTCGACGGTTCGGCGCGCGACGGCGCCAAGGGATTCCCAGCCAACGTCAATGTGGCGGCGGCGCTGAGCCTGGCCGGTATCGGGCCGGACCGCACGCGGCTGCAAATCTGGGCCGATCCGACGGTGACGCGAAACACCCACACCATCACGGTCGACGCGGATACCGTGCGCTTCACCATGACGATCGAGAACGTGCCGTCGGACAACCCGCGCACGGGCAAAAGCGTGGCGCCCTCCACCATCGCGGCCTTGCGCGGGCTGGTCTCGGCGTTGAAGGTCGGCAGTTAGCCTCGTCAGGCTGCCGGGGGCGCGTTGACGAAGGCGGCGAGATCGTTAGCATACAAGCGATCTTGAGGACCGCCGCGCCAAAAGAACGCGCCAGGAAAGAGCCCATGAAGCCAGCGCCCTTTGTCCGCCATGTGCCGCGCACGCTTCAACAGGCGCTGGCGATCCTGTCGCAGGTGGCGGGCCAGGACGGCCGCATTTTGGCCGGCGGGCAAAGCCTGGTGCCTATCATGGCCTTCCGGCTAGCCAAACCGGCGCATCTCATCGATATCAATGAGGTCGCCGGCCTCGACCGGCTGGAAAGCGACGGCAAGGTACTGAGCATTGGCGCGCGGGTGCGGCACGCGGCCTTCCATGCGCCGGTGACCGATAACCGTCTCGCCGCCCTGCTCACTTATGTGGCGCGCCATATCGCCCATTATCCGATCCGCATGCGCGGCACCTTCTGCGGCAGCCTGGCGCACGCCGACCCGGCCTCGGAATGGTGCCTGACCGCGGCGACGCTCGGCGCCACGATGGTCGCCATGAGCCAGCGCGGCACGCGCGAGATCGCGGCATCCGATTTCTTTGAAGGCATCATGTCGACGGCTTTGGCCGACGACGAGTTGCTCGCCGAAGTCCGCCTGCCCTTGCTGACCCCCGACGCCAAATTCGGATTCTACGAATTCAACCGCCGCGCCGGCGATTTCGCCATGGCGGCGTCGCTGGTCACCTATTCGCTCGTCAACGGCAAAATGGCGCAGGCGCGCGTCGGCGTCGGCGGCGCTGAACCTTCACCCCGTCGCATAGAAGAAGCCGAAGCCGCGTTGAATGGCCAGTCGCCCGACGACGACGCCTTCCGCGCCGCGGCGCAAGCAGCCAGCGATGCGGTCGATCCGCTGGAAGACCACCAGACCAATGCCGAGTACCGCCGCGATCTGGTGCGCGTGGTGGTGCGCCGCGCGCTGGAGCATTCGCTCACATGACGGCACATACCAAAGGCACCGGCATGAAATGGGTCGGCCGCGCCATCCGGCGGCTGGAAGATCCGGCTCTGGTGACGGGACAGGGCCACTTCACCGCCGATCTTCCCGCAGAACATTGGGTGCGATTCGTACGCAGCCCGAATGCGGCGGGCACAATCGACAGCATCAAGGCGCCGGACGGCGCGATGCTGATCACCGCCGCCGATCTCAAGGCTGTGAAGAAGATCACGCCGATGCTGCACAAATTCGAGTACCGGCCGGTCGGCCAATCCATTCTGGCCGACGGTATCGTGCGCTATGTCGGCGAAGCGGTCGCGGCGATCGTCGCGCCAAGCGAGGAAGAAGCCGAGGATATCGCCGATCTGGTCGAACTCAATATCGGCGCGACCGCGCCCGTGGTCGACGCCCGCGACGCGCTTAGCGCCGGCGCGCCGCAGATTCATGCCGAAGCGCCCGGCAACGTCATTCTCAAGGGCGAGGTCAAGACCGCCGGCTTCGACGGCGTCTGGACCAGCGCCGCCAAGATCGTCAAGGTCGACGCACGCTCGCACCGGCAAAACGCGACACCGATGGAAGCGCGCGCCGCCCATGCCGCCTACGACAAGGCAAGCGGCCGCGTCACGTTGACCTGCACCACGCAGATGCCGCATCTGATGCGTACCGCGATCGCCGACCTCCTCGGCATCGCTGAATCCGATCTGCGGGTGATCGCGCCCGATGTCGGCGGCGGCTTCGGCCAGAAGATGTCGCTGTGCGCCGAATATGTGCTGCTGGTCTGGCTGGCGCTCAGGCTGAAAAGCTCGGTGGCCTGGACCGAGGACCGGCGCGAAAACCTGATCGCGTCGTTTCATTCACGCGATCAATATATCGCGCTCGAAGGCGCCTTCGACAAAGACGCGAAGCTGTTAGCGCTGCGCGCCGATGTCGTGTCGAATGTCGGCGCCTATTCCTGCTTTCCCACCACCAGCGGCGTCGAGCCGCTGATGGCGATGGCGGAAATGCCGGGGCCTTACGACGTGCAACAATACCAATGTCTGGCGCGCGGCGTTTTGACCAACACCTGCACCATGGCCGCCTATCGCGGCGTATCGCGGCCGATCATTACCTTCACGCTCGAGCGGCTGATGGACAAGGCCGCCAAGGCGTTCCATCTCGATCCGGTCGATATCCGACGCCGTAACCTGATCGACAAGTTTCCCTACACATCGGCGACGGGCCTCATCTATGACGAGGCCACCTATAAGCAAACGCTGGAGATGGCGGTCCATGAGATCGATCTGCCGGCGTTCCGCCTCCGGCAGAAAGAAGCCCGCGCCAAGGGCCGCTATCTCGGCATCGGCTTTGCGACGTTCTCGGAACGCACCGGCTATGGCAGCCCGGCTTTCGCCGCGCGCGGCATGGCGATTACGCCCGGCTGGGAAACGGTGCATGTTTCCGTCGATCCGTCCGGCTATGTCGAGGCGCGCATCGGTTCCTCGCCGCACGGTCAGGGCCTGCGCACGACATTGGCGCAGATCATTGCCGACGAACTCGGCATTCCGCCCGACCTCATCAAGGTCGTGCATGGCGACACCGATACCGCGCCTTATGGCTGGGGCACGTTTGCCAGCCGCTCGCTGGTGATTTCCGGCGGCGCCACCTTGATCGCGGCGCGTAAAGTTCGCGCCAAGTTGATCAAGATTGCCAGTCATATGCTGGAAGCGGCGGAAAGCGACATCGTGCTGGAAGACGGCGCCGCCAAGGTCGCCGGCACCGACCGCTCGGTCACGGTCGCTACAATGGCGCGCGAAATCTACACCCAGACGCATCGCTTCAAGGGCGAACTGGAGCCGGGCATCTCCGAAAGCGGCACCTACGATCCGCCCGGCACATTTTCCAATGCCTGCCATATCGCGATTGTCGAACTCGATCCGGAGACCGGGCACGTCAAGGTCGATCGCTATCTGGTGGCGGAAGACGCCGGCCGCATCATCAATCCGATGATCGCCGACGGCCAGGTGCATGGCGGTATCGCGCAGGGCCTCGGCAATGCGCTACTGGAAGAGATCGTCTACGACGAGAGCGGCGGCATTCTCACCGCCAATCTCGCCGACTACATGCCGCCAACCGCGCGTGAAATGCCGCATATCGAGCTGCATCACATGGAAACGCCGTCAACGCAGTCGATCACCAAGGCCAAGGGCCTGGGCGAAGGCGGCACCATCGGCGCGCCGGCCGCGCTGCTCAACGCCATCAACGACGCGCTGACGCCCTTCGGCGTCGAGATCGACACCATACCGGCAACGCCGCAAAGGATCCGCGCGGCTTTGCGCGCGGCCGAGCAAGCTACAAAGAAGTCAGCATGACCGACAAAACCGCCCTCACCCTCACGATCAATGGCCGCGACCACGCCATCGCTGTGGAAGCGCGCCGCACTCTGGCTGACGCCATCCGCGAGGACTGCGGCCAGACCGGCACCCATATCGGCTGCGAACACGGCATCTGCGGCGCCTGCACCGTCATCGTCAACGGCGAGCCGGTGCGTTCTTGCCTGATGTTCGCCGTACAGGCGGAAGGCAAGAAGATACGCACTGTGGAAGGACTGGCCGATGGCGAGACGCTGCATCCGATGCAACAGGCCTTCATGGATCATCACGGCCTGCAATGCGGCTTTTGCACGCCAGGTTTTTTAATGCTGGCGGTCGGCGTGCTGGAGCGGGAGCCGGATATCAACGATGACGATCTGCTCGACGTGCTGTCGTCGAATCTGTGCCGCTGCACCGGCTATCAGAACATCATCAAGGCCGTGCGCGCGGCGGCCGAACAGATGCGCGGGAAATGACCGCCCCGACGAAATTCGTCGGCCGTTCCGTCGCCCGTCTCGAAGACCGGCCACTACTCTTGGGCAAGGGCCGCTTCGCCGCCGATGTATCGTTTCCCGGACAATGGCACATGCGCGTGGTGCGCTCGACGGTCGCGCACGGAAAACTGCGCGGCATCGACGCCAGCGCCGCACTGGCATTGCCCGGCGTGCATGCGGTGTGGACGCATAAAGATGTCGCGCACATCCCGCCGATCCCGTTTCGTCTCACCGGGCTGAAGGAACTGGAACCATACCGGCAGACCGTGCTGGCGAAGGATTATGTGCGCTATGTCGGCGAACCGGTCGCCGTGGTGTTCGCCGCCGATCAATATGTCGCCGAGGACGCCGCCGACCTGGTCGAACTGGACATCGAGCCGCTCGCGCCGGTGCTCGATGCTTGCGGCGATACCGGCCCGTTCGACGACACGCATGCCACCGAACCGAGCGTCATTCGCAAAGGCTATGGCGACGTCGAGGCCGCGTTCAAAGCCGCGCATGCGGTCGTGACTCTGGCGCTGTCGACCGGCCGCCATTCCGGCGTGCCGATGGAAACGCGCGGCGCCATTGCCCGCTACGACGAGGCGCGCGACATTCTCGAAATGCACGGTGCCGCCAAGGTGCCGTGGTGGAATCGAGACCACATCGCGCGGATGATCGGCCGCACCCGCGCCAACATGCATTTGCTTGAAGGCCATGTCGGCGGCGGCTTCGGCATTCGCGGCGAAATCTATCCGGAGGATGTGCTGGTCTGCGCCGCGGCGCTGGCGTTCAATAAGCCCATCAAGTGGATCGAGGACCGGCGCGAGCATCTGATCGCCGCAAATCATTCGCGCCAGCAGCAACACAATGTCCGCGCCGCCATTGATGCCGAAGGTCACATCCTCGCCATCGACAACGAATTCTTTCACGACAACGGCGCCTATATGCGCACGCATGCGGCGACCGTGCCCGATCTTTCCGCTGCCATGCTGCCGGGCCCTTATCGCGTGCCGGCCTATCGCGCCGTGGGCCACATCCGTCTCACCAACAAGACGCCGTGCGGCACCTATCGCGCGCCGGGGCGCTATGAATCGACTTTCGTGCGCGAGCGGCTGATGGATGCGATCGCCGCGAAAGTCGGCGTCGATGGCGTCGAAATCCGCCGCCGCAATCTCATCGGCAAATCCGAGATGCCGTACGACCTGCATCTCGAAACGCTCGGCACGCATATTGTCTACGACTCCGGCGACTACGCGCTGCTGCTCGACAAGACGCTTGCGCTTGCCGGCTGGCCGGCGCTGCAAGCCGATTTGAAGAAGCGCCGCGCCGCAGGCGAGATGGTCGGCGCCGGTGTCGCCATGTTCGTCGAGAAAAGCGGCCTTGGCCCGTCCGACACCGTGCGCGTCGAGATCAAGAGCGACGGCAAGGTCGAAGTCGTCACCGGCGTCGCTTCCATTGGCCAGGGCGTCGAGACGGCGATGGCGCAGATCGCCGCCGATGCGCTCGGCGTCGATTACACATCGATCGACGTCGTACACGGCCAGACCGATCGCATCGACCAGGGCGCCGGCGCTTTTGCCTCGCGTGTCACCGTGATGTGCGGCGAAGCCACGCGCCTCGCTTCGGTGAAACTGCGCGACAAGTTGCTGCGTCTCGCTGCCGAACTGATGCAGACTGAGCCCGCCGCGCTCGACATTATCAATGGCGAGATCGTGCGCCGTGACAGCACAGGGCCGTCAATGACACTTGCCGAACTGGCGCAGGCGCGGCCGGGCGAGCTTTCCGCCGAGGACACCTTCCTGTCGTCGCACATGGTCTATCCTTACGGCGTGCATGTCGCCGCGGTAAAAGTCGACACCGACACCGGCGCGGTCGCGGTCGAGCGCTACGTGATCGGCTACGATGTCGGCAAAGCGGTCAATCCGCGGCTGGTGGAAAGCCAGATCGCCGGCGGGCTGGCGCAAGGGCTGGGCGGCGCCCTGCTCGAGGAGTTCGTCTATGACGACAATGGCGAACCGCTCGCCGTCACCTTCGCCGATTATCTGATGCCGACCGCGCGCGAAGTACCGGCGATGTCCATCCTCGTCACCGAGGACGCGCCGAGCCCGCTCAATCCGATGGGCCTGAAAGGCGCCGGCGAAGGCGGCGCCAACCCGGTTGGCGCTGTCCTTGCATCTGCTTTAGACGATGCGCTGCAACGGCCCGGCGCCATCGTCGACCTGCCGGTGACGCCGCAAAGGCTCGTAAGGCTGGTGAAAACGCCGCCCGCTTCCATCTGAAAGAGCCACCTTGTGGACAGTCTCCGGCGCGTCGATAATGAGCCGACGGGCCCTTGAACGGCCTGCGATAAATCAGCCGACAACAGCGGCAAACACACGGGAGGATATAATGTCCGTTTCACGGTATCTGCCGCTTTCGCGCGGCATTCTGCTCGGCGTCGCGCTGGCGCTTTCATCGACGGCGGCCGTCGCGCAAAATCGCGCCTTCACCTTCGCCTACGACCAGCCGAAGACCAGCGGTTATGGCGTCGGCGCCGAAATGTTCAACAAGAAGCTGATGGAGCTGAGCAAGGGCACGCTGTCGATCAACCAGTATCCCGGTGCCCAGCTCGGCACCGAAGCACAGACCTTGCAGAAGGTGCAGACCGGCGACATCGACTTCGTGCTGATGTCGACCGCGAATGCCTCGACCGCGCAGCCGGAGTCGGGCGTGTTCTCGCTGCACTTCATTTTCCGCGACGAGAAACACAACATCAAGGTGCTCGGTGACCCGACCATTATCGCCGCGATGAAGGAATTGTACGCCGCCAAGATGAAGGGCGCGCACATGATCGGCCTCGGCTCGCAAGGCCTGCGCCACATGTACGGCAAGAAGGGCGTCGAGAAGGTCGCCGACATCAAGGGCCTGAAGATCCGCGTCCAGGCCACCGTCACCGAGGACACCTTATTCCCGGCCTACGGCGCGCAGGTCGTGCACATGCCGTTCGGCGAAGTCTATACCTCGCTGCAAACCGGCGTGGTCGATATGGCCGAGAACGGCATCAACAACTATCTCATCAACAAGCACTATGAAGTGGCCCCCGTGCTGTCGCTGACCGAACACGAGGCCAACGCCTCGGTGCTGTTCGTCAGCGACAAGGTGTGGTCGAGCCTTTCCGCCGACCAGAAGAAGTGGGTGCAGGCGGCCGCCGACGAAGTCAGCCAGAAAGAGCCGACCGAAGCCTTCCGCCTCGAACACGAAGCGCTGGCCAAGCTCGAAAAGATCGGCGTCAAGGTCGTCAAGAC
>CANKBJ010000113.1 GCA_947479905.1 Bradyrhizobiaceae bacterium
AGGCACAGTCCGCCCACAGCGCTCGAAAGGGCCTGCCGGGTGGACAAAACGAAGCCGCTGCGGCGGAAAATCACTCTCGAAATCGGCTAACGGTGCGCGCCGGATGGTAGAAAATGCGCTGAACGAGCATAGTTCGAGGTGCCCTAGAGTTGCTGCGAGCAGCGCCCGCATTTCTATGTATTTACATGTATATTGAAAGCATATTGTGGACAATTTACGTATAAAGATTTTGTTAACCGTAATATTCATGCGGTTACATCTTCTTAACTACGTTTTATATACAGGGAATCACCCCAACTTTAGCAACGAACTTTAATACAGCTGCAAGATCTGCCGCGTAGTTTGCGAGGTATGGCCCGGGATAACTGGAGCTAATCCGGTGTTCCGAACCAGCTCAGACAGCCACGAGTGGATCATGGAGCTACCAATGAAGAACCTCCTTTCGCGTTTCCTGAAGGACAATTCGGGCGCCACCGCCATCGAATACGGCCTTATCGCCGCCGGCATCTCGGTCGCGATCATCGCGGTCATCAACGGCCTCGGCACCTCGCTGAACACCAAGTTCACGAGCATTTCGACCCAGCTCAAGTAGTCCGGTCGAGCAAAAAACTTCAAAGGCTCCGGCGCAGCGCCGGAGCCTTTTGCTTTTGCGCTAACCGATCGGCAATCATCCCACGGTTATATGGCTGACGCGCCGGACGGCGGCGCCGAAGGACCCTTGCGATGACGCTCACCGACGCGATCCGGCTCCTGTTGTTTCCCGCGCTGATGGCCTTTGCCGCGTCGAGCGACCTTTTCACCATGACGATCTCGAACCGCCTGTCGCTGGCTCTGGCCGGCGGCTTCTGCCTGCTGGCGATCGTCACCGGCATGAGCCTGTCCGCCGTCGGCCTGCACCTGGCGGCCGGCGCGCTTGTACTGGTGGCCGCGTTCGGCTTTTTCTCGCAAGGCTGGATCGGCGGCGGCGACGCCAAGCTGGCGGCCGCGACAGCGCTATGGTTCGGCTTCGACCATCTGCTCGACTATGTCACTTATGCTTCGCTGTTCGGCGGCGTTCTGACGCTGGTGCTGATCCAGTTTCGCAAGTTGCCGCTGCCGGCGGTGCTGGCGCGGCAGAAGTGGATCATGCGTTTGCATGAAACCGGCGGCGGCGTACCCTATGGCATTGCGCTCGCGGCAGCTGCGTTGATGGTCTATCCGAAGACCGTGTGGATGCCCGGCTTCGGGCTTTAGCGCCCGGTATTTCATTCCGGATTCTTTCAATTTTATTTTTCACTTCTTCGCACACCGCCCGACGCCATAAACGCAACAAATTATTAACTCGATTTAGTCACCGCTCCTTAACCATGCCTTGACCTTTAGCTGGTCAAATCCATGCAAGCGGCCGTCTCGGCCGCCATGTGTTTTAGGTGGCCAGTCCGGTCACTTTGTCGGTGAGAGTGAGCGTATGAAAGCCGCGCGTCTAGTCGTCCTGATGGTCGCCATCGGTGCCGGTGGCATTGCTGCGCTGTTGGCCGGCCGTACCGAGAAGCCGCCGGAAACCCCGGTCGCCGCTCCGGCCAAGCCGGACACCATCGATATTCTGGTGGCGCGATCCGATATCGCGATGGGGCAGACCGTGTCGCCCGGCGAAATCCAGTGGCAGCCTTGGCCGGCCAATGCCGCGACCGGCAATTTCATCCGCAAATCGGATCGTCCCGCAGCGATCGAAAATCTTTCCGGCCAGATCGCCCGCGTTCCTTTCGTCGCCGGCGAACCGATCCGCGAGGCCAAGCTTGTCAATGCCAAGGGCTCCGGCTTCATGGCCGCTATCCTGCCGCAGGGCATGCGCGCGATGTCGATTCAGATTTCGCCGGAAACCGGCGCCGGCGGTTTCATCCTGCCGAACGACCGCGTCGATGTTGTCTTGTCGCGTCGCGGCAATGGCGACAAAGCCGCCGAAGCCAATGCCAGCGAGACCGTTCTCAATAATATCCGCGTGCTGGCGATCGACCAGAACATCGAGGAAAAGAACGGCCAGAAGGTTGTGATCGGCAAGACGGCGACGCTTGAGCTGACGCCGGGCCAGGTCGAGACACTGAGCCTGTCGCAGCAGATCGGCGCGCTGTCGCTGTCGTTGCGCAGCATCACCGACGCATCGCAACAAAACGAACCGACGGAAGATACAAAGCGCACCGGCGTCAACATCGTCCGCTTCGGCGTCGGCACGATGACGACTCCGCGATGACCGGTCGAAGGGACATGAACGACATGGCCAAGGTTTCCGCCACGGCATTTGCCAAAGGCAAATTGATCCGCGCCGCCTTGATGACGGCGATGGCTGGCGCAATGCTGGCGTCGATGCACATCGCGCGCGCCGCCGATCCAACACCGGTGCAGGTGATCCAGGTCGCCGCCAGCGAAGCGACTTCGCGCTTCGTCCCGCTCGGCATCGGCAAGTCGGTCGCCATCGATCTGCCGACAGACATCAAGGATGTGCTGGTCGCCGACCCGACGGTGGCCAATGCGGTCGTGCGCTCATCGCGCCGGGTGTACATGATCGGCGTCAAGATCGGCCAGACCAACATCTTTTTCTTCGACGCCAACGGCAAGCAGATCGCCGGCTTCGACATCGCCGTGACGCGCGACCTCAACGGCGTGCGCGCCGCGCTCAGGCAGTCGATGCCTGACGCCGATATCCGCATCGAGGGCGTCGGCGATGGCGTCATGCTGTCCGGCTCCGCCGCCAGCGCCGCCGAAGCGCAACAGGCCTTCGACCTTGCCTCACGGCTGGTCGGCGACACCGCCAAGGTGGTCAACGGTATTTCAGTGCGCGGCCGCGACCAGGTCATGCTCAAGGTGACGGTCGCCGAAGTACGGCGCGACGTCATCAAGCAACTCGGCATCGATCTTTCCGGCACGAGCCTGGGCCAGCTCCAGGCCGGCGTAACCACACAAAACCCGTTCTCCGCGGTCGGCCAGACAATCACCGGGACCAAATTTACCGGCACGGAAAAAGGCATCACGGCGACTTTGCGCGCGATGGATCGCGCCGGCGTAATGCGCACCTTGGCCGAGCCGAACCTGACCGCAATTTCCGGCGAGACCGCGACTTTCATCGCCGGCGGCGAATTCCCGATTCCCAACGGCCTGTCGTGCGACACCACCAAATCGCCGCCGGTCTGTCAGGCCCAGGTCGACTTCAAGAAGTTCGGCGTCAGCCTAGTGTTCACGCCGGTGGTGCTGTCGGAAGGCCGCATCAGCCTGAAGGTGATGACCGAGGTGTCCGACCTGTCCACCGACAACGCCTTGACGCTGTCGGTCCCAGGCTCGGACCAGACCCTGACCATCCCGTCGATTACGACGCGGCGCGCCGAAACCACCGTGGAAATTCCTTCGGGCGGTTCTCTGTCATTGGCCGGCATGATCCAGGAAAAGACCAAGTCGCAGATCAACGGCATCCCAGGCCTGATGCAGTTGCCGATCCTGGGCGCGCTGTTCAAAAGCCGCGACTACATCAACAATCAGACGGAATTGGTCGTGATCGTGACGCCGTACATGGTGCGCGCCGTCGCGCAGAAGCAGTTGTCGCGGCCGGACGACGGCTTCGCCGACCCGAACGATCCCTCGAACGCGCTGCTCGGCCGGCTTAACCGAATCTATGGCAGCGCCAACAAGCCCGAGCAGAAGCAGGCCGGCAATGGCTACCACGGCAAATACGGATTCATCCTCGATTGAGCGGCGGAGACGAGACGATGTTGGCAATTCATGCGGCGATGACTGAAGGCCGCGGTCGCGCGGCCTTGCGGCTGCTGGCGGCCGGCGGCTTCGCGCTGATGCTGGCCGGCTGCTATCAGACCAATCAGGCCGATTCGGCTTACCCGACAGACTATCGCGAGCGTCATCCGATCAGCCTGAAGGAAGGCGACCGCCGCGTCGAAGTATTCCTCGGCCGTAATCGCGGCGGACTCACTCCGGCGCAGCGCGCCGATGTGCTCTCGTTCGCGCAATTGTGGCGGCGCGAAGCCACCAGCGGAATCGTGATCGACGTGCCACAGGGCGGGCCGACCGATCATGCTGCCGCCGACTCGATGCGCGAAGTGCATTCCATTCTCGCCGCTTCCGGCGTGCCGCGCGACGCGGTCTATGTCCGCAGCTACCGGCCGTCGCCGGCCGCGCTCGCCAGCATCAAGATCAATTATTCTAAACTCACCGCCGAAGCCGGCCCGTGCGGGCAATGGCCGCAAAATCTCGGGCCCGGCCAGGATTCGACCTACACGGAAAATCGGCCGTATTACAATCTCGGCTGCTCCAGCCAGCGCAATCTCGCTGCCATGGTCGACAATCCCAGCGACCTCGTGCAGCCGCGCGGCGAACAGCCGGCCTATAACGCGCGCCGCTCGGTGGCGATGGACAAATTCCGCAAGGGTGAGAACCCGTCCGGCACCTATACCGGATACGACACCGGCAAAATCAGCAGTATCGGCAAATGATCAAGCACGCCAGTCAGGTCGCCCTCGCACCGGATGAGCCGCCACCGCCCGCGGCCGCCGCCGTCGAAGAACATATCGCGCCGGCGCCGCGCGTATCGGTGCAGGCGTTTTGCGAAACGGTCGAAACCGCCGCGGCCGTGCAGGCCGCCGGCGAGGATCGCCGTCTCGGCAAGGCGCACGTTAAAATCCAGATGGGCGGCGCCACCGCCGCGGTCGAAGCCTATCGCACCGCGCCGACGCCGAATGTCATCGTCATCGAGGCGGAAGCCCGCGGCGACGGCATTCTTGGCCGTCTCGACCAATTGGCAGAATGCTGCGACGCCGGCACGCGCGTTATCGTGATCGGCCGCGTCAACGACGTCACACTGTATCGGGAACTGACCCGGCGCGGCGTCAGCGATTACCTGATCGCGCCGGTCGGCACCATCGATGTCGTGCGCTCGATCTGCGGATTGTTCTCGTCGCCGGAGGCCAAGCCCGTCGGCCGCATCATCGCCGTGGTCGGCGCCAAAGGCGGCGTCGGCGCTTCGACCGTCGCGCATAATATCGGCTGGGCGATCGCCCGCGATCTGGCGCTCGATTCGGTGGTCACCGATCTCGATCTCGCCTTCGGCACCGCCGGGCTCGACTACAATCAGGATCCGCCGCAGGGCATCGCCGACGCGGTGTTTTCGCCGGATCGTATCGACACCGCTTTCGTCGACCGCCTGCTGTCGAAATGTACCGACCATCTCAGCCTGCTGGCGGCGCCAGCAACTCTGGAACGGGTTTACGACTTCGGCGCCGAAGCCTTCGATTCCATTCTCGATTCGCTGCGCACGTCGATTCCCTGCGTCGTCCTTGACGTGCCGCATATGTGGTCGGGATGGACCAAGCGACTGCTGGTGAGCGCCGACGAAATTCTGGTCGTCGCCGGCCCCGATCTGGCGAACCTGCGCAACGCAAAAAACATGGTCGATCTGCTGCGCGCGGCGCGGCCGAACGATCATCGGCCGCATTATTGTCTTAACCAGGTCGGCGTGCCGAAGCGTCCGGAAATCGCGCCCGGCGACTTCGCCAAGGCGCTGGAAGACGAGCCGCTGGTGGTGATCCCGTTCGAGCCGCAGTTGTTCGGCACCGCCGCCAATAACGGCCAGATGATCGCCGAGGTGTCGTCGAGCCATAAGACGGCGGAAATGTTCCGGCAGATGGCGCAGGTCCTGACCGGACGCGCCGAGGCCAAGCGCACGCGCACCGGTCTGCTGTCACCGCTGCTATCGAAACTGATGAGTCGCTAGAACGTCTTCGTGCCGAAGCACGACGTGTAATTGTCTGGAGTAACTGGCCTTGTTCGGAAAGCGTAGCGGAATTTCGGAAGCTCGCGCGCCGGCGCCTGTCAGCCATGGCCACATGGCCGCGGCGGCGGCGCCCGTTGCCGCGCCCGCGAAGCCCGCCGCCGAAGTGCAAAAGCCCGGCACCGGCGCGGCGATGGAAACCGGCCGCACGCCTTTTCCGTCCGACGGCCTCGGCGCCGCGCTGGTGCCGCCGCCGTCGCCGTCCCGCACCGTATCGAAGCACGACATGGTGCCGAGCGCGGTCGATTCGCGCCGTTCGGAAGCCTATTACACCACCAAGAGCACGATCTTCGGCGCACTGATCGAGGCGATCGATCTCGCGCAACTGGCGCGGCTCGACGCGGATTCGGCGCGCGAGGAAATCCGCGACATCGTCAACGAGATCATCTCGATCAAAAATATCGTGATGTCGATCTCCGAGCAGGAGGAATTGCTCGACGACATCTGCAACGACGTGCTCGGCTTCGGCCCGCTCGAACCGCTTTTGTCGCGCGATGACATCTCCGACATCATGGTCAACGGCTCGGGCACGGTCTATATCGAAGTCAAGGGCAAGATCCAGCGCACCGGGATTCGCTTCCGCGACAACCAGCAGCTCCTGAATATCTGCCAACGCATCGTCAGCCAGATCGGCCGGCGCGTCGACGAAAGCTCACCGATATGCGACGCGCGCTTGCCGGATGGCTCGCGTGTCAACGCCATCGTGCCGCCATTGGCGATCGACGGGCCGGCGCTCACCATTCGTAAGTTCAAGAAGGACAAGCTGACGCTCGACCAGCTGGTCAAGTTCGGCACCATCACCGAACAGGGCGCCGAGGTCCTGCGCATTATCGGCCGCTGCCGCGTCAATTGTCTGATTTCCGGCGGCACCGGCTCCGGCAAGACAACGTTGCTCAACTGCCTCACGCAGTTCATCGATGACGACGAGCGCGTCATCACCTGCGAGGACGCAGCCGAACTGCAACTGCAACAGCCGCATGTGGTGCGCCTGGAAACCCGTCCGCCCAATCTCGAGGGCGAAGGCCAGGTGACCATGCGCGATCTGGTGCGCAACTGTCTGCGTATGCGGCCGGAACGCATCATCGTCGGCGAAGTCCGCGGACCTGAGGCGTTCGATCTGCTGCAAGCCATGAATACCGGCCATGACGGCTCGATGGGCACGCTGCACGCCAATACCCCGCGCGAAGCGCTGTCGCGCCTCGAATCGATGATCACCATGGGCGGCTTCTCGCTGCCGTCGCGCACCATTCGCGAGATGATCACCGGTTCCGTCGACGTCGTCATCCAGGCCACCCGCCTGCGCGACGGTTCGCGCCGCATCACCCACATCACCGAGGTGATGGGAATGGAAGGCGATGTGATCATCACCCAGGACCTGTTCATCTACGACATGATGGGCGAGGACGCGGACGGCAACATCATCGGCCGGCACAAGTCGAACGGCATCGGCCGGCCGCGCTTCTGGGATCGCGCGCGCTATTACGGCGAGGAAAAGCGGCTGGCCGCCGCCCTCGACGCCGCCGAATCCATCAATGAAACCCTGACCGGTTAAGCAGGGGGACGCCGTGGACGCACTCGCTGTCTTTTTCCTGACGTCCGTCGCGGTCGGCGGCCTCGTTTATGTCTTCGTGTTTCCGATCCTGTCGGGTGAACGCAAGACGGAGAAGCGCGTCGCCAGTGTCGCCAGGTCCGAGCCTGTGGTGCGCGCGGCCCGCAACGCTCGCGCCGCGATGTCGTCGAAAGCACGCTGAAGGAATTCGAAGAACGGCACAAGAAGAGTAAAAATCCGTCGCTGTCGGTCAGGATCGCGCAGGCCGGGCTGGCCTGGTCGAAGCGGAAATTCCTGGTCATTTCGGCGATCATCGGTTGCGTTCTATTCATCGCCGGGCTCATCGGCAATGCCGGACTGCTGCCGGCCATCGGCATCGGTTTCGCCGGCGCGTTCGGCCTGCCGCGCTGGCTGTTGTCGTTCTTCAAGAAGCGGCGCGAGTCGAAATTTCTCAACGCTTTTCCGGACGCCGTCGACATCGTCGTGCGCGGCGTCAAGGCGGGTCTGCCGCTTCTCGATTGCTTGAAAATGATCACCGTCGAGGCGCCGGAGCCGCTCAAATCCGAATTCCGCGCCATCGTCGAGACGCAAGCCATCGGCGTTCCGCTCGGGGAGGCCTGCGGCAGGCTTTATGAGCGCATGCAGGTGCCGGAAGCGAATTTCTTCGGCATCGTCATCGCCATTCAGCAGAAAGCCGGCGGCAATCTGGCCGAAGCGCTCGGCAATCTGTCGCGCGTATTGCGCGACCGCA
Source organism: Bradyrhizobiaceae bacterium (assembly GCA_947479905.1). Lineage (GTDB taxonomy): Bacteria > Pseudomonadota > Alphaproteobacteria > Rhizobiales > Xanthobacteraceae > Pseudolabrys. Next base: position 8,107 of record CANKBJ010000113.1, read on the forward strand.
AGAAAATGAAGGGCAAGATCCAGGCGATGTCGCAGGAGGCGAAGGCCTCGGCCTCGATCATTGGCGCGCTGCCGGTGGCGGTGATGACGCTGGTCTGGGTGACCAGCCCGCAATACATCAACCTGCTGTTCACTGAGCCGCTCGGCAACGTCATGCTTGTCGGCTCGGTGATGTGGATGTCGATGGGCGTTCTCGTCATGAAGAAGATGATCAATTTCGATTTCTAGCAAAGCGAAAAGCCGGACCGATGCTCGATTATATCGTCAGTTCCCTGAATACCCAGACGATGCTGGTGCTGTTCGCCGCCATCGGCGCGGCCGCCACGGTATTGACGCTGGCCATGCCCGTCGTCTTCGCCAACCCGCTCGACAAGCGGATGAAAGCGGTGGCGGTCGAGCGCGAAAAAATTCGCGCGCGCGAGCGCGAGCGCATGGCCCAAGGCAAGCAGAAGATCAGCCTGCGTGATTCGCCCAAACAATATATCCAGACCGTCGTCGACGGCTTCAATTTGAGCAAATGGGTCGGTCAGGAAGAAGCCCGGCTCAAGCTGGTGCAGGCCGGCTATCGCGGCCAGGCGCCCTATATCACCTATCTGTTTTTCCGCATGGTGACGCCGATCGTCGCGTTCCTCGCCGCCGCGTTCTATCTGTTCGTGGTCATCGAGTTCAATCAACCGGCGACCGTCAAACTCGGCCTTTGCATCGGCGCCGCCTATATCGGCATGCACCTGCCGCTGATGCTGCTCAAGAGCAAGATCCAGAAGCGCCAGCAATCGATCAAGCGCGCCTTTCCCGACACGCTCGACCTGCTGCTGATCTGCGTCGAATCCGGCATGTCGATCGAAGCCGCGCTGAAGAAGGTCGGCGACGAGGTCGGCTCGCAATCGGTGGCGCTGGCCGAAGAATTGACGCTGACCACGGCCGAACTGTCTTATCTGCCGGATCGCCGCCAGGCTTATGAAAATCTCGCCAAGCGAACCGACCTCGATGGTGTGAAATCGGTCTGTATGGCGCTGACCCAGGCCGAGAAGTACGGCACGCCGCTGGCCAATATGCTGCGGGTGATGGCGCAGGAAAACCGCGACATGCGCATGTCGGAAGCCGAGAAAAAGGCGGCCGGCCTGCCGCCGAAGCTGACCGTGCCGATGATCCTGTTCTTCCTGCCGGTGCTGTTCGTGGTCATTCTCGGACCGGCCGTGATCAAGGTCATGGCGATCAACTAGCGATCGTCAGCCGCCCGGATTGGGCTGCGGCACGAACGGCCGCGCGCCGGTCTTCTTCCAGTCTTTCTGCTGCGCCAGCATCTCGCGCAAGTAGGCGACATTGGCGGAAGCCTCGGCGTCGGTAAGTCCTTCGCGGGCGATTTTTTCGGCGTCGTCGAAGCGGCCGCGCAAGCCGACGACCAGCGCGAGATTCTGCCGCACTTTCGGGTCGGCATTCGGCTGCGCCAGCGCGCGCCGCAGCGTCACTTCGGCGCGCGGCAGATCCTTAATCAGCAAATAGGACAGACCGAGATTGGACAGGACCGATGGCTCATCCGGTACGATCTTGAGCGCCGACGAATAATGCCGCTGCGCCTCCGGATGGCGGCCCAGCTGATCGAGCACCGCGCCCTGGGCGTTAAGCACGCGCCAGTCCGGATTGTCGGGCGTATGCGCCCGGCCGAGAACCTCGAGCGCCTGGTTGAGGTCGCCGCCTTCGGCCAGAGCACGGCCATAGGCGCCGAGCAGCGGCATATTGGTCGGATTGCGGATCGAGGCTTGTTCCAGCACGGCGACCGCCTGAGCGCGCTGGTCGGTGGCGCGCAAGCCCCGCGCATAGGCCATGGCAGCGGCCGGGTCGTCCGGATTGGCGCGGTAGCGCGCGCCCGAAGCTTCGAGCGATTGCCGCCATTCGGCCTCGCTGCGCGGCGTTGCGTCGGCGCCGATCGAGCCGGTGGTGTCGTTGCCCGTCGTCTTGCAGCCGGCGACCGGCAGCGCCAATAGCGCCACCAGGGCGACCGACGCCAGCAGGCGGAATTCCAGAGGACGAGCTCGCAGCGGCATAGCCGAGCAATAAAACGTTAACCCTAACGAGTGGTTAACTTGTATTCTACCCTTGGCCCACGGTCATTCCCGGGGGCGGGCTAGGCACAAAAGCCCGGGGCTGCGGATCGACTCGGAATGGCCAAGGCAAATCCTGTATAAGACCCGACCATGACAGTCGATTTGCCCGTTGGCCTCACCCCGTCCGAACTTGCCCTGCAAGGGCGCGCCCGCGATTTTTCGCTCCGGGTCGTGCGCCCGCGCGCGGCCGCTATCGACCGCGACGAGCAGTATCCAGCCGACATCGTCAGGGCGCTGGCCGAGGCCGGCTTCCTAGGCATGACCATGCCGAAGGCGCTCGGCGGCCAGGATGCGAGTTTCCTCGACGCGGTGCTGGTCATCGAGGAAATGGCGAAGTCCTGCACCGTCACCTCCCGCATCGTCGTCGAAACCAATATGGGCGCGATCTCGACGGTGATGGCCTATGGCAACCCGGCGCAGAAGGAACTTGCGGCGCGCCTGGTGCTGGAGGGCGACAAGCCCGCCATCTGCATCACCGAGCCGGACGCCGGCAGCGACGCCATGGCGATGACCACGCGCGCCGACAAGCGCGGCGATGTGTTCATCATCAACGGCAAGAAACACTGGATCACCGGGGCCGGCGTCTCGCGCCTGCACCTGATTTTTGCCCGCGTGTTCGACGAGCGCGGCGACGATTTGGGCATTGGCGGCTTTCTCGCCGTGCGCGACGACAAGGCCTTGCGGCTGACCAAACGCGAAAAAACCATGGGCCTGCGCGGCATGCCGGAGGGCGAACTGACCTTCGACAATCTCGAAGTGCCGGCAAACATGGTGGTGATGCCGCCATCGGGTTTCAAACGCGGCTTTGCCGATTTGATGAACGCCTATAACAGCCAGCGCGTCGGCGCCGGCACGGTGGCGATGGGCATCGCCGGCGGCGCGCTCGATCATGCGCTGGCCTGGGCGAAGCAACGCGAACAGTTCGGCCGTCCGATCGGCGAATTCCAGGGCCTGCAATGGATGCTGGCCGACATGCAGACGCAA
>CANKBJ010000114.1 GCA_947479905.1 Bradyrhizobiaceae bacterium
CTCTATTGCCGCTGCTGGTCGATGGAGAATTCGCCGTTGCGGATGCGCCCGGCGAGGCCCTCGGTGAAGGTGGCGGCGGCCTCTTCACCATAGGTGGACACGAACTCGGCCAGGGCCGCGAACAGGCAGGCCTGCGCCAGGCAATCGCCGTCAATGCCGTCGAGGCGGGCTTCGGCCCAGGCTTCGTGCAGATACCCTAAGGCCACGCGCTTCTGCTCGTGGTCGGGTACCGGCTCGCGCATATCCGTGGATCGTCCCGTCGTGGTCATTGTTGCCTTCGCCGTTACCTTACGTGCCGAACGCCCGCGGTGAGCGCCGGTGCTTCATTCCTAAGACCAACGTTAGCATGCGAATTAAACCGACATAGCCCAGACATAAAGGAAAGGTTAATTGCTGTGCGCAAGTCGTTAAGCGCGAAAAGCCGCGTAAACACTGGGAAAAATGACAGCAGGCGGCCGGCTCAGTTGGCGTAGCGGGCGGTGATTTCGCGGGCGATTTTGGCGCCCTCGTCGAGATAGCGGCGGATCGCCAGATCGGCCGCCGGGGTGCAGGTACGGTAGGTCTGCTCGAAACCCCGGTAGCCGCTGTTGAAGCGGGCGACGATGCGGCGCTTGCGCTCGCCGCCGGGCGCCTCGGCGTCGATCAAAGCCTGCATCTCGGCGCGCCATTTCTGGCCTTCCTTGGCGCCGCAGACGGTGCGCAGATATTGCAGCGAGCCAAGAATTTCGGCGAGCCGTTGCAGGTCGCCGTCATAGGGCGCAGTGGCGTTTTCCGGCGCGGGTGGCGGAGGAGCCGGCGTTTGCGCCGACACGGCCGCCGGCAGCGCCAGGCCGCACAGCATCAAGCCAAGAGCGATCAAGCCAAGAGCGACCGGGTTTGGGGCGAGCCGTTTTTTCAAAGCGCTTTGTTCCACTTTATCGGCTGATATGCGCCCGGCCGCCGACATGCGCAAGATGGCGCTTTAAACCTTAACGCGCAGCAGATCGGCGGCGGAAGCGACGATCTCGGACAGCCCCTCGGTGGTCCGCAGGCCGGAAAGCTCCGCCAAGGTCAGCCAGCGCGCATCGTCGAGTTCTTCGTTAAGCGCCGGTTCGCCGGATAGCCAGCGGGCGGCAAAGCACAGAATGATGAAATGCCGTTCGACCCGGCCCTCGCGGTCGCGCAGGATCGCCTCGCGGTGGCCGGCGAGCGCGACCGGCTCGATCTCGAGCGCTGTCTCCTCGCGCACTTCACGCTTCACCGCGTCGGTCAGGGTCTCGCCGATTTCCACCACGCCGCCGGGCATGGTGTAAAGGTTGAGCGCCGGCTGGCGCGCGCGCCGCACCGCCAGCACCTTGCCGTCACGCATGATGGCGGCGCTGACCGCAAGAAAGGGGCGCTGCGGGTAGCTTCGCGCGTCGGCCATGGCTGAACTGTCCGCTTCGGGTTGGGCACACTTGCCGCCATGCCTAGCATTGCACGGCAGGGCGGTCTTGTCGGCAGAGGGAGTTGGCGGCGCCTCAGGCGCGGAGCATCAGCCGGTCGGCGGTCGCCTGCGGCGCGTCGATTTCGCGCAGATCGATCTCGCCATTGATCACCGCGCCGGCGCGCGCGACCAGTTGCTTCAGCCAGCCGGCGGCGCGGCCGGCAAGGTCGCCCGTCGTCTGCGCCGGCAAATCGGCGCTCAGGTTCATGCGGGTGGTTTCGATCAATGTCGTCATCGTGCTGGCCAGATTGTCGAGGCAGGCGCGCGCCGCCGGGTCGGCGCCGGCATAGGCGGCGATCGCCAGTTCGCGGCCTTTAAAGTGCGATTTGAGAAAATGTTCGCGATAGCTCATTGGCTGCCAGCGGCGAATGTCGGCGAGGCAGTCCGGACAATCGCCGATCATTTCGAGCAACATGATCGCTTCGTTGAAATGGTTCAGGTAGTCGGTCGCCAGGCCGGTCTGTGGATTGATGTTGGCGCCGGCCAGTTGACAGCCGTGCGCGCATTGCTCCGGCGCCAGCGCCGCCGGACAGGCCGCCGTCTCGTCTTGCAGCTCAAGCGTACAATCCTGATATTGCATCGTGAGGGGCCCCCAACCCCTAATTCACAAGCGGTATAGTGTTATATGCGCGTCGGTTAATTCGTCATTAATGACAAGATAGATTAAGGTTTCTGAATATGTGCGGCCGCTACACGCTGACGTCATCGCCGGAAGCCGTCCGCGCACTGTTCGGCTATGACGAGCAGCCGAATTTTCCGGCGCGCTACAATATCGCGCCGACGCAGCCGATCGGAATCGTCCGGCTGGTGCGCGATCAGGCTGAGTGGGAACCGGTCAGCCGCCCGGATCGCGCACAAAATTCTAAAAATGGAGCGCGGCCGGACGCAAAACCGGTGCCCACTTTTGCTGGCCGCGCTCCCGGCAAGCGCCACTTCGCGCTGGTGCGCTGGGGCCTGCTGCCGTCCTGGGTCAAGGACCCGAAGGCGTTCTCGCTCGTCATCAATGCGCGCGGCGAAAGCGTCGCCGCCAAGCCGGCCTTCCGCGCCGCGATGAAGCGCCGCCGCTGCCTGATCCCGGCCGACGGCTTCTACGAATGGAAGGCGGGAGCGCCGCGCAAGCAGCCGTATTACATTCACGCCAAATCCGGCGCGCCGTTGGCCTTCGCCGGCCTGTGGGAAACCTGGACCGGGCCGAACGGCGAGGAACTCGACACCGCGGCCATCGTCACCACGACCGCCAACGCGACGCTGGCGCCGCTGCATGACCGCATGCCGGTGATTATCCCGCCGGACGAATTCGATCGCTGGCTCGGCAAGGGTGAGATCGAAAGCAGCGTCGATGCGGCGCTGGCCCAGACTTTGATCCGCCCGGCGCCCGACGAATTGCTGGAGGCTTACCCCGTGTCGCTCGACATCAATCGCGTCGCCAATGACAATCCGAAATTGCTCGAGCTATTCACCGGGCCGCTGGGCGGCGAACCCGGGCTCGCGCCGATACGCAAGCGCGCCAAAGCCGCGAAACCGGCGAAAGCGAAGAAGGATCACGGCCAGGGCGTGTTGTTTTAGAGCACTTTGCCCGGGTTCAATATCCCGTTCGGGTCCAGCAGCTTCTTGAAATCGCGCATCAGCGCCAGCGCCACCGGATCCTTCACCTTCACGAGCGAGTCGCGCTTGAGCTTGCCGATGCCGTGCTCGGCCGAGATCGAGCCTTGATGTTTCAACACAATCTTGTCGACCACCGCGTTGACCTCAGTCCAGCGCGCCAGGAAGGCTTCCTTGTCGGCGCCGACCGGCTGGCTGACATTGAAATGAATATTGCCGTCGCCGACATGGCCGAATGGCACCGGCCGTGAACCGGGAATGAGCGCGATCACGGCGGCGCTCGCTTCCGCGATGAAATCCGGCACGGCTGCGACCGGCACCGAGACGTCGTGCTTGATCGAGCCGCCTTCCGGCTTCTGCACCTCGGTCAGCGTATGCCGCATGTGCCAGAACGCCCTGGTCTGATCGAGGCTCGCGGCCAGCGTCGCGTCTTCGACCAGATCCTGTTCTACGGCGTCGGCAAGAAATTGTTCGACCTCGTCGCGCAGACCTTTGTCCTGCTGCGACGACACTTCCATCAGCACGTACCAGGCATGCTGGCCCGCGAGCGGATCGCGGTTGCCGTGGCCATGCTTCAAAGCGAAATCGATGATGCCGCGCGCCATCAGCTCGAAGCCGGTGACCGTGCCGCTGATGCGCGACTGCGCCAGGTTCAACAATTTCACCGCCGTGGCCGGCGAGGGCAAGCCGATGAAGGCGGTCTCGACCGCGCGCGGCCGCGGAAAAAGTTTCAAGACCGCGGCGGTGATGATGCCGAGCGTGCCTTCGGCGCCGACGAAAATATGGCGCAGGTCGTAGCCAGTATTGTCCTTTTTCAGCTTGCGCAGCAGATGCATGACGCGGCCGTCGGCCAGCACCACCTCGACGCCGACGACGAGTTCGCGGGCGATGCCATAGGCGAGCGCGCCGGTGCCGCCGGCATTGGTCGAGAGATTGCCGCCGATGGTGCAGGAACCTTCCGAGCCGAGCGACAGCGGGAACAAACGCCCGGCCGCTTCCGCCGCTTGCTGCGCCTTTTGCAAGACGACGCCGGCCTCGACGGTGATGGTGTTGGACGCCGCGTCGACCTCGCGGATTTTATCGAGCCGGGTCAGCGACAGAATGAGTTCGCCATCGAACGGAATCTGTCCGCCGACCAGTCCGGTATTGCCGCCCTGCGGCACCACGGCCGTTTTGGTTTCGTTGGCGAGCTTGAGAATGGCGGCAACTTCCTGCGTCGAGCCGGGGCGCAGCATCAGCGCCGAGCGGCCCTGATAAAGGCCACGGCCTTCGATCAGATGCGGCGCCAGCGTCTGCGCATCGGTGACGGCATATTTATCGCCGACGATTTGTACGAAGCGCGGCAGCAGGTCGGGCGCGGGTGCGCGGCGCAGTTGTTCGTTCATCGACGTGCGGTCCTTGTCTTCTACGGTTTCGGCGCGGCGGCGCGCGAAAGCCTGTCGTTGATGGCGTCGCCAAGGCCGTCATGCGGCACCGGCATTACGGCAATGGCGGTGGCGCCGGAAGCATCGAGCGCGCGCAAATGCGAAAACAGATTGGCGGCGGCTTCGATCAGATCGCCGCGCGGCGACAGGTTGAGCACCGTGCCGTCGAAGGCGGGCGCTGCGCCGAACGCGAGCAGGGCTTCGCCTTCGCGCGGCGACGTTGCCTCTAACCGCACGCGGGCCTTCGGCGCGTAATGCGAAGCCAGCATGCCGGGCGAAATTACTTCGAGTTTTTTGGGTGCGTCGTCGGTATCGCTTGGCGCCGGCGTGACAAGCGCGTGGCCGAGCACGCGCTCGATATCCTCGCGCGGCAGTCCGCCGGGCCGCAGCAAGGTCGGCGCGCCAAGCAAAGCGACGATGGTCGATTCAACGCCGACCGCGCAGGGGCCGTCGTCGAGAATGAGGTCAATGCGACCGCGCAGGTCGGCCAGCACATGCGCCGGCGTCGTCGGCGAGACATGGCCGGAACGGTTGGCCGACGGCGCCACCACCGGCCCGCCGAAGGCCGCGAGCAGCGCCCGCGCGGTCCGGTGGCTCGGCACGCGAATGGCGATGCTGTCGAGCCCGGCGAGCGCCAAAGCCGCCACCGGGCAGTCCGGCCGCTTCGGCAATACAAGCGTCAGCGGGCCGGGCCAGAACGCCGCCGCCAGTTTCTCGGCCTCAGTGTCGAACACGGCAAGCTGGCGCGCCGCCGCGACGTCGCTGACATGCGCGATCAGCGGATTGAAGGCGGGGCGGCCCTTGGCGGCATAGAGCCGCGCGATCGCCTCGCCGTGGCAGGCGTCGGCGCCCAGGCCGTAAACCGTCTCGGTCGGGAAGGCGACCAGCCCGCCGGCCTTCAGGCACGCGGCGGCGGCCCGGATCGCCTCGGCGGTCTCGGCCACATCCGGCCCGGTGCAGGCCTTGAGGACCCGGGTCCCGGGCTCGACGGTCATCGCATTTCTCTCAGTCGGCGCATGATCTTGGCCGGAAACCGGTTTCTCGATTTTCCGGGCCATGCGCGCTTGCGGTTTCAAACGTTCGGGGGTTATAAGGCCGCCGACAGTCGGAGTGTAGCGCAGTCTGGTAGCGCACCTCGTTCGGGACGAGGGGGTCGCAGGTTCAAATCCTGCCACTCCGACCATCACTTAGCGCTAAATCACGCCCTTCGGGCCACCCTTTCGGCCACCGCTTCGCGGTGCCGGCCGAAGGCATCCCTGGCACCCTTGAGGTGCTGCGGATGGTGATGCCCGTAGCGCTCCGACAGCATTTCCACGGTCATGCCGAGAAATCCTGCCGCTTCCCACAAGTCGACACCGGCCTGCATAAGCCATGTCGCGGCCGTGTGGCGCAGAACGTGCGGCGTTACCTCGTGGGGATCAAGGCCAGCGTCGCTGGTGACCGCTGCGAAAGCGCGTCGCACGGATGTCACCGGTGCGCCGTTCCACTCGACGACAAAACGCTGTCCTCGTCGTTTCCAGCGCCGTAGATGCGCCAGCAAGGCCAAGGGTAATGGCACTGGCGGCGCCCGCTTGCGCGTCTCCCGGCGCCCGGCCGCGCGGCGATAGAACACGCCCCGGTCGAGGTCGATCCAGCCATGCCCCGGCATCGGCCCGATGGCCGCGCCGCAGACCGCGCCTGCGCGCGAGCCTGTGTAGAGCGCGACCAAAATAAATCGTGCGATATGGCGGCGGGTCTTGCGATCGGTTGCGCTGAAATTCTGCCGTTCGCGGTAGCGCCATGCCGCCTTGATCAGCCGCGCGGCTTCCGCCCGGGTGAGCCAACGGTCACGCGACGGGCCGCGCGGCGGCAGCGAGACTTCGACCAGCTCCGAACACAGGCCTTCGCGGCGGTGATGATTGACGGCGGCGCGCAAATCTTCCAGTTCGCGGCGGGCGCTGCCAGGCGGTCTGGTCGCGGCATAGGCGCGACAGGCCGCGCCGTTGATCGTGTTGAGCCTTGCTGCGCCGAAATAGTGTCGTAGCGCCGTCAGCCGGATCGCGGTTTCGTGCGGCCTGGCATGTCGCGGCGCGATGTCGCGGCCGTAGAGCGTCAGAACGTCCGCGATGAGGATGTCAGTTGGATGACGCTTGCCGCCCTGCGCCGACGCATCGGCGTGCTTCGCGGCGATATGGACTTGGAGCGCGCTTTCAGCGCCTGCAATGTCGTGTCGAGCGCAGCCAGTGCTTTTTCGGCCGTCGCCGTCTCGAATGATCCAGACGGCCCGCCGCTTGACGCCAGCGTCGTCGATTCGCTCCGGCCGGAGCCAGAGATGCGGACCTTTGCGGTGAGCCGGCACAATTCCCTCATGCGGTCGATTTCGGCGAGCGTCGTGTAATCCTTGCCCGCCACGCGCTCGATGACAAGCCGCCCGCGCGCTATCTCCCGCCGCAGTCCACTGACCGTCATGGAACCATCGGGGAATGCCTCGGCGGCGGCTGCGGCCAGGCGCAACGGCTTGTCGCGATCCGTCATTTCCGCTCCGGTGTGCGGGCATTGATGACGATCGCCAGCAGGGCGAAGGTGATCGCCATCGCTGCCGCGGAATAGAACAGAATTTCGCCTTGGCTCATGGCTTCGCCTCCGGCGGTGTGAAGCCGACGACTTCGGCCTCGACCGAGGCGAAGCGGTTGATCTCGGCGGCGATTGTCTCGGCCTCGGCTTCCGACATCGCCGCCACGCGCCGCTTGTCTGGCGTCCATAAAATGTCGCCGTCCTTGTCGCGGAAGGCATAGAGCGGCCCGGCTTCCGGGTGCGACTGCGGTTGCGTCACGGCGAAGGGCATGGGGACTCCGGCGTTTGGTGGTCAAAGCAGCCGTCGAAGTAGCCGCGCGGCACCATGTGTCCGGCATCAATCGTCAGGCGGCTACCATCGCTGAGCCGGGCACTGACAGTGTCGTTCTCGGCGACAATTGATATTTCGGTGATCGTGATACCGAACTGCGCGCGCAGGTCGCGGCGCGCGGCGTGAGCCTCTAGGATCGCTGCCATGATAAACTGGGCGAGGTCGTTATACATCGGTCGCTTGATGTTTCTTGCGGTCATCGGCCCACCTGCGATGGCGCCGGCGCGCGGCAATAGCGATTGACGGTGTCGCTGGCGCGATAGGGCGTGGCGTATTTCAGCGCACGGCCTTCTCTCGCCAGTCCGCACAGTACGGTGCGGATGACGCCGATGGTGCTGACATTGATTGTGGTGAACACCGCGCGCGCCGTTACGGTCTTTCCGCTGGCGTGATCCGGCAAGGCCGCCTCGACCAGCGGCGCGATGTACGGGTAGGCCGCATGCACCGCCGAATTGGCAGCCGCTGCCGGTTTTGGCATGGGCTGTCGTGCGGGCTTGCGCGAGTCATCGGCTATGGCACTATCGCCGGTTGGGGCGCTATCAGCGCCAGAATAAAGGAGGCGAGCGCCATGCATCTGCAATGGGGTTTGCGATGGCTGGCGCTTGCCAGTGTCGCCGGCGTCGTGGCCTTGGGAGGGGAGGCGCCGGCGAAGGAAAAAGTGGTTGGTAACTGGCTGATCGATGAACGAGTCGATGCCTTCGGCGACGGAAACCGGGTCGTGGCCATTCATAGTGACGGTCGAGCCGACACGGTCGCCGTCCGCTGCCTTCGCGGAAAGGCCAGCTTTGCGATTATGGAGGATTTGGCGACCTATGGCAGCGATGACATTGTGCTGGTGAAATTCCGGGCCGGGACAGGCGAGATCATCGATACGGTTGGCGCGCCGGTTAATAACCGGACGCTTGAGGTTTTGATGCGACCGGGAATGCTTGACGGTCTCGCGAAGGCCCGTAAATTTGCCTTTCGCATCACGACCGGCCTCGCCACCTTCGACCGCACTTATTCCGCGCGCGCCAACGATCAAGTCGTCGATCTTGTCGTGAAGGCTTGTCCGGCCACTTTGCGCTGACATCACCGTTCCCTTTTTGGTCACGGCGCATTTTTCGATTAACAGAAAAATAAAGTCAAGCGCTCAATTTCGCAAAATCGCAAATTCAGCGGGGCGCGATGCTTTTGACCTTCGCAGCCCAATCGATCGTTACTTCCCGGATAGGCGGTTCTGTTTCCGAAAGCAGGTTAAAATGCCCGGCTTTGCGGCTATGGGATATTTTTTTGATCATCACGCGGCCATCAGGTAGCCCGACCACGCACAGTTGTCCGACGAGATCGTCGGTGAACGGGCTTCTGATATCGTCGTAAAAAGCGTACCAGCGGTCAAATAGTGATCCCATGCTTTTTCCGCGAATCTGAACTGCGACGGTTTGATTCGTCACATTTTCCGGGGCCGTGACCGTGTCGAGGTCTTCGCTCGGTAGCGGCAGGCGGTGTTCTTGCCCGCCCGCTGTGACGTAGCCGACGACTTGTACTTCGCCGATGGTGCTTTTTCGGTGCGCTTTTCGGGGTGTTTTCGATGCGCCTGGAATTGTATTGAGTTTTTGATCGACGAAATTATCAATGATTTCGCCTTCTTCGACTGAAATCTCTCTTTTTGATTGCAGGATCATCGTCACTGCGGAATTAGGCACGCCGAGGAGCTTCGCCAATTGGCCTTTAGACCCGCGCCCGAATTGCTTGAATTCCTGCGCCAGCCAGCGGTTTTTGGCATAGGGGTCTTTTCTTGGAGTCTTCATGACCCAAGGAATAACCAACTGATCGTGCTTTGATATTTGCATTATCAAAAGAAACTTTGTCACACCCACTTGCTAATTTTCCGATTTTCGCAAAATTAGACCCGTGATGTCGCGGTGATTCGGTTTCGGCTTCGGCTCGGAAAGAAGATCGGGGACATCCCTTATTCGGGGGTTGCGTTTTCCAAAAGTCGATCGGGTCAGGCGCGGAAACACCGTTTCCGCGAACGGGGGAATCATGTCTGGATTAAAGGCACACAGCACCGGCGCCGTCGCCGCCTCGCCGCTTCGTACTCTTGCCGAGGCTTTCCTGCGCGAGCGCAAGGGCCGCGTGACGGCGGCGAGCAAGGACATGTCGGCGCGGATGCGCGCGCAGCCGGTGCTGGCGCTGGCGCTGATCGACGCCACCTGCGGCCTCGCGCCGCTGATCGAATCTTATCTCGCGCAGGTCGCCGACGAGGCGGCCCGCGCGACTCCCGGCGGCCAGGGCCGGCGTGACAGCCATTTGAAAGTTGCCGCCGGGTCCTTTTCTCAAACGGCGGCTTCGGCCGCCGCTGCTGGCGGCCAGGCATGGATCGACCCCCACTGCGGCAATGCCGCCGGCTCTCTTTCCCGTCCGCGCACCGCCGGCCTCGCCGTGGTGCAGACGACTGTCGCCGCCTCGCTGTTCGACAGCGTGCTGATCCGCGGCGAGCGCATCGGCGATATCAGTTTCAACCGCGCGCAGACGATGCAGCGCCACAACCGCCGCGAAACGGCGATCCTGAAATACGTTCTCGACAAGGCCGGCTCGCCGTCTGACCCGCACGCGCCGCTGCGCGATCTGGTCAAGGTGTCGGTGATCGAACAGGCGCTGGCCAAAGCCGGCATCAAAGCGCCGACGGAAGCCAGTCCGGCCAAGGCTAAGGCGGTGCGGGCATGACACAGGCCGCCGAAACCGTCTTTGACGAGATGCGCGAATTGCAGGTGCGGCGCAAGCATTTCATCGCGCAACAGGTGTCGATCGAGAACCGCGCCCGCGGGCTGATCCTGCGCGCGCTCGGCTGGCGGCCTGATGTCGAGGCCGCCGAATCGACGCCGTTGAAAAAGCGCTCCGAAACGATTCTCGCCAAGGCGATGCGCGGCAAGCCCAGCGACGACTTTCCGCTGTTGGCGGCCGATCTGGAAGTCGATCGCCGCATGCGTGAGCCGGCGATCAAGGCGCGCGCGGCTGTTGAAAAGCAGATGCGCAAGCTGGCGCGCGATCTGCCGGTCTATGCCGGCTTTGCCGCCAATGTGCGCGGCTTTGCTGATCTCGGCCTTGCCGTCATCGCCGGCGAATGCGGCGATCTCGCCAATTACGCGACGGTGTCAAAGGTCTGGAAGCGGCTCGGCCTGGCGCCGTTCAACGGCCAGGCCGGCTCGACATGGCGGCGCACCGGCGGCTTGACCGCTGACGAATGGACCGCGCTCGGCTATTCGCCGAAGCGGCTCGGCCAGCTTTACGGTGTGGTGACGGTGCCGCTGTTCATGGCGCAACGCGCCGGCATGCCCTATCGCGAGGTCTATCTCACGCGCCGCGCGCACACCGCGATCACGCATCCCGAATGGTCCAAGAAGCGCAGCGACAACGACGCGCGCCGGATCATGACCAAGGCTCTGATTGCCGATCTGTGGTCGGCATGGCCGCGCGCCTCTCAATCGATTGAACACAGTCTGGGCCTGCGCGCGGCCGACTCTATTGCGGAAAGGCGCGCGGCATGAACGGCCGATATATCGGATTGAATCGAGGCCCTGACGCCGTCGCGATGCATAACCGCACGGTGCCCGCCGATCAGGAAGCCGACGCCTGCCGGTGCCCTTCCTGCCGTCCCGATCTGCATTCGCCTTCGGCCGCTGCCCAAGTCGCCGAACCGGCTGCCGCGCTCCTCGCCTGTCCGGCCGATGCGCGGCAGCCGTCTCTTTCTCCGCGCAGTCCAATGGACGGCTCCGCGCAACAGCGCGGGCCTATGCGCGGCCC
>CANKBJ010000115.1 GCA_947479905.1 Bradyrhizobiaceae bacterium
GCCATGAACACCGGCATCTTGTCGAAGTCGTAGAACTCCGCCAGCGTGTTGGCGTAGCCGTCATCCTCGGCGATCTGGTTATAGGGCTCGACGGTGACCATCGCATCGACGGTCTTGGCGGCGAGCGCCGCCGCCATGTCGTCGGTGTTCATGCGTACTTCTTGCCAGTCGCTTTTCTTCAGGCCGGCCTTGGTGGCGATCTGGTCGGAGAAAATATTGCCGGTCGACGAACCGGTCTGGTTGGCGACCTTCAAACCTTTCAGCTGCTCGACCTTGGTGAAGCCCAGTTCCTTGCGCGCCATCACGCGCGCGGTCTTGCCGACATTCTCGATATAGGCGATGGCGATCAGCCCGCCTTTGTCATGGCCGAGGCACAAAGACGGCCCGGCGTAGGTGCCGAGGTCGACCTGGCGCGCCACCTGCTGCTGCATGGTGAGGTTGCCGGACGGCACGGCGAACTCCTCGAACTTGACGCCGTGCTTTTCCAGAAGTCCCGAGCGCAGCAGATAATAAGTCGGCATGCCCCACATATTGGTCTGGTAGCCCTGCCGCACGGTGACGAGCGCGGCGCTGGCCGGCCGCATGCCGAAACCGGCCGCGAGAACGCCGGCCCCTGCCATTGCCAGCGTGTGCCGCCGCGTTAGTCCCTTGTTATTGGTCATCGCAGATCCTCCCTGTTGTCGGTTCAATCGCGCTTCTTAATGGCCGGCCCCGTTGCCGCTCACCTTGTGGCCGAGGTGCCGCATCAGTTGCTTCTGGCAGTCGACGAATTCCAGGCTCAGCGGATCGCGCGGCCGCGGCAGGTCGATCCGGATATCGGCCTGCACGGTGCCGGGATGCGCCGACATGACGATGACGCGGTCGGCGAGGTAGACGGCCTCGGCGACATTGTGCGTGACGTAAATGACGGTCTTGCGTGTGGCGCGCCAGACATCGGCGAGCAGCAATTGCATGTCGTCGCGCGTCATCGCGTCGAGCGCGGCGAAGGGCTCGTCCATCAGCAGCACCGACGGATTATAGGCAAGCGCCCGAGCGATGGCGACGCGCTGCTGCATGCCGCCCGACAGATGATGCGGAAACGAGTCGACGAATTTTTCCAGCTTGACCAGCCGCAATTGTTCGCGCGCGATCTTGTCGCGTTCGGCCTTGGGAATGCCCTTCATCTCCAGCCCGAACGAAACATTGCCAAGCGCGGTGCGCCACGGGAACAGCTGCGCGAAATCCTGGAACACGACGCCGCGGTCCATGCCGTGGCCTTTCACGGCCTTGCCGTCGATGCGTATTTCGCCGGCGGCCGGCGGCAGGAAGCCGGCAATGACATTGAGCAATGTCGATTTGCCGCAGCCGGACGGGCCGACAATGCAGATGAATTCGGACGCGCCGATGTCGAACGAGACATCCTTGACGCCGGTAACCTTGCCGGCCGGGGTGTCGTATTCGAGCGTCACATTGTCGATCGCGATCGGAACCATAAGTGTCTTCGCCTTCTTGTCTTTATCCCTTAGCCACGCGCGACATGCCCCAGCGCTGGATGGTCGCCTTCTCGAGCGAACCGAAAACCATTTTCTCGAACACGAAGCCGATGCCGCCGATCACCACCAAAGCTGCCAGCATGACGTCGGTGTTGAGAAATTCCTTGGCGTCGAAGATCACCCAGCCGAGTCCCCAGTCGGAGGCGGCGATCATCTCGGCGCCGACCACGGCGATCCAGGCGCGCAGGAACGCCTGGCGCAGGCCGGTGATGATGAACGGCGAGGCGCCGGGAATGATGACCTTCCAGAACAGCGCGTTCTCGTCGGCGCCCATCGCGCCGGCCGCGCGCAGCCACAACGGATTGACCGATCGCACGCCCGACCAGGTGTTGAACATCATCGGAAAGGTCGCGGCGTAGAACACGATCAAAATCGTCGTCAGGTTGCCGATGCCGAACCACAGCATGAACAAGGGCACCAGCGCGAAGGACGGGATCGGCATCAGCGCCGACACCAGCGGCAGGAAAAATCCTTCGACCGCGGCAAAGCGCGCCATCAGGATGCCGAGCGGCAGGCCGACCAGAACCGCCAGCAGGAAGCCGAACATCACGCGATACAGCGTAAAGACGGAATGCTCGATCATGGTGCCGTCGAGAAGCATGGCGACGAAAGTCTGCGCGACCAGCGACAGCTTCGGCATCAGGGCCGGCGCGAAGTAACCGCTGCGCGCGACCGCTTCGTAGCAGCAGGCGGCGATGATCAGTACGACGCCCGCGCGCCACAGCGAGCGCCGGCCCTTGCTCTGATCGCTCATCGACACGTTGTTTTTGGATGCGCCCGTCTTCGGTGCGCTGGTGATGATGGTATCGCTCATGCCGCCACCATGCCCCAGCGCACCACGGTGTAGTTTTCGATTTTCTGGAACACCAGTTTTTCCAAAAGCAGACCGATCAGCGCGATGACGACGATGCCGGCGAGCATCGCATCCGTATTGAGAAACTTGCGCGCGCCGAAAATCAGCCAGCCCAGCCCCCACGGCACGGCGGCCAACATCTCGACCGCGACCAGCACACGCCAGGCCTGCGCCAGGCCGAGCCTTAAGCCCGTGAGAATGTAGGGCAGCGCGCCCGGCAGGATCACATGCGTGAACATGCGGCGGTCGTCGGCGCCCATCGAATGCGCCGAGCGCACCCAGATTTCCTTCACCGCCTTGACGCCGGTCCAGCTGTTGAAGATCACCGGAAACGCCGAGACGAAGCCGACCAATAGTATCGACGAAAAACTGCCGAGCCCGAACCACAGCAGAAACAGCGGCGTGTAAGCGAGGCCCGGAATCGGCGCGCAGATCGACACCAGCGGCAGGAAAATATCTTCCGCCAGCCGCGAGCGGCCCATCAGGATGCCGATGGTGACGCCGAACACGCCGGCCAGCGCGAAGCCGGACAAGAGCCGGATCAATGTCTCGATGGCGTGATGCGGCAGAATGCCGTTGGCGGTGAGCGCGAAGAAGGTGCGCGCGACCGTCTCGATCGTCGGAAACAGCCGCGCCGGAAATATGCCGGAAATGGCGACGATCTCCCACAGCACGCCGACGACGATGAACGGAAAAACATTGCGCCAGATGCTGCGCAAGCGGCTTGCTGCACGGCCCGGCGAATGGCCGGGCGCTTCGCGCGCGGAAATGGTGGTGGCCGCGTCCTGCATCGGTGCCGGTGCTCCTCCCGCGTTTTCTTTAAACTGGCCTCGTTTGAGTGGGCCATTGCGCCGGCCGTTTCGGCCGGCAAAGAGAGGATAATGCTTTTTGATCGGGCACTACAAGCATGTCGGCCCGCCGGGAAACCCTCTGGCGATTTTGTGGCGGAACGGCTAAAGCGCCAGCCAAGATAGTGATGGCGCCGCCGTGCGCGACGCGCGCAACAAGCGAGAACGGGAGAGTTTCGTGATGTCGAAGAATGCTCAAAAAATCGGCTGGATCGGCGTCGGCCGCATGGGTTACCAGATGGCGGAACGCCTCGCGACGGCGGGCTACGACATCTCCATCTGGAACCGCACCAAGTCCAAGGCCGAGCCGCTGACCAAGCTCGGCGCCAAGGTCGTCGACAAGCCTGTCGATCTGGCCGGCGTCGATATGCTGTTTGCCATCGTGTCGGAGGGCAAGGACCTCGAAGAAGTCTATTTCGGCGCCAACGGCATCGTCACCAACGCGAAAGGCAAACTGCCGAAAACCTTCGTCGACTGCTCGTCGATTTCGGTCGAGGATTCGGTCCGCATTCGCGGCCGTCTCAAGGAGCACAATGTCGAATTCGTCTGCGCGCCGGTGTCGGGCAATGCCCGGGTCATCAGCGCCGGCAAGCTGTCGTCGGTCGTGTCCGGTCCGGAAGCGGCGGCGAAAGTTGCGATGCCGGTGATCGAAGTGTTCGCGCCGCGCGGCGTGTCCTATGTCGGCGACGGCGAATTGGCGCGCATCTGCAAGATCGCACACAACGTCATGCTCGGCGTGGTGATCGAGAACCTGATCGAGATCACGCTGCTCGCCAACAAGATGGGCGTGCCGCGCCACGCCTTCCTCGCCTTCATGAATAACGGCGTCATGGGCTCGATGTTCACCGCCTACAAGACGTCGGCGCTGGTCAATCTCGACTGGACCACGACCTTCACGCCGGAACTGCTGCGCAAGGACCTCGATCTCGGCCTCGATCTCGGCCGCGAATACGATGTGCCGATGCCGGTGACGGCGGCGACCCGCGAGGTCATCCAGCAGCACATCGGCAAGGCGCTGTCGCAGCCGAACGCCAAGGAAATTCTGGCCGAGGACTTTGCCAAGATGGCGGAGACCATGGCCGAACTCGCCGGCATGAAACTGACGTCGGAAAACAAGAAAGTGCCGAGCGGCCTGGAATAGTCGCTTCGCGCCGGGAATGCAGACAAAAAAAGAGGGCCCCTTCGAAGGGGCCCTTTGTGCAAGAAGTGGAGGATTCTGGCCATCGTCTGATTCCCAAGGGAGGAAACGATGGCCGCGCACGGCTTCAGTCAATCGAGCGCGCCGGGCCGCGACAAGTAAATTGCCTGTAAATTTCCGCCGCGCCGGACCATGCTGGCCTCTCGCCACTGCCATATTTTCCCAAGGGAACGATCCATGAATCCACAGATCGCCGCGCTGATCGACAGGATCGGTGCCCTCGAAGGGGAACTCGACGCCGAACTGGCCAAGCGCCGCGCCGAGCTGCGGATCGGCATCGAGCATGGTCGCGTCGCCTTCGAGGAGGAACTGCTGCGCCGGCATCGCCAGCTGCGCGCCAGGCTTTTGCCCTATGTGTTCGGCGCCCATCCGCTGATCATGCTGACCTCGCCAATCATTTATGCCGGCATTGTGCCGTTCCTGCTGCTCGACCTGTTCGTCACCGTCTTCCACGCGGTGTGCTTCCCGATTTACGGCATCGCGAAAATCAAGCGCGCCGATTATTTCGTGTTCGACCGCCACCATCTCGCCTATCTCAACGCGCTCGAAAAACTCAACTGCGCCTATTGCTCCTATGCCAATGGCGTCATCGCCTATGCGCGCGAGATCGCGGCGCGCACCGAGCAGTACTGGTGCCCGATCAAGCACGCCCGCCGCGTCATCGGCACGCATGCGCGCTATGCGCTGTTCGACGACTATGGCAACGGCGAGGGTTATCAGCAGCGGCTGGAAGAACTGCGCAAGGGGCTGATCAAAGCTGAGTGATGCAAGCATTTCTGTCGCGGCCGGAGATTGCGCGCCTGCCGGCAAAAATGCAGAGTACAAGAAACGATCGGGGGATAACGAGCGATGGCCTTCAAGCTCTACAACGCGCCGCAATCGACCTGCAGCCAGCGGGTGCGCTTTGTGCTCAATGCCAAGAAGCTGCCATTCGACGAAGTGAAACTCAATTTGCTCGAAGGCGACCAACTCAAGCCGGATTATCTCAAACTCAATCCGAACGGCGTGGTGCCGACGCTCGATCATGACGGCGCCATCGTCACCGATTCCACCGTCATCACCGAGTATCTCGACGAGGTCGTGCCGGAGAACAGCTTCACCCCGGAAAATCCGGTCACGCGCGCCCGCATGCGCGCGCTGATGCATTTCATGGACGAGATGCCGGCGGCCTCAGTGCGGGTGCCGACCTTCAATCTGGCCTTCCTGCCCAAATTCCAGGCGATGAGCCGCGAGGACTTCGTGGCGATGGCAGAGTCGAAGCCGCTGCGCAAGGAATTCATGCTGGCCATGGGCCAGACCGGTTTTCCCAAGGCCGAGATGGACGCGGCGCTGGCCCGCCTGCGCCGTTCCTACGAGCGCATGGAGCGCGAGATTGAGTTGAGCGGCGGCCCCTGGCTCTTGGGCAAGGACATTTCGCTCGCCGACGTCGCGGCGATGCCGGCTCTGGTGCGGATGTACGATCTCAATTACGCCGATTGGCAAGACCTGCCGCGCGTCGTCACCTGGTTCGACAATATCCGCGCGCAGCCGGCTTTCGTGCCGACTTATTATCACGGCTCGCTATTGACCGAACGTTTCCCTCATCTGAAGGAAACGCTCGCCGCGCGGGCGTAGATTCCGTCTCGTTTCAGCAAGATCATGCAACCCGTGGCGGAATGTTTCGCCGCGGGCGTGGCAAGGCTGTGATTTGTGACAGTGCGCGCAGGCGCACACGCGCATCGATTCAATTTGTGACAAAGACGACGGAGGCGTGACCGCGGAGTTAAGCGATCACGAACCATTTGGCCGCTAGACAAAGCGTCGCCACCGCGCCTTTGGGAATTGCAATGCTGCGACTGAAATCTATTCGCCTGCCGATCGCCGCCAAGGCGATGCTGCTGATCGGTACGCTTGGCATTCTGTCGGCGGCGGCCAACTGGTACAGCCTGCGCAGCCTGCACGAGATCGACCGCATCAACGAGATCGTCGCCAACGAGGTCATGCCGACCCGTCTTCTGCTGACCGAGGCCAAGAGCGCGGTGCAGTCTTTGGGGCTTGCAACCTACAAAATGGCGGCCGCGACCGATCCCGATACAATTCGCGAAGCGACCGAGGAGCGCGCCGGACAATACGCGGCGGCCAAATCCTGGCTCAACGGCGTGACCGACACGCTGCCGCGGCACCGCGACGATGTGAACGGCATGTTCCGGCGCCTGGATCTGGTTGACGCCATTGCCGGACAGGTGCGGACGATGACCGCGAACAACCAGCGCGAACAGGCGCGCGAGTTGCTCGAATTGAGATTCGATCCGGCTTTGGTCGATGCCACCACCAGCATGAACCGGCTGATCGGCATTCTCGGCGGGCAAATGCGGGAGACGACCGAAGCCGCCGCCGCGCGCAAGGCGCGGACCTACGAACTGCTGTCGGCTATGCTGATCGGCGGCACGCTGTTCACGATCCTGCTGGCGATGGCGCTGGCCCATCGCACGGTGGCGCGGCCGTTGCAGCGGCTTGCCGCCGTCATGCGCGAGATCGCGCTC
This sequence comes from Bradyrhizobiaceae bacterium, assembly GCA_947479905.1. Classification (GTDB taxonomy): domain Bacteria; phylum Pseudomonadota; class Alphaproteobacteria; order Rhizobiales; family Xanthobacteraceae; genus Pseudolabrys. The sequence goes on from CANKBJ010000115.1 coordinate 6,954, forward strand.
GGCCGCTTCGACGGACGCATCGAGGGGCTCAAGCGCGGCGACGAGGTCGGCACCATGGCGCGCGCCGTCCTGGTGTTCCGCGACAACGCCGTCGCGCTTGGCGAAGGCCAGGAGCAGCGCAAGCGCGCCCGCGCCCAGGCCGAGGCTGAAAAACGCCAGGCGCTCGACCAGTTCGCCCGCAATTTTGAAAACAAGATTCTCAGCGTCGCGGCGGCGCTGGCCCAGGCCGCCGCCGAGCTGGAGCGATCCGCCCATTCGATGAGCGAAATGGCCGACGAGTCCGGGCGCAATGCGCAGGCCGCCACCGGCGCCGCCGACGCCAGCTCGACCGTCGCCGGCACGGTGTCGCACGCTATCGACGAACTCTCGATGGCGATGAACGACATCGACGCCCAGCTCGCCAATGCGGCCGGCGTCGTCGCCGAAGCGACCCGCCGCGCCGATGTCGCAGTCGCCAATGCCGATGGCCTCAATCCGGCCGTCGACGATATCGAGAAGGTCGCCGGCATGATCCACGCCATCGCCGGCCAGACCAATCTGCTGGCGCTCAATGCGACGATCGAGGCGGCGCGCGCCGGCGAGGCCGGTCGCGGCTTCGCCGTGGTGGCGCAGGAGGTCAAGACTTTGGCCGCGCAGACCACCCGGGCGCTCGGCCATATCCAGGACCGCACCGGCTCGATGGGCCAGATCATCGACGGCGTGCGCACCGCCACCCAGTCGATGTCCTCGGCGATCGCGCAGATCGAAACCGTGGCGCGCGCCATCACCGGCTCGGTCAAGCTGCAAAATCAGGCGACGCAGAAAATCGCCGAAAGCGTCGAGGGCGCCGCGCTGCGCTCGCGCCAGGTGTCCGACGCCATCGCCGGCGTCAACGAATTCGTCGCCCGGACCCACACCGGCGCGCGGCAGATTTCGCAGGCCGTCGCCGATCTCAACCGCCAGGCGGCGGCGTTGCAGGACGAGGCGCAGGATTTCGTCGCCCGCGTCCGCGCCGCCTGACATTCCGCGCGAAAACGCCGGCGGGCGGGGCCCACCGGCGTCAAAGCCTGCGATGTTGTCAAGCGGGCGCTATTTTGCCGGCGCGTTGACTTTTGGCATTTCGACCTTGAGTGTCGTTGTGTTGCCGCCGCCGCCGATATTGCCGGTGGCAAACAACAGGCCGCCACCCACGACGATCACGATAAGCGCGCCGATCAGGACGCCGAGCACGCCGATTCCACCGCTGCTGCCTTCAGCCATTTCCGACACTCCTTGTTGATGTCGCAGGCTAAGTTCCAGCGCACGCAATTGTTCCCTGCCGTCGAGCCTTAGTGGCGGCGGCCGGCATAGGCCTTGGTCACCGTTCGCAAATGCGCGATGAACAGCGCAATCGCCGGGCTGACGCTGCGGTTTTTCAGTTTGACGATGGCGATCGGCTGCGGCGTGGCGCGCAATTTGACCGGCAGCGCGCGCAGCGCCCATTGCTTCGCATTGTAGCGCAGCACCGACTCCGGCAGCACCGTGACGAAGCGCCCGCTCGCCAGCAGGTGATTGCGCATCAATATGAACGAGGTGACGACTTTCTCCGCCGGCGGCTTCAGCCCTTGCGCTTCGAAGGCCTCCTTTAGAATTGCGTTGACGATCGGCGACGGCGGGATGATCCACGGCTCGTCCACCAGTTCGGCCAGTTTGACCGCACGCTTGCCCGCCCACGGGCTCTTCTCGCCGGCCACCACCAGATGCGGGTCGTCGAACAAAACTTCAACGTCCAGATCGTCGTCAGCAAAGGCATTCGGTACGCGCGTCACCATCAGGTCGACGGCGCGCTCCTGCAACTGGCGGAACTCCAGCGTGCTGACGTCGGCTTCGGTGACGTGACAGACGATGTCGGGATAGACCTTCGAAAAACCGTCGATGGCGTCGGTCATCAGGCCGGCGGCGAGAAATTCGGGGCAGGCGATGCGCACCTCGCCGGTCGCCTGGCCGGACAAAGTCTCGATCTCCTTGATGCCTTCGCGCAGCTCGTCGAACACGACATGGCCGCGCTTGAGCAAAGCGATGGCATAGATCGTCGGCGCAATGCCGCGCGGGCTGCGGTCGAGCAGGCTGACGCCGAGCGCGCTTTCCAGACTGGCGATCGCCTCGGAGACGACCGATTGCGAGGTGTCGAGATGCGTGGCGGCCTTGGCCATGCTGCCCCAGCGCACGACGACGGACAGGATGTGCAGGTCGCGCAGCCTGAGCCGCCGGCCTATTCGGGTGTCCCAGTCCCAGCGCGCCTTGGCCATCGTTATATCCGATACCGGTATTTGATATTCACGATACCATGCGGCTGCGTGGGCGCCTAGGCTGCTGGCCTCGCAACCGAGCAGCACGGGAAACGCCATGGCCAGGCAACGCATCAGCTACGTTCCGCTGGAAAAAATGGACGCCAAAATGCGCGCCGAAATGGAGCGCTGCCAGCGCGAGGGCACGCCGCGGCCGGAAAGCTCGGCGATCCGCGCCCATGTGCCGGCGGCGTTTTGGTTCTTCGCCGACAGCTGGAACAATCTGTTCCGCAACGGCATCGCCGATCATCCGCTCAAGGAACTGTGCCGGCTTTACGTATCGCGTTCGGTGCAATGCGAATATTGCGGCAATCAGCGCTCGGTGAAATCGACGTCGAGCGGCGCGCTGATCGAGGACCATGTTCTCGATCTTCTGAATTTCGAGAAGTCGACGCGCTACACCGAGCGCCAGAAGGCGGCGCTGTCATACGCGGAAGCCATCGTCTGGCATCTCAACACCGACGACGCCTTCTGGGACCGCCTGCATGCGAATTTCACCGAGGCCGAACTGGTCGAGATCGGCTGCATGATCGGCCTGACGCTCGGCCAGCAAAGCTGGCTGCGGCTTCTCAACATCGAGCATCATCAGGTGCTGGCCGGCACCGATGCCTCGATGGCGCCGGGCTACAAGGACATGGCCGCGCTCAAGGCGACCAAGGCCGCCGAGGATTACTGGGCCAAGGCGCCGCTGAAAAGCTGACGGCGCGGGCTCAGGCCGCGATGGCGCGGATCAGCGCCAGCACCGGATAGCCGAAGGCGCCGTCGATCTGGAAGGCAAGGGTGCGCAGCCACGCCGGGGCTTGATCGGTGTAGGCGTAGAGCATGACGCCTAGAAAAACCGCGACCCCGGCAAGTCCCCAGACAATGAAAGCGCGGATGCGCGCGCGGTTCTCGGCGCGTTCCTTGGGCGAGACATAGTGGGGTGCGTTTGGCGAGGGCATGATTGGGTTGCTCAGGCCGCTTCCGGCTCGTAGTGCAAAACCAGCAGCGCGTCGCGTGGGCACGGAGCGATGGCGTAAGCCTGGCCTTGGTCGTCACTGAACTCGACCAGCACAGTATCGCTGTCAAGCGTATCGACCACCGTGCCCACCTGGCCGCGCATCAAGGCCTCGGCAGGGCGGTCGCCAAGCAGCGCGACCACGTCCAATACGGCAGGCTCTCTCTTGCTGTCAGCCATCAGATCACCCAACAGGTCACGAAGCGGGGAATATCCTCGCCTGGACGAGTCATCCAGATTGATCGTACCATGATTTTTCGGTCTTGTCGTCCGACAGGAACATCCAAACGCCAGCGGCGCCCGAATGAGTCGGAGACCAATTCGATGGCTTCGGTGTCTTTCGCGGCGGCAAGAAGTAATTCGCGGAACCAGCGCCCATCTGGCCGGCCAATACCCAAGGCATCCCGGAACACGCGCGCTTTATGGCGTCCACGTGGATGCTGCGGATTGAGGCAATAATCCTCGATCTTGCGAATATCGAGGAGCGCGCGTTCGCTGTTCGGTAGCCGCGCCATGCGCGCTGCTTCCCCTTGCCATGACGCGATTCACCGTGCGTCCCCGGTCGCAAAGCTCTCCCCGCATAGCTCGCCTATGCGGGGAGAGGTAAAGGCCGCTCTTAATACTTGTTCGAGATCGGCAGTTCTTCCGCCGGGAACAGCGAGATCACCTTGCAGCCCTTGTCGGTGACCACGACTTCTTCCTCGATGCGGGCGCCGGAGAAACCGTCCGCCGACGGGCAGAAGGTTTCGATGGCGAACACCATGCC
>CANKBJ010000116.1 GCA_947479905.1 Bradyrhizobiaceae bacterium
CACCCAACGGTGCCCGTCACGTCCGTTCACAGCCTGGTCGCAATCGCCCGGAACGGGTGGTCGCGATCAATCGGAACGCCTGGTCGCAATCAGTTGGAACAGGTGGTCGCAATCACCCGGTGCGCGCAGCGAACCAAAGGGGGCTGCCATGGGCATTAGTTTTCTCGTCAGTATTTTGATTACGTTTCTTGTCATCGTTCTGGTGCTTTATCTCGTCAACATGCTGCCGATCGACGGCCGCGCCAAACAGATCGTGCGCATCGTCGTCATCATCATTGGCGTGCTGTCGCTGCTGAAATATCTGGCGGTCTATTAGCGCCGGCCTCGCACCAAGCTTGCCGATAGCTTCCTAGTCGCGCCGGATCAGCGCCAGACTGCCGTCGCTCAGACCGACGGCAATCATGGGCGCCGCTGACTTCGACGCGACGATGGCCGCATTCGTCGCGGCACTGGCCGGCAATCCAATCGTGGCAATGTCGCGTGCGGCCGGCGCAAAGGCGACGATGCGCATGCGGCCGCGGTCGAGCGATGGCAGCGCGATATCCAGGATGCCGTCGCCGTCGAAATCGGCGACGGCGCTCATGTCGAGTGCGCGCGTACCGGCGATGTGATTGCTGAAACCGGGCAGCGCGGCGCTTTTGCGCAAACGCCCGTCGCCGCCGTGGTTCCAGGTCCACAATTCGAGTTCGCCGATCACATGCGGCTGGCGCACCAGCGCGATGTCGACCTTCTTGTCGCCATTAAAGTCGCCGATGCCGGCCGGATTGAGCCAGCGATGCGGACTGCCCAAAGGCGGCGTCTCGGCGACGATTTCGTAGCTTCCCTGGCGCAACGCGACAATCGCCAGGGTGGAGCCCTGCTTGAGATAGGATTTTACGACGACGATTTCATCGCGGCCGTCGCCGTCGAGATCGGCAAGCCGGGGCTGGAGATATTCAAACACCGCGTCGTCCTTCAGGCGCACAATGTGGCGCTTGCCGTCGCGCGTCACGATCACCAGACTGCCGGCTTCGAGCTTGTCGCCGAGAATGCCGTGATCGTAGCGCCCGGTCGGCTCGGCCAGCCAGGCGCGGGCGATGTCGCGCGTGCCAGTGGCGACGCGGCCGTCCGGCAGCGCGCCGTCCGGCGGGTCGGCTTTTGGCACAGCATCGACGAAGTTCAGCGTGGCGTCGCCTTTGGCGACTTCGATCCGGTACCAGAGGCCGCCTGCGTTGACGCGCGCCTGACCGTCGACCGTTTCAATCGCGGTGACCCGCGCCGGCGTGGCCATGCGCTGCACGCGCCACTCGGCGGCCTGCGCAGCCGTGGCGACGAGCGACGCGACGAGAATGACCGGCAACGACAGACGCATGATGGTCGACCTCTATAGCTTCAGCGCGCGCAGCCGCAGGGCGTTGCCGACGACGCTGACCGACGACAACGCCATCGCCGCCGCCGCGATGATCGGCGACAGCAAAAGTCCGAACACCGGATAAAGCACACCGGCGGCGATCGGCACGCCGGCGGAATTATAGATGAAGGCGAAGAACAGGTTCTGCCGGATGTTGCTCATCACGGTGGCCGATAACACGCGCGCCTTGACGATGCCCATCAGGTCGCCGCCGAGCAGCGTGATGCCGGCGCTTTCGATGGCGACGTCCGAGCCGGTACCCATGGCGATGCCAACCTGCGCGGCGGCGAGCGCCGGCGCGTCATTGACGCCGTCGCCGGCCATGGCGACGATGCGGCCTTCGCCCGTGAGTTTTTCGATCACCGCGCTTTTCTGATCGGGCAGCACGTCGGCCTCGACCTCGGTAATGCCGAGACGTTTGGCGACGGCCATCGCGGTGGTGCGGTTGTCGCCAGTCAGCATGACGACGCGGATGCCGGCGTCGGCCAGAGCTTTGAGCGCGGCCGGCGTCGTCGCCTTGATGGGATCGGCGATGGCGAGGATGCCGGCGGCCTTGCCGTTGACGGCGAGGAAAATCGCGGTCGCGCCGTCGTTGCGCTGCGCTTCGGCGGCGTCGTGCAAAGCGGCGGTGTCGATGCTCAACTCGGCGAGAAATTTCGCCGAGCCGAGCGCGATGCGTTTTCCCGCGACCATGCCGATGACGCCCTTGCCGGCCGGGGAGTCGAAGCCGCGCACGGGCGCGAGTTCGAGATTGCGGTCCGCCGCCGCCCGGGCGATGGCCGCGGCGAGCGGATGCTCGCTGCCGCGCTCGACGCTGGCCGCGATGCGCAGCACGTCATCCTCGGTATAGCCCGCGACAGGCAGCACCGCGACGACTTTCGGCTTGCCCTCGGTCAAGGTGCCGGTCTTGTCGACGACGATGGTGTCGATCGATTCCATGCGCTCGAGCGCCTCGGCATTCTTGATCAAGACGCCTGCTTCGGCGCCACGGCCGACGCCGACCATGATCGACATAGGCGTGGCAAGTCCCAGCGCGCAGGGACAGGCGATAATAAGGACACTGACGGCCGCGACCAGACCGAAAGCGAAACGCGGCTCCGGGCCGAACGTCGCCCAGGCAGCAAACGCAATGAGCGCGACGGCGATCACCGCCGGCACGAACCAGCCCGCGACTCTATCGGCGAGGCGCTGGATCGGCGCGCGCGAGCGCTGCGCGGTCGCCACCATCTGCACGATCTGCGACAGCAACGTGTCGCGTCCGATCTTGTCGGCGCGCATGACGAAAGAGCCCGAGGTGTTGAGCGTGCCGCCGATGACGCGGGCGTCCTTCTCCTTGGTGACGGGCATGGATTCGCCGGTCACCATCGATTCATCGAGCGACGAACGACCTTCCAATACGGTGCCGTCGACCGGCACCTTGTCGCCGGGCCGCACGCGCAAACTGTCGCCGACATGGATCGCGTCGAGCGATACTTCCTCGTCGCCGCCATCGGCGGTAACGCGGCGCGCGGTCTTCGGCGCCAGATTGAGTAGCGCCTTGATCGCGCCGGAGGTGGCGTCGCGCGCGCGCAGTTCCAGCACCTGGCCGACAAGGACAAGCACGGTGATGACGGCGGCGGCCTCGAAATAGACCGCCGGTGTCCCGTCGTGGCCGCGGAAGGCGTGCGGGAAGATGCCGGGCGCGAAAGTGGCGAACAGGCTGTAGACGTAAGCGACGCCGGTGCCCATGCCGATAAGCGTGAACATGTTGAGGTTGCGCGTGAGCAGCGACTGATAGCCGCGCACGAAGAACGGCCAGCCCGCCCACAACACCACCGGCGTGGCGAAGGCGAACTGGATGTAGCTGGAGAGCTTCGCGTCGACGAAGCCGTGGCCGCCGACGATGTGCGCGCCCATTTCCAGCGTGAACACCGGCAGCGTCAGCACCAGCGCGATCCAGAAGCGGCGCGTCATGTCGGCGAGTTCGGGGTTGGGACCGCTATCGGCGGTAGCGATCTCCGGCTCCAGCGCCATGCCGCAGATCGGGCAAGCGCCCGGGCCGAGCTGGCGGATTTCCGGATGCATCGGGCAGGTGTAGATCGCGCCCTCGACGACCGGCTCCGCCTCGCGCTTCCCAAGGTACTTCGCCGGGTTGGCGGTGAATTTGGTTTTGCAGCCGGCCGAGCAGAAATAATACGGATGGCCGTGGTGCGAGGCTTGATGCTTGGCGTTGTGCGGATCGACCGTCATGCCGCAGACGGGATCGAGCGCGCCGCCCTCAGCCGGCGCGGCGTGGTGATGATGGTCGTGTGTCGCGCTCATGGTCGGCCCTCTGGCTCGGTCTTGCGGAATATACCCTGGGGGGGTATATAGACCCCATGAGCAAGGATCACAAGACGCAAAATTCCGCTGCCAAGACCGCGACGCTGAAACGGCTCGGCCGGCTCGAAGGCCAGATTCGCGGGATCGCCCGCATGGTCGAGACCGACCGCTACTGCATCGACATCGTCACGCAGATTGCCGCCGCGCGCGCGGCGCTGCGCAAGGTCGAGGAAGAAATTTTGCGCGAACATGTCGCGCATTGCGTCGCGCACGCGATTCAGAGCGGCGACAAGGCCGACCAGCGGCGAAAGGTCGCCGAGTTGATGGACGTGATGGGTAGAGCGGGACGATAGCGTCGTAGCCCGGATGAGCGCAGCGAAATCCGGGAACGGTTATTCCCGCATTCCGCTACGCTTCATGCGGGCTACCGCGTCCTGCTACTTCGTCGAGCAGCCGACGATGCTGTAGGCCGGGCAGGTGCCGAGCGCGGCGGTCAAGAGCGGCAAGACGCCGATCCAGCCGGCCCAGGCCCATGAAGCGCCAGGGGCGATGAAGCCGAGCGCGAAGGCGATCAGCGCGATACCGATAATGACGCGGGCGATCCGGTCGATGGTTCCGACATTGGCAATCATGATACTCTCCTGGTTATTCGGCGGGGACGATGTGAATGGTCTTGGCCGATGCGGCCAGCGTTGAGGCAATATCGCCATCGACATCGTTGCCCAGTTCCGGGCGCCATGGACGCCAGGATTCAAGCGCGACGAGGATGACGACAATCGCCGCGGCGAGGATCAGCGCGCCGACCCAGTAGGGAATGCCGGCGAGATCGCTGAAGATCAGCTTGCCGCCGCCCTGACCGAGAAAGGTCTTGCTCAGCGCCGGTTCGGCATAGGAGTAAGCGACCGCGCCGAACAATCCTCCGACAAGCGTGAACAGAGCGTCGCGGTATCCGGCGCCAATCTGCGCCAATGTCGTGCCGGGGCAGGCGCCGGCGAGCGCGATGCCGGCACCGAGGATCAGGCCGCCGACAATGTCGGCGCCGTAAAGCGCGGCTTTCGGCGCCAGCTTCACGTAGCCGAAGCCGTTGAGCGCGGCGAGAACCACCGCGCCGGTGGCGACCGCGGCGAGAAACACCTTGAGCATGATGAAATTGCGCATCTGCATCTGGCCGACAATGATGCCGGGCTCGAACACGCGCGACTTCTCCAGCGCGAAGCCGAACACGACGCCCATGAGCAGGCCGACGGCAATGGCGAGGGTGACGGACATTTGAAGTCTCCTGTTGCCGGTTATCAGATGCGGCGCAGAACGAGGGTGGCGGTGGCGATGCCGCCGACGAACATGGCGGCGACCGCGACGGTCGAGCCGACCGCGAGTTGCGCCATGCCGGACAGGCCGTGACCGCTGGTGCAGCCGTCGGCGATGCGCGCGCCGAACAGCATGATGAAGCCGCCGAAGAAGGCGACGGCATAGCGTTTGGCCGGTGAGGCCGAGCCGAGCGCGCGCTGCCAGATCGGCGCGATGGCCTGACGGCGCGCGCCCGACATTTTCATGGAGACGAATGCGCCGACAGCGATGCCGCCGACCAAAGCGACCTGCCACCAGTTCTTGGCATTGATGGCGACGTGACGCGCGACATAGCCGATTTTCAGGAGCGCAGGATCGAACCAGGAGGCGATCAGGCCGCCTATGGTGACATAGGACGACGACGCGCCGAGCGCGGTCTCGATGATCAGGAAGGCTGGGATTTGCAAGAGGCCGATGACGATACCGGCGACGTATGGCGACCAGGCTTTTTGCGTGAGCATGGCGAATTCTCCAAAGAATCGGGATTCGATCACATATGGAGTATTGAATATATCAGGAAAGCCCAGCCATATTGACCTGGATCAATGGTCGCGCGGAAGTGATCGGCGGCAGCCGGCAAATTCCCGGTTTATGCCCCGCTTTATGCGAACCGCGCGCGGGCCAGCTTCGCGCCGGCGCCGAGCGCGACGAGCTTCGCCTCGGCGGTATTGCGCTGCATCGGCGCCATGCCGCAATTGGTGCCGCAGACGATACGCTCCTTGGGGACGTATTTCATCACCTCGGCGATGACTTGCGCCACCTGCTCGGGCGTCTCGACCGTGTCGTTCGCGACATCAATGACGCCGATCAGCACGTCCTTGTCGCCAAGAAGCGACAACAGCTTGAGCGGCACCCGCGAATTGATCGCCTCCAAAGACACCTGGCCGATTTTGCTGTTGCCGAGCGCCGGGAAAATCTTTTCGTACTGCGTCCACTCGGAGCCTAACGAATTCTTCCAGTCGATATTGGCCTTGATGCCGTAGCCGTAGCAGATGTGAACCGCGGTGGTGCAGGTCAGGCCGTCGATGGCGCGGTGCAGCGCCTCGATGCCCCAGGTCGGCACTTCGTCCATGAACACGTTGAAGGCCGGTTCGTCATACTGGATGACATCGACGCCGTCGGCTTGCAGCGCGCGGGACTCCTTGTTGAGGAGGTCGGCGAAGGCAAAAGCCATCTTGATCTTGTCGCCGTAAAACGCATCGGCGACCGTGTCGGCAATCGTCATAGGGCCGGGCAACGTCACCTTAAGCTTGCGCGTCGTATGCGCGCGCGCGTGCTTCGTCTCGGTCTGGTGGACGCGGCCCTTTAAGGTCAGCGCGCCGCGCACCTGCGGCACCATCGCCTTGTAGCGGTTGGCGCGGATGCCCATCTCGACCTTGTGCTCGGTGTCGATGCCGTCGACGAATTCGAGAAAGCCGTGTACGAAATGCTGGCGCGACATTTCGCCGTCGCAGACGATGTCGATGCCGGCGTCTTCCTGCAATTTGATGGCGAGCAATGTTGCGTCGAGTTTGCCCTGCGCCAGGTCGGCGCCTTGCAGGCGCCATTGCGGCCAGAGCTTGTCGGGCTCGGCCAGCCACGACGGTTTCGGCAGACTCCCGGCGATGGTGGTCGGAAACAACATCACACATCCTCCCCCAGATCGTATTTCTTCATGCGCGTTTTATCGTCTTCGTCCGGCGCGCGTGCTTTATTCTGCCAACTATAGAGCCAGTCGTAGCGCCTGAGCAGTCTTTCTCCGCCCAACAGTTTCATGCCGAGATCGCGGATCAGCGCCTCGGGGCCGGTCTGCCCATAAAGCGTGCCCTGCTTGCGCGAGATTTGTTGGGCGCGTTCGGTGCGCGCGCGCCGCGCCGCCTCATAGGCGCGCAGGCCCGCTTCCGGCGCGCCGAAATAGGCTTTCATGCAATAGGCCAGCACGGCGGCGTCCTCGATCGCCATGCCGGCGCCCTGCGCCAGGAACGGCAGCATCGGATGGGCGGCGTCCCCGATCAGGGTCACCGGGCCTTCGCCGCCGAGAAACGGCGTGACGCGGTCGTACAGCGCCCATTTCAGCCAGCGGTCGGGAATGGACAGCAAGTCGCGCACGCTGTCGGCCCAGGAGAAGCGGGCGAAGTGGCGCAAAATCTCGGCGCGGTCGCCGTCGGCGCTCCAGCCGGTTTCGTTCCATGTGTCATGCACGATGCCGACAATGTTGATGAGGCTGCCGTCCTTGACCGGATAGAGAACCAGATGCGCGTCGAGCCCGAGCCAGAGATTGACGACGTCGCTGCGGAAATGCAGCGGCACGCTCGACGCCGGCACCAGCGCGCGCCAGGCGGTGCGGTGCGCGAAGGCGGGAGGGCGTTGCAGCTTCATCCGTTCGCCGACGCTCGACCAGATGCCGTCGGCGCCGATCAAGGCCGCGCCGCGTTCGTCGACGATCTGCCGGCCGCGATAGGCCTTAATGGTGACGCCGTTGCCATGCGCGGCGCAGTCGTCGAAGCGCACGCCGAGCTTGACGATGACGTCGAGCGCGTTCTGCGCCGCGTCGGCCAGCACCGCCTGCAGGTCGCCGCGATGAATGGTCCAGAACGGCGCGCCATAATGGCGTTCGGCCTTGAGGCCGAGCGGAATGCGGGTGATCTCGCGGCCCGAACCGCCGGACATCACGCGGATCATCTCAGGCTTGACGACAAGCGGCTCGAGTTTGTCGCGCAGCCCGAGATCGATCAGGATGCGCGTGGCGTTGGGCGACAGCTGGATGCCGGCGCCGGTTTCTTCCAGCTTCGCGGCTTGCTCCAGCAGCGTGGTGCGAAACCCGGCGCGCGACAGAGTCAGCGCCGCCGTCAGCCCGGCAATGCCGCCGCCGGCGACGATGACGTGACGGTCGGACGCCAAGGCTCAGCGCTCCATAACATTTAAGCGGAGCATGATCTTATCCGAAAACCGGTTCCCACTTTTCGGGATCATGCTCGAATCTAGGCTTCTACCAGCGGCAGCGCGCAGGCCGGCGGCCGGGCAGTGTGCGGATCGAGCGCGGCGTCGAGCCGGTACAAGGTCGAGCAATAGGGGCAGATGATTTCGTTGTCGGCGCCCATGTCGAGGAAGACATGCGGATGGTCGTAAGGCGGCGTGGCGCCGACGCACATGAATTCCCTGGCGCCGATGTCGATCACCGGCACGCCTGGATCGTTGTGAAAATGGGGGACGACGTGTTCCGCCATGAGAAAAGCCTTTTTGCGAGCGATTTGTGGGCTGCACCATAGCGAGGCGGGGGCGTCATGCCTAGCGTTGATAGTCCATTAGCCGTGCCGCGCGATTGGCGGAACCCCCTTGAATCGAAAGCGTTTTCCCCCTGGAAGCGGGGGCCAACGAGGTTATCCCCAGAGGACCGGGAAACGGGCGGCTAATATGCGGGACGCACAAGGATTCGCGCCGCCAGCAAGGCAGGAGCCCGTGACCGAAACGCCGTTGGCCGAGCGCGTGACGCCGCAACGCTGGAACATGCGGCGCCATCGCATTGCGCCGGTGATGGTCATATTCGCGCTGCTGGCAGGTCTCGCCTGTTACGTGGTGCCGCGCGCGTTAGACGCGCAATATCTGATGAGCATCGAGGACGATCCGGCCGAAATCGCCGGGCGCGCGCTCGATGAAAAATTCAACGCCGAACTGGCCAGCCGCGAGATTGAAGCGGCGCTTGCGGCGAAAGACAGCGATCTGGCCAAGAGCTTTGTCGATCTTGCCGCCGACCGAAAGGTCGCGCTCGATTCCGCGTTGGTCGACAAGGTGAACGCGGCGGTGACAGAGGACGCCAGCACGCGGCATGCGGCGCAAAGCTTCGCGCTCGGCCTTGTCACCGGCGAGCCCAATGACTTGGCGGGACTGGCCGGCACCGCGCTCGGCGATCTGTTCGTGTTCGGTGATATTCGCGACGCGGCGCGCGAGGGCACGCGCTTGGCGACCGGGCAGAAGGCCGATGAACTGGTGCTGGGGCTGGCCTGCGTTGGCCTCGCCATCACCGCCGGCACTTATGCCACGCTCGGCGCGGCGGCGCCGGCGCGCGTCGGCCTGTCGCTGGCGAAAGTCGCGCGCAAGACCGGCAGCTTGAGCGCCGATCTCGCCGCTTACATCGGACGCGCGCTGCGCAGCGTTGTCGACTGGAATCAATTGAAAGCGGCGGTCGGCGGATTCTCGATCGCGCAGCCTTTGCTGGCGGTGCGCGCCGCGCGCGAGGCGGTGAAAGTCGAACGCGCCGGCGGCTTGATGCATCTGGCCCGCGATGTCGGCCGTGTCCAGGCCAAGGCCGGCACGCACGCCGCGCTCGATAGTCTCAAGGTTGCCGAGAGTCCCCGAGAAATGGCGCGGGTCGCGACTTTGGCGGAAAAGTCCGGCAGCCGCACGCGGGCGATTTTGAAAGTCGCCGGACGCGGTGCCATCGCGCTGACCATGGCCGCCTTCGATCTCAGCCTGTGGATCTTCTGGGCGCTCGCCACTCTGTTCGGGCTGGTGTCGTCGCTCAAAAGCGCGACCGAGCGCACGACGCAGCGCGTGCTCGACCACCGCAAAAGGCGGCGTCTGCGGCGGCTTGCAGCGATGCAGGCCTAACCAGATTTGCTTCTCGCCGCGATGACGTTTATTTCACCGTCATGCCCGGCTTTATGCCGGGCATCCACGTCTTTCTGAGTAAGTAAGACGTGGATGGCCGGAACAAGTCCGGCCATGACGAAGGAGAGCGCGGTGCCATCTTTCAAAAACGGCGATGTCGAGATTGCTTACATCGACGAAGGTGAGGGCGAGCCGATCCTGCTCATTCATGGCTTTGCCTCGAGCAAGGAAGCCAACTGGATAGGCCCGAGTTGGCTCGGCACGCTGACGCGCGCCGGACGCCGCGTCATCGCGCTCGACAATCGCGGCCATCGCGCGTCGGGCAAATTGTACGATCCGGCCGACTATCACACCGGCAAGATGGCGGACGATGCGCGGGCGCTGCTCGATCATCTGCACATCGCCCGCGCAGACGTCATGGGTTATTCGATGGGCGCGCGCATCACCGCTTTTCTCACGCTCGCGCATCCAGAGCGCGTGCGCTCCGCCGTGCTCGGTGGCCTCGGCATCCATCTGGTCGACGGCGTCGGCTTACCGGAGTCGATTGCCGACGCGCTGGAAGCGCCCTCGCTCGACGACGTCACCGACCGGCAGGGGCGGACGTTCCGCGCCTTCGCCGAGCAGACCAAATCCGACCTCAAGGCGCTGGCCGCCTGTATTCGCGGCTCGCGCCAGGTGCTGAGCCGGAAGGAGATCGGCGGCATTGGTATCCCGGTATTGGTCGCAATCGGCACCAAGGACGACGTGGCCGGCTCGGCGCAGGCGCTGGCGGCGCTTATTCCGGGTGCCGAGGCGCTCGATATTCCGGACCGCGACCATATGCTGGCGGTCGGAGACAAGGTCTATAAAGCCGGGGTACTGGCCTTCCTTGACCGGCGGCCGTAAGGCCCTTACGCGCCATAAGTCGCCCCTCTGCCCCTCTGAAAATCTGTGATAAAAGCCCTATCTGTGGTGACCAGAGAATCGTCGACCAGGAGATCCACGCCATGGCGCAATTTCAGACGCGGCCGGTAAACGCCCTCGACAAGGTCGATCCGGTCTGGAGCCGGATTCGCCAGGAGGCCGAGGATATCGCGCGGCGCGAGCCAGAGCTAGCGAGCTTCATCTACGAGAACATCCTGCACCACGACACGCTGGAGACGGCGGTCGCGCACCGCGTCAGCCAGCGCCTTGAGCACCCGGACGTCTCGAGCGACCTGATCCGCCAGGCGTTCCGCGAGGCGCTCGAGGATCAGCCGACATTGGGCGACGCTTTCCGCGCCGATATCGTCGCCACCATCGACCGCGATCCGGCGACGACGCGCTTCATCGAGCCGGTGCTGTATTACAAGGGCTTCCACGCCATCCAGACGCACCG
>CANKBJ010000117.1 GCA_947479905.1 Bradyrhizobiaceae bacterium
GCCGCGCCCACAGTCTGCGCCAGTGCAGCGGCACCGGCATCAGCGCGTCGGCATCGGCCAGAAGTTCGCGCCCGGCCCGCGCCATCCAGGTCCCCATCATCGGCGCAAAATCGAGCCGGTCGGCATATTTAAAGGCCAGCACCAGCTTGCGCGCCACCTCGTCGTAGCGCACGGCGGCGCGCGCCCGGTCATAGGCCGGCGGGTGCGCCATCGCCTCCATCGACAACAGGCCGGGGCCGGGATCGTAGGTGAAGGGAATGCCGAGCCGGGCGCAGAATGGCGGCTCGATCAGCGACAGTTTCGACCAGCAGGAAGCGCAAAGCCCGGCGCCGTCGCCGAGCGGCTCGCGGCAGGACGGGCATAAAGGCGGCAGCGCCGCATCGAGCACGGTGCGCCATAGAGCGCGCATGCCGCTGCCGAGCCGCGCCGCGCGCGGGTATTGCCGTCTGTTCTTCGCTCTGTTCCTGGCTTGCCGAGACAGACCCGTTCATGCTGCAAGGATATCAGATGTCACAAAGTCCGGCCATATTCGACCGACGCCTGTTGCGCGCGCGCCAGCGCCGCGCGCGGACGCTTGGGCCGGCGACGTTCCTGCTCGATCGCGTCGCCGAGGAAATGGCTGAGCGGCTGTCGGTCGTGCTGCGGCAATTTGAGCGCGCCGTCGATCTCGGCACGCCGACCGATGCGTTACGCCGGTTGATTGGCGAGGGCGGCAAGGTCGGCAGCATCGTCGCGGCGACATCGGAAGGCGCGGCGGAAACCATTGTTGATGATGAAGCCTCGCCTTTCGCCGAAGCCTCGCTCGATCTGGTGGTGTCGGCGTTGACCTTGCAGTTCGTCAATGATCTGCCGGGCACGCTCATTCAAATCCGCCGCGCGCTGAAAGCGGACGGCCTGCTGCTGGCGGCGATGATCGGCGGCGATAGTTTGAACGAATTGCGCGAGGCCTTCGCCGCGGCTGAAAGCGAGGTCGAAGGCGGCATCTCGCCGCGCGTCGCGCCCTTTGCCGACATTCGCGATCTCGGCGCGCTGTTGCAACGCGCCGGCTTTGCACTGCCGGTCATCGACAGCGACCGGCTGACGGTGCGCTACGACAATCCGCTGGCGCTGATGCGCGACCTGCGCGCGATGGGCGCGACCAATATCCTGACCGAGCGGCGACGCACGCCGCTCAAGCGCGCCACCTTGCAGAAAATGATGGAGATTTACGCGCGCCGCTTTGCCGATGCCGACGGCCGGTTGCGCGCGACTTTCGAGATCGTCTGGCTGACCGGCTGGGCGCCGCACGAAAGCCAGCAGAAGCCGCTAAAGCCCGGCTCGGCGGCGAGGCGGTTGGCCGATGCGCTCGGCGCCAAGGAAATATCGACCGGCGAAAAAGCCGGCGATTAGAACTTACGCGGCCATCGCGGGGAACCTAATGCAAGGCGGTTTTGATCGCCGTCCACATGGTCGAAACATTGTCGCCGAGCGTGGCGATGATGCCGACCAGAACGGCGGCGATGCCGGCCGCGATAATGGCATATTCAATCGATGTCGCGGCCTTTGCGCTGCGCAGGAAGCGGTGGAACAGCCGGGTGATGGGTGTGCGCTTCATAAGCAAGCCTCTCTTGCCGAATCAGTTTACAGCAGCGCCATCAGATGCGAAACCAGCGGCATGTCCGCCGGGGGCATGTCATAATCGCGCAGCCGGTTCGGCTTCACCCAGACCAGTTCCTGTCCTTCGAGCGCCGTGACCGTTCCGTCCCAGCGCCGGCAAACAAACAACGGCATAAGCAGGTGAAAATCCGGATAGCTGTGGCTGGCGAATGTCAGCGGCGCCAGGCAGGCTTCCTTGACGTCGATAGCGAGTTCTTCTCTCAGCTCGCGGATCAGGCTCTGTTCCGGCGTTTCGCCGGGTTCAACCTTGCCGCCGGGGAACTCCCATAAACCGGCCATCGATTTGCCTTGCGGCCGCTGCGCCAGCAGCACGCGGCCGTCAGCATCGACCAGGGCGCAGGCGGCGACAAGGACGATTTTGACGCTCACGATCGATAGTCGCCGTTGATCGCGATGTATTCCTTGGTCAGGTCGCAGGTCAGGACGCGGTCGCGGCTTTTGCCCATGCCGAGCGCGACTTTCAGAAAAATCTCCGGCTTCTTCATCTCGGCGCTGACCTTGGCCTCGTCATAGGACGGATCGCGCATGCCCTTGTGCGCGACGCGAATGCCGGCAAACCAGATCGACAATTTATCGCGGTCGGCCGGCTCGCCGGCCTTGCCGACAGCCATGACGACGCGGCCCCAGTTGGCGTCCTCGCCGGCGATCGCGGTTTTCACCAAAGGCGAATTGGCGATCGACATGGCGATCTTGCGCGCCGAGGCTTTCGACACCGCGCCTTCGACGACGATCTCGACCAGCTTGCGCGCGCCTTCGCCGTCGCGGGCAACTTGCTCAGACAGGTCGGCAAGAACATCTTGCAGCGCCTTCTTGAAAGCCTTGAGGCGCGGGTCGGAGCCGCGCGCGATCTTAGGGCAGTCCTTTGCTTTGCCGGTGGCGAACATCATCAACGTGTCCGACGTCGACGTGTCGCCGTCGATGGTCACCGCGTTGAAGGTGTCGGTGACGCCGTCCTTGAGCAGCGCCTGCAAGGCCGGCGCGGTGATCGCCGCGTCAGTAAATACGAAAGACAGCATTGTCGCCATGTCCGGCGCGATCATGCCGGCGCCTTTGGCGATGCCGTTGATGGTGACTTTTGTCTTGCCGATCTTCGCGGTCGCGGTGGCGACTTTGGGAAACGTATCGGTGGTCATGATCGCCTTGGCGGCGGCGGCGAAATCGCCGGCGCGGGCCCGTTCGTTCAGGCTTTGCATGACCGGCGCAAATTTCGAGGCGTCGAGCGGCTCGCCGATGACGCCGGTCGAGGCGAGGAAAATCTCGTTGTTCTTGCAGCCCACCGTTTTCGACGTGATGTCGGCGGTCAATTTGGTCGCGGCGCGGCCGTTCTTGCCGGTGAAGGCATTGGCATTGCCGGAATTGACCACCAGCGCGCGGGCCTTCCCGGATTTCAGATTGGCGCGGCACCATTCGACCGGCGCCGATGGGCACTTCGATTTGGTGAAGACACCGGCCACAGCCGTGCCGGGCTCAAACAAGACCAGCAGTACGTCGGTGCGGTTCTTGTAGCGGATACCGGCTTCGGCGGTCGCCAGCCGCACGCCGGCGATCTCCGGCATGTCGGGCACGTTGGTCGGGGCGAGGGGGGAAATAGCTGAGGACATGACACTCTCCGGCGTCATGCCCGGCCTTGTGCCGGGCATCCACGACTTGTGGTGTCTCGGCATAAAAGACGTGGATGGCATACGCAACTCGGGTTTACCCGAGTTGCGCAAATTTAGTTGCCCGAAGTCGGATATATCCGACTTCGGGGACAAGCCCGGCCATGACGATTTTGCTTACTTCTTCTCGGGCGCGGCAGGCGCCGCTGGCGCGTCCGCCTTCGGTGCTTCGACCGTGTAGTTCTTCACGATCTTGGCGTCGGCGCGCAGCTTGGTCACCAGCTCGGCCTGCGCCTTGCGCGCCACGAACTGCTCGATCTGCGGCTTGACCTCGTCGAAGGTCGGCTTCGGCTTGTTGCGCTTGTCCTCGGTCTTGATGACGTGCCAGCCGAACTGGGTCTTTACCGGGCCCGAGATTTTGCCCTTGGCGAGGCCAAAGGCGACAGTGGCGAATTCCGGCACCATCTGCTCTTTGCTGAAATAGCCGAGATCGCCGCCATTGGCCTTGCCGGACGGGTCTTCGGTCAGCTCGTTGGCGACTTTCTGGAAGTCTTCGCCTTTATTGAGACGGGCGATCACGGCCTTGGCCTTGCCCTCGGCTTCCTTTGCGGCCTTGTCATCGCCGGCGGCGGCGCGGAACAGAATGTGCCGGGCATGCACTTCTTCCTCGTTCGGAAGCTTGGTCACGGCATCGTCATAGACCGCGCGCATGGCGGCATCGGTCGAGGCTTCTGTCGCCACTGACGCCAGAAGGCTTTCCATCAGCATCTTCTTGCGGGCGAAGTCGAGCCGGCGCTTGAAGGCGGCGTCATCGCCGATCTTCTTGTCCTCGGCGGCCTTGGTGATCAAGATCATGTCGGCCATGAACTGGACCAGGTAGTCCTTCTTGGCGTCCGTCGACATGGGCGGCAGCTGGCCGGCTTCCTCTTCGGCGGCAACAAGGTCGTTCTGGCGGATTTCGGTGCCATTGACCGTCGCCACCACCGGATTGTCCTGAGAACGGGCGGCGGGGACCGAAACGGTCAGCATGGCGAGTACGGCCAAAAGGCCGGAAAACAGGCGGGGCATCGACATCGTGCGGTCCTTGGAAAGGGTGTGGTCCGCGCCTTACGCGGACGCCGCCCTTGTCACCCAACAATCGCGGCTTTGCAATGGCGGACTGAACCGCGGAACCTAACGTCCGCGTGACCGTTAGGCCGGGGCCGGAACGGGGTGGCAATTGGGCGCGGCCGGCGGTTAAGGCCGTTACAGGCCGCCAATTGACAACAAACCGACCCCCTCCTATCTCTCGCATAACCATGGTTGGCGGCGCGGTTCGCGTCGAATTTGCCCCGAAAAGAGCCTATTTCCGGAGCGCTGGAAGCCAAATCCGGCCTTGGCGGCGTGATACAAGCGCTCGACCTATATTCAGGAGTTCGACCAATGATCGGCGCCGTTGCCCGCAAGCTGTTCGGTTCTGCCAATGAAAGGCGGATTCGCAGCTATCAGCCGCGGGTTGCCGCCATTAATGCGCTGGAAGCCGAGGTGTCGGCGCTGTCCGACGAGGCGCTGAAGGCGCGCACCGCCGACTTCAAGAAGCAGCTTGCCGAGGGCGCCACGCTCGACGACATCCTGGTCCCGGCCTTCGCCACCGTGCGCGAAGCCGCCAAACGGACCATCGGCCAGCGCCATTTCGACGTACAGCTGATCGGCGGCATGATCCTGCACGAAGGCAAGATCGCCGAAATGAAGACCGGCGAAGGCAAGACCCTGGTCGCCACGCTCGCCGTCTATCTCAACGCGCTCGCGGCCAAGGGCGTGCATGTCGTCACCGTCAACGATTACCTCGCCAAGCGCGACGCCGAATGGATGAGCCAGATCTACAGCTTTCTCGGTCTGACCACCGGCAACATCGTGCACGGGCTCGACGATGCCCAGCGCAAGGCGGCTTACGACTGCGACGTTACTTACGCGACCAACAACGAACTCGGCTTCGACTATCTGCGCGATAATATGAAGTATCGCATGGAAGACATGGTCCAGCGCGGCCATGCCTACGCCATCGTCGATGAAGTCGACTCGATCCTGGTTGATGAGGCGCGCACGCCGCTGATCATTTCCGGTCCGCTCGACGACCGCTCGGAATTCTACAATACCATCGACAGCTATATCCCGGCGCTCGACAAGTCCGACTACGAGGTCGACGAGAAGCAGCGCACGGTGGCGCTGACCGAAGCCGGCATGGAAAAGCTCGAGCAGCGCCTGCGCGCCGCCGGCGAGTTGAAGGGCGAGTCGCTCTACGACGTCGAAAACGTCTCGGTGGTTCACCACGTCAATCAAGCGCTTCGCGCCCACAAGCTGTTCCAGCGCGACAAGGACTACATCGTGCGCAACGGCGAAGTCGTCATCATCGACGAATTCACCGGCCGCATGATGCCGGGCCGCCGCTATTCCGAAGGTCTGCACCAGGCGCTGGAAGCCAAGGAGCATCAGCCGATCCAGCCGGAAAACCAGACGCTCGCCTCGATCACCTTCCAGAACTACTTCCGCATGTACGACAAGCTGTCGGGCATGACCGGCACGGCGCTGACCGAAGCCGACGAGTTCATGGACATCTACAAGCTCGAAGTGCTGGAAGTGCCGACTAATAAGCCGCTGATCCGCATCGACGACGATGACGAGGTCTATCGTACGACTGTCGAAAAATACCGATCCATCATCACGCTGATCGAGGACTGCAAGAAGCGCGGCCAGCCGGTGCTGGTCGGCACCACCTCGATCGAGAAGTCCGAACAGCTCGCCGACATGCTGCGTCAGAACGGCTGGAGGTCGCATGACTTCTCCGATCCGACCGCCTTTGCCGCGCTCTATTCGGGTGACGACACGGCCACCAACAACAAGGATTTCGCGATCCTCAACGCGCGTTATCACGAGCAGGAAGCCTTCATCGTTTCGCAGGCAGGCGTGCCTGGCGCCGTCACCATCGCCACCAACATGGCCGGCCGCGGCACCGACATTCAGCTCGGCGGCAATGCCGACATGCGCATCCGTCAGGAAATCACCGACATCGCCGACTGGGCCGAGCGCGAAAAGAGCCCGCGCGCCGACAAGATACGCGAACAGATCGCGCGTCTGAAGGACAAGGCGCTCGCCGCCGGCGGTCTCTATGTACTCGGCACCGAACGGCACGAGAGCCGCCGCATCGACAACCAGTTGCGCGGCCGTTCAGGCCGTCAGGGCGATCCGGGCCACTCGAAATTCTTCCTGTCGCTCGAAGACGACCTGATGCGTATCTTCGGCTCCGACAAGCTCGACGGCATGCTGACCAAGCTCGGCCTCAAGGAAAACGAGGCGATCGTCCATCCGTGGATCAACAAGGCGCTGGAAAAGGCGCAACAGAAAGTCGAGGCGCGCAACTTCGACATCCGCAAGAACCTGCTGAAGTACGACGATGTGATGAACGACCAGCGCAAGGTCATCTTCGAGCAGCGGCTCGATCTCATGCGCGACGAAGCGGTCGACGAAACCGTCGCCGACATGCGCCATTCGGTGATCGACGGGCTGGTCGCCAAATACATTCCGGAAAATGCCTATCCCGAACAATGGGACGTGAAGGGCCTCGATGAGGCGCTGCGCGAGGTTTTGACCCTGGCGCTGCCGGTGCAGGAATGGGCCAAGGAAGAAGGCATCGCCGACGAGGAAGTGCGCGAGCGCATCGAGCGCCGCGCCGACGAATGGATGGCGGGCAAGGTGGCCAAATGGGGCCCCGAGACCATGCGCTACGTCGAGAAGTCGGTGCTGTTGCAGTCGCTCGACCATCTGTGGCGCGAACACCTGGTGATGCTCGAACATCTGCGTCAGGTCATCGGCCTACGCGGTTACGGCCAGCGCGATCCGCTCAACGAATACAAGGCGGAAGCCTTCAGCCTGTTCGAGGCGATGGTGTCGAACCTGCGCGAGGTCGTCACCGGCCAACTCATGCGCGTCGAGATCGTGCCGCCGCCGTCGGAAGAGAACCGGCAACTGCCCTATATGGAAGCGCACCACGTCAATCCCGGCACCGGGGAGGATGAAATCGCGCAAGGCGCGCTGGCGCCGACGTCGATGCAAATGGGCGGCGATACCGCGGTCGCCGCGGTTGCGCGTAACCCCAAGGACCCGACGACATGGGGCAAGGTCGGCCGTAACGAAGAGTGTCCCTGCGGCTCCGGCAAGAAGTACAAGCATTGCCATGGTGTTCTATAAATCACAATTAAATCAACAGCTTAACGATCTTCTTGCACCTATACAACACCTGTGCAAACATAGGTTTTGCGCCTAAGTGCTTGTGACACCTAGGCAAAACCTAGGCACGTGTTTGATGCAAGATGCTGTGAGATTGGAAGATGGCAACGTCGTCGTGTACATGCGCGGTGGCAGCTATTACGTGCGCCTGAAAGCTGGCACCAACAAATACATCCACAAAAGTCTCAAAACAGGCAATCTGGACGACGCAAAACGGGCCGCTGTGCGCCAGTGGCACCAGTTCGAGGTCAAGCAGGACCTTGGGATCCCGTTCCAAGTCAAAACTCTTAACGTGGTCATCGACGAATACGTCACCATGCGCACCTTGCAGCACAAGCAGGGAAAGACATCCACATACATGCTGCGCCAGATTGAGCGTGTGGTGAAATTCTGGCGCAAATACGCAGGCTCCAAAGCCATCGCCAACATTGGCAACGCAGAACTGAATGGCTACGTCGTTTGGCGCAGGGATTATTACAGCAGCATGAGCGACTTGGAGTTGCCCAAGAACGCCAAGCGCAATCCCACTGATAAAACGCTGCAGTGGGAAATCATGCTTGGCAAAGCCCTGATCAAATGGGCCCATGAAAAAGGCTATCGCGGAACACAGGCGTTACCCACGTTCACGTTCGTTCCCAAAAAGAAACGTGTGCGACCAGCTTTTGAATTGGGTGATTACAGAAAACTATGGAGAGCTTTAATTAAATGGGAGCGCGAGTGTGAGGACGACAGGTTCTTGCACACGCGGCAACTGCTGCGCGACTATGTGCTGATATTAGCCAACAGCGGCATGCGAGTGGGTGAAGCCAATAGTTTGCGAGTGCGTGATATCCAACCATTCAAAGACAGCGCAGGGCGACGCAACTACAGGTTCATCGTGCGTGGTAAAACAGGCGAACGCGACGTGATCCCGCGAGCAGATGCTGCACGCTATGTGGATAGGGTCATGGAGCGAAACACCGACGCCAAACCAGACGACTTCTTTTTCGCCATGAAAGGCGGCAGCAAGATCATCACGCTTGCAGACCAGTTTGATAAAGTCTTAGAGCTTGGCGAAGTTGAGAAGAACAGCCACGGTGAAAAGTTCAGCTTGTACAGCTTGCGGCACTTCTACGCTGTGCAGGCTCTGCGCAAAGGCATTGGCGTGTTCGACATCGCACGCAACATGGGCACCAGCGTGCAGATCATACAAAGCTACTACGGTAAGACAGCTACACCAATGAGCATGGCAACCACACTTGGTGGCAGAATAAGAACAACTAAGCCAACCACCCAAACCAAAGGTGCAAAGAAAGACGATCCAGACACCGCAACAAATGGGATGCAAAATACATGAGCACCATTCGCGTTATCCTCCTTGCTAACCTCTTGGCGCTAACAACCACGGTAACGGCTCAAGCACAGTCGCAACCAAGATTTCAATGTTGGGGATCATACACGAACATATTTCAAGCACCTCAAAGTGGTGATCCATCAGGGATCGAAGTCTTCATCCTATCAAGATCGGAGGTCTTCGTAGTCGTAGGCGAAGGCCACGTTATTGGGACGAAAGCAAGAAACATATCGATCACTGGAAACAATATTTCCTTCAACTACTGGCAAAACAAATTCTCCGCAGCCTGTGTTGACAGCGGCTTAAGGTATGCAGGCTTTGATGAGCGCACTGGCAGGCCATCAAATAATTTACTGCTGGCTCCTGGCAGCTTCGTCACACGCAAGCGTGTGGAGATAAAATGGGAATGATCAGAACAGGCGCTGTGAGCTTATAGACAAAAACACCGTCTCACATGAACCAAGTTGCTGCTATTGGGGGTTTTTAAGACGAGTGTCTAATGTTCTTATTCTAAGAGCGTAGCGTTCTAGCAAACATGTTTGATTGGCCGCACCTTCTCCAGAACCCCCATATGCGCCTGCAGACGAAGCGCAATCCGCGACGGAAAACGAGTACCAAAGTCTTTCCGCCTCTTCAAAAGATTTTATCAGCCTTGGCATGTTTTCCTTTTTCAAAGCGTTGATGTAAGTGCCTTCCAGCTTGGTCAATCGCGTCTTAAAAGACTGCTCGAGTTTGTCTTTACATTCCATCGCATCGAACTTCGACATCTCGTCGCATTTTTTAATAGCTGCTTGCGACCTTGCAAACTCAGTCAGAGGCTGGGCATCCACTGGACCAACTAGGCCAAGAAGGATTGCTAAAGAGCAAATACCATGACGTTTCATTGGACTACTCCACTTTTTTCTAGCTTCGTTCACCCCAGCAAGAAATCCACCTGACGATGAAAGAACCATCAGGCGGAATATTATCACGCAGCTTTGCGCTTGGGTACCGTGCGAGCTTTGTTGGCAGCTGCGATGTGCTCGTCCAAATCACCAGCCTGTGCAGCTGATATCAGCTTGTCCAGCATACCAACCAGCTTGCCACGCTCGCCAACAACAATGGCAGCTTTGCCACGCTCCCATTCAATAACACGAGAGCCCCAACGCACCGTTAGCAGCAGCTGACCATCAGCTTGTGTGGTCCACCAACGCTTGAGGCGTTTTTCCACTTCCACACGATGCTTTTCACCTGTGGGCGTGAGCTGCCAACGGCGTCGCATCACAACATGCTGTTCACCAGCTGTTTCAGCTTGTGCAATAGCTCGCTGCTCCTGCAGGTGCGCTATCAGCTTGTTACGACGTGCTTCTTCAGGTGTCAGCTGCGTGGCAGCACGTGGCGCTGCGGTGAAACTAAAACCCTTTAACATGCTCATCTCTCGTCTCCTGTGTGTGTTGCGATGAGCTAAAAGTGCACTCTCTTGATCATGTTCGCGACCTGAAAGATGCCAGTTTACCATGAAAAATCCGCTTTGGATCATGGATCATGCTGGTGCGCGGTGAAAGATGAACCAAGCTGGTGCAGAGCCAGATTTGATACTATGCGTAGTGTCGTCAACCGCGCTGGGTGGCGCTGTATGTAGTATCGCTGTTTGCTGCGGCGTGCAGCGTGCTACAGCGCGATCTCCACGCTCAGCACCATGGGTAGCGAGCGCATGCGCAGCATGGGCTGTAGGGCGTGTGTAATGTGTGCTAGCCACAGGGCGCTGCTATAGCGACATTTTTTGTCTCTCGCTATGCGCTCTTCCCTATGGCTAGCTGCTGTTGCTGCGCCTTAAGGAGTTGCTCACGTTTGCGCTTAACGTCTGCATTCGCCTTTTGCCGTTTCAACAGTTTTTCCTGTTGTTTTAATGATGCCAATTGCGCTTGTGCTGGGCTTAGAGGCTCTTCTCCCATAATTTCGATGACCAACATATATTCAAGCCGCCTCTCTTACACAGCGTGTGTTTCGGCATGGAATAAGGACCCCGTTTTCGGGGTGATCGGCATCCAATCGGGACCCCGGCACTGAGGGTCCACACTGGCTTCCATTTTTCATGGGAGCCGAGATTGGAATGCTGGTCGTGGAGACGATTGCGAAGATCCGTCGC
>CANKBJ010000118.1 GCA_947479905.1 Bradyrhizobiaceae bacterium
GCCGCCGCCTATATTCTCAAGAACATGAAGGGCAAGAAGATCGCCATCATTCACGACAAGACCACCTACGGCAAAGGTCTCGCCGATGAAACGCAGAAGGCGATGAACAAAGGCGGCATGAAGGAAGTCATGTACGAAGGCGTCAATGTCGGCGAGAAGGATTATTCGGCGCTGGTGTCGAAGATCAAGTCGTCGGGCGCCGACCTCGTCTATTGGGGCGGCCTGCACACCGAAGGCGGCCTGATCATCCGTCAGATGCGCGATCAGGGCGTCAAGGCGCCGCTCATGGGCGGCGACGGCATCACCACCGACGAACTCGCCTCGATCGCGGGTCCCGGCGTCGAAGGCACGCTGATGACCTACGGCCCGGATGCGCGCAACAATCCGGCGGCCAAGGCGGCGGTGGCGAAATTCCGCGCCGCCAAATACGAGCCGGAAGCCTACACGCTCTACAGCTACGCCATCGTCGAGATCATCAAGCAGGCGGCGGAATCGGCCAAGTCGCTCGACCCGAAAAAGGTCGCCGAGAAGATGCACTCCGGCATGAAGTTCAAGACCGTGCTCGGCGACATCTCGTACGACAAGAAGGGCGACCGCACCAACCTCGACTACGTGATGTACATCTGGAAGAAGGGCACGGACGGTAAGATCTCTTACGTCGAATGCCCCGGCAACGATTGCACGAAGGTGAAGTAAATTTCACTTCCGCGATTGACGACAAAAAGGAAAGCCCGGCAGCGATGCCGGGCTTTTTTGTAGCCCGCATGGAGCGAAGCGTAATGCGGGGTGGGCTTCGCTGCATCGCCCCGGATTTCGCTTCGCTCCATCCGGGCTACAACCACGCGCCCCTCACCTACCCGATCCTTCCCAGCACCGGAAACATCTCCAGCAGCCAGAAGCTCATCGTGGTGAGGCTGCCGGTGAGAAAGGCAATGCCGGTCAATACCAAGAGCGCGCCCATGATCTGCTCGACCCGGCGCATATGTTTCTTGAACCGCGCCAGGAACGCCGCGAACGGCTCGATCGCGAACGCCGCCGCCAGGAATGGAATGCCGAGACCCAGCGAATAGACCGCCAGCAGGCTCGCGCCTTTCGCCACCGTTTGCTCGGACGCGGCGACCGCGAGAATGGCGGCGAGGATCGGCCCGATGCACGGCGTCCAGCCGAAGGCAAAGGCAAGCCCCATCGCATAGGCGCCCCACAGGCCGACGGGCTTGGCCACCTCGACGCGCTTCTGCCGGTACAGCCAGGCGATCGGCGTGAGGCCGAGAAAGTGCAGCCCCATGACGATGATCATGATACCGGCGACGGTGGCGAGCGGCCCCGAATAGGCGCGGATCAACGAACCGATGACGCTGGCGCTGGCCCCTAACGAGACAAACACCGTGGAGAAGCCGAGCACGAACAGCGCGGCGGCGATCACGGTCTCGCGCTTGACCTGCGGCTCCGGCTCGCGGTCGGCGAAACGCTCCAGCGATGTGCCGGCCAGGTACACCAGATAAGGCGGCACCAGCGGCAGCACGCAGGGAGAGAGGAAGGAGATCAGCCCGGCGATCAGGGCCGCGAGATAAGAGACGTCACCATGCATGGCCGCTACATGGGCCATCTAATATGGCAATGGCAAGGTGCCATGACCCACTTGGCGCGGATGTGATAAGCCGGTGACCGGGCGAAAGCCCGATTCTCATTGAAAAGCCTTCCATGCACAATCTCATCACCGATATTCCCGGACTGAAAGTCGGCCATGCCGGCGACGCCAAGCTCGGCTCCGGCTCGACCGTCGTCGTATTCGACAGGCCGGTCACCGCCAGCGTCGATGTGCGCGGCGGCGGACCGGGGACGCGCGAGACCGCATTGCTCGATCCGGCGCAGACGGTCGACGGCATCGACGCCATCGTCCTGTCCGGCGGCTCGGCCTACGGGTTGGATGCCGCGTCCGGGGTGCAGGCCTATCTGCGCGAGCAGGGCCGCGGCTTCAAGGTGCGCGAGGCTTTGGTGCCGATCGTGCCGGGCGCCATCCTTTTCGACCTCCTGTCCGGCGGTAACAAGAAGTGGGGCCGCTATCCGCCCTATCGCGAGCTTGGCTACAAGGCTGCGAAGGGCGCGATCAGCGATTGCGCGCTCGGCAGCGTCGGCGCCGGACTTGGCGCCACCACCGTCAATCTCAAAGGCGGCATCGGGTCGGCGTCGGCAAAGACCAGCGACGGCCTTCTGGTCGGCGCGCTGGTGGCGGTGAATGCCGCCGGCAGCGTCACCGTCGGCGACAGCCCGCATTTCTGGGCAGCCCCTTTCGAGCAAGGCAAGGAATTCGGCGGCTACGGCCTGCCGTCAAGCTTCGGTCCCGACGCCATTGAAATGCGCACCAAAGGCAGCCCGGGTCAGGCTACGACACTGGCTGTCATTGCGACCAACGCCAAACTCAGCAAGGCGCAATGCAAGCGTCTGGCGGTGATGGCGCAGACCGGCATGGCGCGGGCGATCTATCCGGTGCATACGCCGCTCGACGGCGACATCGTCTTCGCCGCCTCCGTCGGCGACAAGAAGCTCAATGATCCGATTTTCTCGCTGACCGAACTCGGCATGGTCGCTTCCAACGTGCTGGCGCGCGCCATCGCTCGCGGCGTCTATAGCGCCAAGGCGCTCAATTTTCCGGTGGCTTTGGCAAGCTGGCAGGACTGGCACGGCTGACGGGCCGAACAAACCAATGGCTGGCGCGTTAAGCGGTCATGCCATCCAGCGTCGTCCAGTCGATCACCTACGAAATCGCGCACAGCCGCCTGACCGTGACCTTCACGACCGGGCGCATCTACGAATATTACATGGTGCCGGCGACGATTGCGTCGGCGTTCAAAAACGCCTTGTCGAAAGGCACATTCTTCAACAAGCGCATCCGCGACAAATATGTCTGCCGGGAAGTTTCCAAAGCAGGTTAAGTCGCTGCTTATCCCTCCCCGGCTACGGGGAGGGTGGACGCGAGCGTGAGCGAGCGGCCGGGTGGGGCGATGCTGGATGAATGCGCAGGCCAAACCCCACCCGACTCCGCACTTCGTGCGGAGCCACCCTCCCCTTGCAGGGGAGGGATAAGTAAGCAAATTGCACAAGGCCGGCCATCTACAAGCCTATAAAAACCGCTCCGCCGCGTAAGGCGCCGGATCGCAGAACGGCATATCGCCGGCCATCATCTCGCCGATGAGCCGCCCGGTCACGGGTCCAAGCGTCAGTCCCCAATGCGCATGACCGATCGCGAGCCATAGGCCTTTATGGCCCGGCGCCCGCCCGATCACCGGGCGCGAATCAGGAAAGCACGGCCGCGCGCCGAGCCAGGTCTTGTTGTCGGCGCGCTCGCCGAGCGGAAAGAGTTCACGCAAACGCAGCATCAAACGGTCGAACTGCACCGGCGTCGGGGCCGCGTCGCGCGCGGCGAATTCGGCGCCGGTGGTGAGACGAATGCCTTGCTCCATCGGCGTGATCAGATAGCCGTTGGCGACATCGATCACCGGACGCGACAACGTCGCGTTGCCTTCGGCCTTGTAGTGCCGGTGATAGCCGCGCTTGAATCCAAACGGCAATTTGATGCCAAGCGGTTCGAGCACATCCGGCGCCCACGGGCCAAGCGCGACGATCGGCTCCGACGTGTCGAGCGGGCCCTGTTCGGTATCGACGCGCCAGCCATGGCCTGAGCGATGCAGCGAGCGCGCATCGCCTTTCAGCGTCACGCCGCCCAACGCTGAGAAGCGCGCCGCGTAAGCGCGCGTCACCGCCAGCGGGTTACTCAGACTGACCACGCCCGGCCAGAGTACGGCGCGTTCGAACACCGGATTGAGCGACGGTTCCAGCACCCTGGCAGCGGCGGCATCGAGCACCTCGAAGGCCAGACCGAATTCGCGCGCCAGCCGCAATTCCGGCTGCAAGGCCGCGAAGGCCTCGTCGCTGCGGTAGAGCTTCATCCAGCCATTCTTGCGCATGTACTGTGATGCGCCGGATTCCGCCATCAAGGCTTCATGCTCGGGAATAGCGCGCTCAAACAGCGGCCGGTTGAGCCGCGCCGTTTCGAGAATGCGGTCGGCGCGCGAGGCGGCGCGGAACGCCCAAAGCCACGGCGCCACCTTCGGCAAAAAACCAAAATGATAATTGGCGTCGCTGCCCTGCTTGAACGCCACCCGCATCAGCGCCGACAGGCTTGAGGGAAAAGCCGGCGGATAGGTGGTCGAGCCTTCGATCGCGCCGGAATTGCCGTAGGAGGTTTCCTCGCCGATCCCGCCGCGATCGACCAGCGCCACGCTCAAGCCGCGCTTGGCCAGTTGCAGCGCGATCGATGTGCCGACGATGCCGGCGCCGAGAACGATTGCATCGGTGCGTGCCATGGCCGCCCATTCCCTTGCTTTCAACTTTGCCCTGCGCCAAAGGCGCACGAGCATTGCCTTGCCCATCTATGGATCATCGGCATTGAAGGCGCTATCAAGGCGGCCCTCGTTCCGCCGGAGACACGTTGCGATGACTATTCTGAGCCTGCCAGGGTCCGTGCTCGCCTGGATCGGACGGCATGGGACGCAGGCGCTGGCGGTCTCGATATTTGTCGGCCTCTCCGTGCCGGTGCTGGCGGATTATGTCAAACCGCATCTGGCCGAGACGGTATTCGTGCTGCTGCTGTTTTCCTATCTGCGCACCGACCCGAGCGCCTTCAGCCGCGTCGTCAAGGCGCCGGGCATGGCACTTGCCGCCGCGCTCTGGGTGATGGTCGCGGTGCCGCTCATGTTCGGCACGGCCTATCTCCTGTCCGGCATGCGCGAAGCGATGCCGGCGCTCTATTTGATCATGATCCTGCAAGTCGCGATCCCGCCGATCACGTCCTCGGCCGCCTTCGCCGCGCTGATGGGGCTGGACGTCGCGCTGTCGCTGTTTGCCCTGATCGTCTGCAACGCGCTGTCGCCGCTCACCACCGTTGCTTTCAGTTATCTGTTTCTCGGCACGTCGCTGATTTCGCCGCTCGAACTCGGCGGCAAATTGTTCTTCTTTTTCGCCGCCTCCGGCGCGGTCGCCTGGATCATCCGCCGCGTCGCCGGCCAGCGCTGGATCGAGGAAAAGAAGGAAGCCATCGACGGGCTGAACGTTATCGCGGTATTTATTTTCGCCATCGCCGCCATGGACGTCGTGCCGCGCACCGTCATGGCCGATCCGCTGTTCGCGCTTGGATTGTTCACGCTGATCATCGTCCTGACCCTGCTGCAGATCGGACTGAGCGTTCTGGTGTTTTACCGCGCCGGCATCGACCGCGGCCTGGTGATCGGCCTGCTCACCGGCTTTCGCAATCTCGGCGTGGTGATGGCGGCGCTCGGCGGCTCGCTGCCGGAACTGGCCTGGTTCTATTTCGCCGTGGCGCAGTTTCCGATCTACCTGTTTCCGGCGCTACTGAAACCGCTAGCGACACGGCTCCAGCAACGGCCGTAGTCTTTAGGCGACCGCCGACATCGTCGAGGTCGCAAGATTAAGCGCCTGCGCCTGCAGCTTGATCAGTTGTTCAAGCAGATTGGACTTAGAGGCCGAGGCACTGCCACTCGCCGCCGGCGACGTCAGATCGATCTTGCTGCCGTCGGCATAGGATATCGTCGTGGTGGTTGAGCCGTCGGCATTGGTCGACGTCTTGGTCGTCGCGCCACTGGCGCCGGCCGACGACACCATCGCCTCGAGCGGGTCCTGCGCGCCGCCCGCGCCCTGCGCGCCGCCGTGAACATGGTGGTGGTGATGCGGCCGGCTTGCCTTGTCAGCCTGGGTCAACTCATCCTGAGTGACCGAACCATCGCTATTGGCGTCGATTTTATTGAACACTGCGTCGGCGACCGAACTGTCGGCGCCGGCCTTGCTGGCCGCGGCGGAAAACTCATCCTTGCCGATCTGGCCGTCGCCATCGGTATCGAGCTTGGCGAACAGCTTGGCGTCCGGTCCGCCGGCGGACTGCTGGCCTTGCGCCGACAGCAATGCCGACATCGTATTCGGGCTGAATGGCGGGCAACTCGGACCCGTCGCGGCGTTCGCGGATGTCGCGGACGTTTGCCCGGGGGGCGTGCCGCCTCCCGAGATCTCCTGCATCAGCATCGAGAGCGGATCGGTCGCCTGCGCGGTTTTGGCTTTGCCGGCGCCCGCGGTGCCCTGTTGCAGAAGTTGCTGCAGATAGGAAAGCGCATTTGACGACGATGCGCCTGCTGACATGGACATGAACTCAAACTCCTTGAACCCGCCGGCTAAGCCCGGCGGTCATCGCACCCGAAGCCGGAGTTGCAAGGGCCGCGCCAGAAAGGCCGCCGCGAAAAAGCCGCGGCAAACCCGACGTTTTCCACAATGGCGTGGCGGGCAAACCGTGCCCCATCCGCGCGACCGGCAATTCTTGCCGGTACAATTGACCTAGTGGTCCAATTCTAACATTCGCAACCGGCCTGCGGAGCCACTTTTGCGAATGTTAGAATTAAAGGACCACTAGCAAGTTATTGATGCTAGTGGAGCTTTGGATTTGACGTTCGCATAAGATGGTCGCGGCAAACGGGTAGCGAACGTCAAATCCGCTCCACTAGTGGTCCGCCGCCGTCGCGTTGCCCCCCGGTCCCCGCCGTGTTACGCGAACGGCGAATTTGGAGCCCATCCTTCTGGAGCCCACTTAAATGTCCCGTCCGCTGCTCATCGCCCCGTCGATCCTGGCGGCCGACTTCGCCAGACTCGGCGACGAGGTGCGCGCCATCGACGCGGCCGGCTGCGACTGGATTCACGTCGATGTCATGGACGGCCATTTCGTCCCCAACATCTCGTTCGGGCCGGCGGTGATGCAGTCGGTGCGCGCTTCCAGCAAAAAGATTTTCGACACCCATCTGATGATCGCGCCGTGCGACCCATACCTTGAGGCCTTCGCCAAGGCCGGCTCGGACATCATCACCGTGCATGTCGAATCCGGCCCGCATGCGCATCGCTCGCTTCAGGCGATCCGCGCGCTCGGCAAGAAGGCCGGCGTCACGCTCAATCCCGGCACGTCCGTGTCCACCCTGGAAAATGTCATCGACATGGTCGATCTCATACTCGTCATGTCGGTCAATCCCGGCTTCGGCGGCCAGTCTTTCATTCCCTCGGCACTCGACAAAATCAGCGCCGTGCGCGCGCTTGTCGCCGGCCGGCCGATCGACATCGAAGTCGACGGCGGCGTCACCGCCGACAATGCCGGGCAAATCGCCAAAGCCGGCGCGAACGTGTTGGTCGCCGGTTCGGCCGTCTTCAAGGGCGGCAAATACAAAGAGAACATCGCCGCGATCCGCAATGCCGCGGCGCAGGCGCGCGGAGAAGCGGCTTAAATGATCCCTCGCTATTCACGTCCCGACATGGTGGCGATCTGGTCGCCGGAAACCAAATTCCGCATCTGGTTCGAGATCGAGGCGCACGCGGCGTCCGCCATGGCCGAACTCGGCGTCATCCCGAAGGAAGCAGCCGCCGCGATCTGGGCCAAGGGCAAGGACGCCAAGTTCGATGTCGCGCGCATCGACGCCATCGAGGCCGAGGTCAAGCACGACGTCATCGCCTTCCTGACCCATGTTTCGGAAATCGTCGGCCCCGAAGCGCGCTACATGCATTCCGGCATGACCTCGTCGGATGTGCTCGACACCTGCTTCAACGTGCAACTGGTGCGCGCCGCCGATATCCTGATCGCCGATGTCGATGCGCTGCTCGCTGCGCTCGAGCGCCGCGCCTTCGAGCATAAACTGACGCCGACCGTCGGCCGCTCGCACGGCATCCATGCCGAGCCGACCACGTTCGGGCTCAAGCTGGCGCAGGCTTACGCCGAATTTTCCCGCGGCCGCGAGCGCCTGGTCGCCGCGCGCGCCGAGGTCGCCACCTGCGCCATTTCCGGCGCGGTCGGCACTTTCGCGCAGGTCGATCCGCGCGTCGAAGCCTATGTCGCCAAGGCCATGGGCCTGTCGGTCGAGCCGATCTCGACCCAGGTCATCCCGCGCGACCGCCACGCCATGTATTTCGCCACGCTCGGCGTCGTCGCCTCCTCGATCGAACGCCTCGCCATCGAGATCCGCCATTTGCAGCGCACCGAAGTGCTGGAGGCCGAGGAATTCTTCTCCGAGAAGCAGAAGGGCTCCTCGGCGATGCCGCACAAGCGCAACCCGGTGCTGTCGGAAAACATCACTGGCCTCGCCCGCATGGTGCGCAGCTATGCGATGCCGGCGATGGAGAACGTCGCGCTGTGGCACGAGCGCGACATTTCGCATTCCTCGGTCGAGCGCATGATCGGGCCCGACGCCACCGTGACGCTCGACTTCGCGCTCGCGCGCCTGACCGGACTGATGGACAAGCTCTTGGTCTATCCGACCACCATGCAGAAGAACCTCGACAGACTGGGCGGCCTCATCCACTCGCAACGCATCCTGATCGCGCTGACCAAGGCCGGCGTCGCCCGCGAGGACGCCTATCGCCTGGTGCAGCGCAACGCCATGAAAGTGTGGGGCGGCGAGAGCAACGATTTCCTGGCGCTGCTGAAAGCCGACCCGGATGTGAAAAAGGCGCTCAACGACAAGGAACTGGAAGACAATTTCGATCTCGACCATCACTTCAAGCAGGTCGACACGATTTTCAAGCGGGTTTTCGGAAGCGCATGATCCCGAAAAGTGGGAACCGGTTTTCGGACAAGATCATGCGCGATTTAAAGAGCGCCTAAAGCATGCGCGACGCCACCAACGATTACGATTTCCTTGTGCTGCCGGGCTTGGGCAATTCCGGCGTCGATCACTGGCAGTCCTACTGGTGTCTCGCCTTCCGCAATGCCAGCCGCGTGTTGCAGGACGACTGGGACGCGCCGGTGATGTCCGACTGGCTGGCGCGGCTGGACGCGGCGATCGACGGCGGCACACGGCCCGCCGTTCTCATTTGCCATAGTCTGTCCTGTTCGCTGGCCGCGCATTGGGCGACGCGCAACAAGCCCGGCCGCGTCGCCGCCGCGCTCCTCGTCGCGCCCTCCGATGTCGAAGACCGGACACATCTGCCGGAAAGCCTTTACGGCTTCGAGCCGATGCCTCTGGCGCGCTTTCCGGTGCCCGCCCTCGTCGTCGCCAGCACCAACGACCCTTATGTCAGCGTCGCGCGCGCCGAGCGGTTCGCGCTAGGCTGGGGCGCCGACTTCTGCAATGTCGGCGAACAGGGCCACATCAACTCGGCGACGAAGCTGCAATATTGGCCGCAGGGCCTGCTGCTGCTCGGCCAGTTGCTGGCGCGCATAAAGCTTTAACCGCACCGCTTTAAATTGCCGTCCATGGCCAGCCCTTTGCCAAATTCCCCCGCGACCGTGCTGATTTTCGATTCCGGCGTCGGCGGCCTCACCGTTTTCCGCGAGGTCGTGCGCGCGCGGCCCGATGCGCGGTATATCTACGTCGCCGACGACGCCGGCTTTCCTTATGGCAATCAGCCGGAGGCGGCCTTGATCGCGCGCATTGTCGATGTCGTCGGCAAGGCGATTGCCGAGCACAAACCGGACCTCGTCGTCATCGCCTGCAACACCGCGTCGACCTTGGCGCTGGCGCAATTGCGCGCCGCCTACGCCGTGCCCTTTGTCGGCACCGTGCCGGCGATCAAGCCGGCCTGCGCGCAATCGAAATCCAAGCGCATCGCCGTGCTCGGCACGCAGTCGACCGTCAGCCGCGAATATACCCGCGCGCTGATCCGCGAATTCGCCGGCGACTGCAATGTCGTGCTGGTCGGCTCACAGAGGCTCGCCGGCTTTGCCGAATTGGAGCTGGCCGGCACGCCGGTCGCCGACGCCGATATCAAAGCGGAAATCGCGCCCTGCTTCGGCGAAGGCCCGCCGGAGCATTGCACCGACACCATCGTGCTGGCCTGCACGCATTACCCGCTGCTGCTCGATCGCTTCCGCGCGCTCGCCGCCTGGCCGGTCGACTGGCTCGACCCGGCGCCGGCGATTGCGCGCCGCGTCGCTGACCTCATGCGCGAACGGCCGCTCGGGCCTGTGGGCGAGCGGCCGCGCATTGTCTTCACATCGGGCAAAGCGCCGGCTCCGGCGTTGGCCGGAGCCCTGGCGCAATACGGCTTTTAACCGGCAAACGCCTCGGCACGCACTTCCAGGGCGCCACGCCAGATCATGTCGCCAGCGACATAGAGAATGATCGCAAGTCCCACATAGGCGATCCAGCGGTGCTTGTTGAGCAGGCCGGCGATGAAGTTCGCCGCCACGCCCATCAGCACGATCGACAGGCCGAGGCCGAAGATCAAAACCCAGGGATGGTCGCGCGCGGCGCCGGCCACCGCCAGCACGTTGTCGAGCGACATCGAAACGTCGGCCACGAGAATTTGCCAGGCCGCTTGCGCGAAGGTCTTGCGCGGCGCGCCGCCGGCAATGGTGCCGTCCGCGTTAAGATCGGCTCCCGCCAGTGCTTCGGTCGCGTCCTGTTCTTCCTTGTGCGAGGTGCGCAACTCGCGCCACATCTTCCAGCACACCCACAGCAGCAGAATGCCGCCGGCGAGCAGCAAACCGACGATTTCCAGAAGCTGGATGGCGACGCCGGCAAAGGCTATGCGCAGCACGGTCGCAGCGATGATGCCAATCAGGACCGCTTTGGCGCGCTGTTCCTTTGGCAGACCGGCGGCGGCCAGACCGATAATCACGGCATTGTCGCCGGCCAGCACCAGATCGATCATGACGACCTGGGCGAAAACGGTCAGCGTTTCAGGAGACAGCGAAAAGAATTCCATCATGGCGGCAAATGCCCCTCTTGTGAGGTCAATACGACATCACAGCCACATGGCTGCCAGAGGGGCCCGTCCTGACGCGGCTTTAATGGGGGAGGAAAATGGCTCCGGCAAGGCAGAATCGCCAAAAACCGGCAAAAACTAGACTATTGTCGTAGCCGCCGGAC
>CANKBJ010000119.1 GCA_947479905.1 Bradyrhizobiaceae bacterium
TATTCCGTGCAGAGCGGCGGCATGATCTACACCGACGTCGTCTCCGGCGCGTTCGGCGTGCGCGGGCTGGCTTTCGCGCAGTTGCTGTCGGCCACTTTGGGCATTGTGTTTTTCGGGCTGATCATCTGGGGCAGCTACGAACCGACCCTGCACGCCATCGCCAGCGGCGAGTATGAGGGTGAAGGCGCGCTGCGTGTGCCGGTGTGGCCTGCGCGCACCGTCGTCGTGCTCGGCGCAATTTTGGTCGTCACCAGTTACACCGTTCACGGCCTGCGGGCGATCAACGCCCTCATAACCGGCCGGGCCGAAAACGTCATCGCCCCTTCCGCCTCTACGCATATCTAGGAATACGCATCATGCTCGGCCATTTCGACATGATCGCCATCGTGGTGGTCGTTCTGCTGCTGGTGTTTTCCGGTGTTCATATCGCTGTTTCGCTCGGCATCACCGCGGCACTCGGCATCTACCTGATGACAGGCGACGTCGAAGTCGTGCGCACCTTCGTCGCCAACACCGCTTATGAAGCGCTGCGCGATTACGTCTTCGCCGTGATCCCCTTGTTCATGCTGATGGGCGACTTCCTGGCGAAATGCGGCGCCGCGCGCGACCTCTACACGCTCGCCAATCGCGCCAGCAAATGGTTGCCGGGCCGGCTTGCCGCTGCGACCATTCTGGCCAATGCGTTGTTCGGCTTTGTCACTGGTGTCAGCATTGCCGCGGCGGCCGCCTTCTCGCGCATCGCCTATCCGCAAATGCGGCGCTATGGCTATCGCCGCGACTTCGCGCTCGGCTCGGTCGCCGGCTCAGCCTGCCTCGGCATGCTGATTCCGCCGTCAGTGCTGATGATCGTGTGGTGCGTGCTGACCGAACTGTCGATCGGCAAACTGTTCCTGGCCGGCGTTATCCCGGGTCTGCTCGCGGCTGGCGGCATGGTTGTCTATGTCGTTGTGGCGGCGAAGATCAACCCCGAACTGGTTGGCGAAACCCATGCCTCGCGACGTGGCGCCAGCGCGCTGGGTGCCGATGTCTCGGCGTCGCGGCCGCCGGACCCTATCGCCGACGTCGATGACGCGACTTTGCGCGCCATGCTCATCAGCACGCTGCTGGTCGTTGCCTTGATCATCGGCACGTTGGGATCGATCTGGCTCGGCCTGTGCACGCCGACCGAAGGCGCCGGCATCGGCGCCATTGGCTCGCTCATTCTGGCGGTCATCAAGGGCATCAAGCCGCGCGAAGTCTGGCAGGTCGTGCTCGATGTCGGCCGCACCTCGGGGCCGCTGCTGCTGCTGCTGTTCTGCGCCCAGCTTTATTCGCGGGTGCTGTCGATGACCGGCTTTACTGAAGCGGCGAAGTCGTTCCTGCTCGCCACCGGCGCCGGCGCCTGGGGCATCCTGGTCATCATGGTCGCCATCTGGTTTGTGCTCGGCTGCCTGATCGATTCAATTTCGATCATCCTGCTCACGGTTCCGATCTTTGCGCCGATCGCAATCCATCTCGGCTTCGATCCGCTCGCCTTCGCCATTATCGGCATCCTGGCTATTGAGACCGGCCTGCTGACCCCGCCCTTCGGCATTCTGGTTTTCACCGTGAAAGCCGCGGTGCCGGACCCCAGCGTCACATTGGCGGAAATCTTCCGCGGCTCGATCCCTTATTGGATCGTGCTGCTGGTGATTGTGGTGGCGGTGGCGGTATTCCCGCAACTTGCCACGTTCCTGCCTAACCTTTAGGCCCCTGTCTCAGTTGGCGGAACTGGACCGCATCGGCGGTCCCGCACTTTTTGTCATCGTGGCATAGTGCTGGCAACTGATTCGCCTCGTCCCTATCTGAGAGCTGGCAATCCCTGAAGGCTGCAATGGCAAAATCCGCGACCAAGAAGAAATCCAAGCCGTCCGAACCGGACCTGTTCGCCGCGTCCGCCAAATCGGCGTCGCGTCAGCCGGCTGCGCGCAGCGCGGCGAAACAAGCCACTCGCGGAAAATCCGCCGGGCGCGGCGGCAGCGCGGAGTCAGGCTATACGGCCAAGGATATCGAGGTCCTGGAGGGGCTGGAGCCGGTGCGCCGCCGCCCCGGCATGTATATCGGCGGCACCGACGACAAGGCGCTGCATCACCTGTTCGCCGAGGTCATCGACAACTCGATGGACGAAGCGCTGGCCGGTCACGCCAGCTGGATCGAAGTCGATATGGAATCAAACGGCTTCATCTCGATCACGGACAATGGCCGCGGCATTCCGGTCGACCCGCATCCGAAATTCAAGAACAAGTCGGCGCTCGAAGTCATCATGTGCACGCTGCATGCCGGCGGCAAATTCGATTCCAAGGTCTATGAGACGTCGGGCGGTCTGCACGGCGTCGGCGTCTCGGTCGCCAATGCGCTGTCCGAGCGCATGGAAGTCGAAGTCGCGCGCGAGCAGCAGCTCTACAAAATGGTGTTCGAGCGCGGCAAGCCGAAGGGCAAACTGGAAAAGCTCGGCCGCGCGCCGAACCGGCGCGGCACCAAGATCCGCTTCAAGCCGGATGCGCAGATTTTCGGCGCCAAGGCCGCCTTCGATCCGGCGCGCGTGTTCAAGATGGCGCGCTCGAAAGCCTATCTCTATGGCGGCGTCGAAATCCGCTGGAATTGCGAACCGAAGATGGTCGAGGGCACCGACGTGCCGCCGAAGGCCGTCTTTCATTTCGCCGATGGCCTGAAGGATTATCTCGCGTCCAATCTCGAAGGCGCCACCCTCGTCCACCCGGACATCTTCACCGGCGCGTCCGGCAAGACCGGCAAGCATGGCGCGGTCGAATGGGCGATCGCCTGGACGGCGGATGCCGATGGCTTTCTGCAATCCTACTGCAACACCATCCCGACGCATGACGGCGGCACGCATGAATCGGGCTTGCGTACCGCGCTGCTGCGCGGCTTGAAGGATCACGCCGAGCGTGCCGGCTTGAGCAAGCGCGCGGCGGCGATCACCAGCGAAGACGTCATGGTCGGCTCCGGCTGCATGCTGTCGGTCTATATTCGCGAGCCGGAATTCCAGGGCCAGACCAAGGACCGCCTCGCCACCGCCGCCGCCCAGAAGATCGTCGAACAGGCGATCAAGGATCCGTTCGATCACTGGCTGTCAGGCAATCCGACGCAGGCCAATCGTCTGCTGGAATTCGTCATTGACCGCGCCGAGGACCGGCTACGGCGGCGCGCCGAGAAAGACGTCGCCCGCAAATCGGCGGTGCGCAAACTGCGCCTGCCCGGCAAACTCGCCGACTGCTCGAATTCCGGCTCGCTCGGGTCGGAAATCTTCATAGTCGAAGGCGACTCGGCCGGCGGCTCGGCCAAGCAGGCGCGCGATCGCCGCACGCAAGCCGTGCTGCCGCTGCGTGGCAAAATTTTGAACGTCGCCTCCGCCACCAAGGACAAGCTGGCGGGAAACCAGCAACTGGCCGATCTGGTCCAGGCGCTCGGCTGCGGCACTGGTGCGCATTATCGGGCCACCGATTTGCGCTACGAGAAGATCATCATCATGACCGACGCCGATGTGGACGGCGCGCACATCGCCTCGCTCCTCATCACGTTCTTCTATCGGCAGATGCCGAAGCTGATCGACGACGGCAAGCTGTTTCTCGCGGTGCCGCCGTTGTTCAGGCTGCAACACGGCGGCAAGATCGCCTATGCCCGCAATGATGAACACAAGGCGCAACTGCTCAAGTCCGACTTCAACGCCAATGCCAAGGTCGAAGTCTCGCGCTTCAAAGGCCTCGGCGAGATGATGGCGGCGCAGTTGAAGGAGACCACCATGGACCCGTCCAAGCGCACCTTGCTCAAGGTGACCCTGGCGGATGCCGACATCAAGGCGACGGCCAATTCGGTCGAGCGGCTGATGGGCAACAAGGCCGAGGCGCGCTTCGAGTTCATCCAGGAAAACGCCGAATTCGCCAAGGATGAATTGCTCGACGTCTAAGGCTAAATGTTAGCCAGACGTGCTAATCGCACTTTTTCAACAACGGCGTCTTGCGGCCATTGGCAACCGCGACACCACGCTGGACCCGCACCGGCCCGTTATCGACACGATTGAACATCGTGCGCCGCGTACCATTGCCGACGACCAGTTCCATCGTCTGGTATTCTTCGGCCTTCGTGCCGGGCACGAAGACCACTTTTAATTCCAGCCGGTCGGCGGCGACGCGCCTTGCCGCCCGCACGCTGTATAGGTTGTTCGAATATTTGAGGCCGACGTCATGCGCCTCGATCACCATGCCGCCCGGCTCGCGACTGACCCTGACATGCGGATTGTTCCGCGCCGGCGGCCGGCTGCAATCGGATGCGAAGGTCCCGAACAATTCATGGCTCTGCAACAGTTCCATGACCGCCGGTTCCGTCACCTCGGCGTTTTTGGCGGGCTGGCCGGCGGCCGTGGCCGGCGATTCACTGGCTGGATCGGTCGAGGGGGCGGTAGCGGCGGCGGCGGGCATGGCGAGCGTCAAAATCAAGCCGAAAACCGCCGCGCTTCGCATAATTTCGCAACCCCAACGACTCGTGAGAGCATCCTCGGGATCGAGAATAGCAGCCGGCGTCGCCACCGCAATCGGCAACGCCGGCTTTATCGATGGACGCCGCCGATTTTCACGGGCGTCCCGTCACCCTACTGGAATGTCAGCTTCGCCGCCTGGACGACATCCGAATAAGTCTTGATTTCGCCATCAATGAATTTGCGGAATTCCTCGCCGGTCGGTCCGCCCGGCTTCACCGCCATCTTGGCGAGCGACTCGCGCACGCCGGCGTCGGCCAAGGCCTTGCCGAGTTCGGCGGTCAACTTGCTGACGATCGCGTCCGGCGTACCGGTCGGGACGAAAAAGCCGCTCCACAGCTGCGAGTTGACGTCGGGAAAACCGGCTTCCGCCATGCTCGGCACATTGGGAATTTCCGGCGAACGCTCCGCCCCCGTCACCGCCAGGGCACGGGTCTTGCCGCCGGTCACCAGCGGAATGGCCGGCGGACCATCCGAGATCGTGAACAAGGTCTGCCCAGCCACCACGCTGAGATTCGATTCGTTGCTGCTCTTGTAGGGGATCGCCACAGCCGGCATGCCGGTCTTGAGTTTCAGCAATTCGCTGGCAATCGTGAACGACGGCGACGACGTTCCGTAATTCGATTTGTCGGGATTGGCCTTCGCCCACGCCACCAGTTCCGCCACGGTCTTGGCCGGGTGGTCCATCGGCACCACCATCACCAGCGGAAACGACGCGATCATGTTGAGCGGGATGAAGCTCTTGGTCGGGTGATAGCCGAGATTGGGGTAGATCGCGGCGGCGATCGACATCTGTCCCGTGGCGCCGACCAGCACCGTGTAGCCGTCGGCCGGCTGCTTGGCCACATATTCGGACGAAAGCCGGCCGCCGGCGCCTACCTTGTTTTCGATGATCGCGTTGTAGCCGGTGTTCTGCTGGAATTTCTGCACCACCAGACGGGCAAACAGATCGTTGCCGCCACCGGCGGCGAAACCGACAACGAAATGGATGACGCGGTTGGGATAATCGCTCTGTGCGCGCGCCGCACCGGCGCCCAGAAGCAAGGTCGCGGCGAGCCCGCAGGCAAATATTTTCAATGTGGACTTCATGGCTTCCCCCGTCTGGCCACCGTGCGTTTTCGCCGGCATTTTTAATATCGTACACCGCCAGCGTTGAATCGGAAATGCCAATATTTCAACATAGATCCCGCAGGATTTGCCGGCCGCGATCATGCGCCGACAACCGGAAGGTGAACGGACCTCGCCGATCCGGCATTTTCGCCATGTCAATCGATGGGCAGCCCGACATATTGTTCGGCCAGCGATTTCATCGCCGCTTCGGAACTGGTGATATAGCGCAGATCCGAGATCTGGCGGCGGCGGTCGAACGGGGTTTCGTCGGGGAACCTGTGCATGATCTGGGTCATCCACCAGGAAAAGCGCTGCGCGTTCCAGACCCGCTTCAGGCACGCCTTGGAATAGCCTTCGATGAGATCGGTACGCTGCTTCTTGTAGAAACCGTCAAGCGCGCGCGACAACATCACCACGTCGGCGAAGGCGAGGTTCATACCCTTGGCGCCGGTGGGCGGCACGATATGGGCGCTATCGCCGGCGAGAAACAGCCGGCCATATTGCATCGGCTCGACGACGAATGAGCGCATCGCCGTCACGCCTTTTTGCAGAATTTTTCCTTCCTGCAGTTTGCGCGCGCCGCCAAGCCGCTTGTGCAAATTCTCCCAGATGCGGGCGTCCGGCCAAGCATCGACATGTTCATCATGATCGCATTGCAGATAGAGCCTGGCCAAGGTCGGCGAGCGCATCGTGTAAAGCGCGAAACCGTCGTCGTTATACGAATAGATCAGGTCGTGATCCGGCGGCGGCGATTCCGCCAGAATGCCAAGCCAGCCGAACGGATAATCCCGCTCATACACATTGAGAATGCCGTCCGGAAAACTCGGCCGGGTAATGCCGTGATAGCCGTCGCAGCCGGCGATGAAGTCGCATTCAAGCTCGATCGCCTGACCTTCGTGCGCGAATTGAATTTTCGGACGATCGGTCGTCAGATCGTGAACGCTGACGCCGTCGACCTCGAACAGCAACGGCCCGCCATCGGCGA
Organism: Bradyrhizobiaceae bacterium; assembly: GCA_947479905.1. GTDB lineage: Bacteria > Pseudomonadota > Alphaproteobacteria > Rhizobiales > Xanthobacteraceae > Pseudolabrys. Next base: position 6,606 of record CANKBJ010000119.1, read on the forward strand.
TCCGGCGCTCGACCAGGTCCTTCACTACTTCCTGCTGGCCGTAAATGGTGATGCGTTTGTTCAACAGCGCCTTGAAATCGATGCGATGGATATCGCCGTTGATGGCGAAATTGGTGCCCCAATGCACCAGGCCTTCGCGCTTCATGCGCTCGCCGACGCCGATGTCGGTCAGCATGTCGGCCGCCCAATGTTCGATCAGTCCGGCGCGGATGCGATTTTCGATATAATCGCGGCTGCGGTTCTCGATGACAACCGACGAAATTCCCTGCAGGTGCAGCATTCGCGCCAAAGCCAGCCCGGCCGGACCCGCTCCAATAATCCCGACCTGTGTGCGCATCGATCCAGCTCCCGCCGCCTGGGTTGTCGTCTCTAATGCCTCCTATAGCCCTACGTTTTCATCAGGGCAAAGGGCGACGGATTCATGAAGGTACGAACGCATTTTTTTCATCTGCCCCCTTCCCTGGGCCCGCCGGCATGGGCACGATGCGCGCACGGGGAATGACGTCGCCATTCAATGAGCGATGCGCCCGGCCGCCGCACGAGGACCGCCAAGGAGCCGCCATGAGCCTGACCCATCGCCGCCGATTTCTTACCCTTGCCGGCGCCACGCTCGCCGCTCCGGCGCTGCCGCGCCTTGCCTTCGCGGACGCCTGGCCGAAGGACAAGGCGATCCGCGCCATCGTGCCGTTTTCCGCCGGCAGCACCGTCGATATTATCGGCCGCGTTGTCCTCGATCCGCTGTCCCGCCAACTGGGCCAGACCATCGTGGTGGAAAATCGCGGCGGCGCCGGCGGCACGATCGGTTCGGCCGCCGTCGCCAAGTCCGACCCGGACGGCTACACGTTTTTGATAAACGCCGCGGCGCATTCGGCCGCTCCCGCCGCCTATCCGCAAATCACTTACGATCCGGCCAAGGATTTCTCCGCCGTCGCCGTGTTCGGCGTGGTGCCGAATGTGCTGATGGTTGCACCGGGCAAAGGCATCAAGACGGCCAAGGACCTGGCCGAGCGCGCCAAGAGCGGCGACTTGACCTATTCCTCGGCCGGCGTCGGCAGCGCCACCCATTGGGCGGCCGAGCGGTTCCGCCTGTCGGCCGGCTTTAAAGCCACTCACATTCCGTTCCGCGGCGGCCCGGAGGCACTGACCGAAGTGATGACCGGCCGAGTCGATTTCTGCTGCATCGGTATCTCGTCGTCGATGTCGCTGATCACCGATGGCCGGCTGCTGCCGCTGGCGGTGAGCACGCTGCGCCGCTCGGCCGCCTTGCCGGACGTGCCGACCACGACCGAAGCCGGCTTTCCGGACTCCGACTATAATTTCTGGAACGGCCTGCTGGTACCGGCCAAAACGCCGCGTCCTATCATCGACCAACTGCACGCCGAAGTGCAGAAGGCCTTGGCGCTGCCCGAGGTGCAGGCAAAGTTCGCACCGCAGGGCGTCGAGCCGCTGCCGCTGTCGCCGCAGGAATTCGACGCTTTGATCGCCAAGGAGATCGTCTCGAACGTCAAACTTGCTCAGGCAGCCGGACTGAAATTCAATTAGGGCGGCGTAAGTAAAACTGTTTACCGAACGTGCTATAGTCGCCGGGAACGAATTGGCCAGGTATGGTGTTGGCTGTTCGTTATCCAGAGGCAGCGATTCGACACGCGATTGGCGCGGACGCGGGCACGCATTTTAACCGGGCATGGCATGACAAAGCGATTGATGACGGCGCAAATCCCCGTGGCCATGCGGCTTTGGGGGCATGCCAGCATCATGACTCTCGCGGTTATGGCCGCGCTACCGGCGCTGACCGCCGACGCGGCGCCCCGGCAGACCCGCCCCGCGCAAGCCAAAGAAGAAATGGCCCCGCGCCCGGCGGGTGAGCCGATCATGGCGATCGTGTCGATCAAAAGCCAGCAGATCACTTTTTACGACGCCGACGGATGGATCCTGCGCGCGCCGGTATCGACCGGCGTCAAGGAACGCGAGACGCCGGCCGGCGTCTTCGCCGTGCTCGAGAAGAACAGAGACCATCGCTCAAGCATGTATGACGACGCCTGGATGCCGCACATGCAGCGAATCACCTGGAACGGCGTTGCCATGCACGGCGGGCCGTTGCCCGGATATGCGGCCTCGCACGGCTGCGTGCGGATGCCCTTCGGCTTTGCCGAGAAGCTGTTCGACAAGACCCGGATCGGGATGCGGGTAATCGTCTCGCCGAACGACGCGGCGCCGGTCGAGATATCCCACGCGGCGCTATTCGTGCCGAAGGCGGAAGCCGTCGCGGCGGCGCCGGCGCAAGCGGAGACGCTCGTTCGCGAGGCCGCCGATGCTGCAAAGGCGGCGACAGACACGAAAAAAGCAGCTACCGCCGCGGCGCGTGAGACGACCTCGCTTGCGTCGTCGTTGCGCAAGCTGGAATATTTCAAGAAAAGCGCCGACGCGGAAGCCAACGCCGCCGGCAAAGCGCTCGCCGCTGCAACGACCGACCAGGCAAAGGCGCGGGCCGAGGAGCGCAAGCAGAAGGCAACTGCCAAGGCCACGGAAGCATCAATGCGGCTCGATGCCGCCAAGGCCGACGCGAAGTTGAAACTTGACGCCGCTGCCGCCGCAAAAGTTGCCGCAATGGCGGCCGAGACCAGAAAGTCCGTCTCCGCCAAAGGCGCGACCGAGGCGAAACTCGCGCTCGAACCGGTGTCGGTCTATATCAGCCGCGCGACACGCAAGCTCTACGTGCGGCGCAACACACATAAGCCGGCGCCGGACGGCGGCGGCGAGGTGTTCGATGCGAGCATTGAGGCCCCGGTCACGATCCGCAATCCCGAGAAGCGGATCGGCACGCATATATTCACCGCGATGGCGCGCGATGAATCTGGTTTGCGCTGGAGCGCGGTTACCATCGACGACGCGGACGATGCCAAGTCCGCGCTCGACCGCATCACCATCCCGCAGGATGTGCTCGACCGCATTGGGCCAACCACCTTGCCGCGATCGTCAATCGTCGTCTCGGACGAGCCGCTGAGCGCCGAAACAAACTATCGCACCGAGTTTGTCGCTGTGCTGAGCAATCAGCCGCAGGGCGGCTTCATCACGCGCAAGCCTTCGGAGGACTCTCTCATGGCGAGCGACAACGGACGCGACGACATCTTCGGCTTCTTTTCGCAACGCAATCCGAATAGCCGCCGAATGAGTTTCGACGACTTTTGGACCCAGCGCCGGCGATAGACCGACCGCAATCGGTACGAAGTTTGTCGACTAAAAAGTTAGTTATCGGCTCACACCCAAGTCAGCCAGGCCGTCAGGTTTAAGTACAATCCGTATCTGAATGCATAAAATCAGCCGCCTGATTGCTCTAGTTTCCCATATACGACATTATACAGCCATTGGTGCGGCTGGCACAGCGGGGATCGACCGCACCCCTCCCCCACGGCTTCCAGACACGCCTGGCACCTGATACTATTCAAGCGAGCCATTATTTCTCTGACAATCGTTTGGCAGACCCATATTTTCCCAAGAACCGTAAAGAACGGCGAGCCGACCGAAAACATCGACGCACTAAGGGCTCCGGAACGCATGGCCAGGCCGCTGATAAAATCTTTTACCTTGCTTTAGAGTCTCACCAGACCGGCGACGCGAAACGGGCGGAACGTCTTTACCGCGAAACATTGGCGATAAATCCGGGCCACGCCCGATCACTCCAATATCTCGGCATCATCGCGCATCAACGCGGCGACAACAAAGCCGCGCTGGAGCTATTCAACAGGGCCGTCACGCTGAACGACCTCGATGCGGAATGTCATTACAATGCCGCCGTGTTCTTCGCATCATTAAACAGGCTCGATGATGCAATTGCGCACAATCGCCGCGCGATCGCTTTAGTCCCCGATTATGTCGCCGCGCACAATAATCTCGCCGCCGCGCTCCTTCACAAGGGTCAGATCAGCGACGCGCTCGTTCACTATCGCCGATCGCTGGCGTGCCAGCCGCGGTCGCCGGACGCATATTTCAGTCTTGCAAATGCCTTGCTGATCTCAGGCGATCCCGAAGATGCTATATCGATTATAATTCGCGGCCTGTCTGTTGAAACTACAGAGAACCTCAAGATACTTTTTGTTCGGTGCATCGTGTAGCGCGTCAATCTGGATGGAAACACGGCGACAATCAGGATGGCCATTTTGGCGGTCGCGGCGGGAGGATGATTGTCGCGGCGCGACGGTAACGCAAGCGATATTTTCGTGACGCGTGAGTTTGATTGTCGTGGAGCGACAATCA
>CANKBJ010000120.1 GCA_947479905.1 Bradyrhizobiaceae bacterium
ATCAAACTCACGCGTCACGAAAATATCGCTTGCGTTACCGTCGCGCCGCGACAATCATCCTCCCGCCGCGACCGCCAAAATGGCCATCCTGATTGTCGCCGTGTTTCCATCCAGATTGACGCGCTACAGCGGGCGTTTTCGCGAGGCCGGCGCCGACGCCATCAGCGATTACGAACTGCTTGAACTCGTTTTGTTTCGCGCCATCCCGCAGCGCGACGTCAAGCCGCTGGCCAAGGAGCTGATCGCCAAATTCGGCTCGTTCGGCGAAGTGGTCGCCGCGCCGCGCAATCGGCTGAAGGAAGTCAAAGGCATCGGCGAGGCGGTGGTCGACGAACTCAAGATCGTGCACGCGGCCGCCAACCGCATGACGCGCGGGCAGGCGCAAAAGCGCACGGTGTTGTCGTCATGGTCGAGCGTGATCGACTATTGCCGCACCGCCATGGCCTATGAGGACAAGGAGCAATTCCGACTGCTGTTCCTCGACAAGCGCAATCAGCTGATCGCCGACGAGGTGCAGCAGGTCGGCACGGTCGATCACACGCCGGTCTATCCGCGCGAAGTAGTCAAGCGCGCGCTGGAGCTGTCGGCGACCGCGCTGATCCTGGTACACAATCATCCGTCCGGCGATCCGACGCCGTCGCGCGCCGACATTCAGATGACGCAGGCGATCATCGACGTCGCCAAGCCGCTCGGCATTTCGGTGCACGACCACATCATCGTCGGCAAGGAAGGCCACGCGAGCTTCAAGGGGCTGAAGCTGATTTAAGCGGCCTACTTCCGCACCAGCAACGTCTCGATCGCGCCTTCGGGCACGCGCCGCCAGTTGCCGCCGTCGGCTTCCTCAAAGCGCCACGGATTGCCGCGCGCCGGCACCAGCAGCAATTCGCCGCGATCGAGCCGCCATTGCGTGACATTCAGCCGCGCGAACTCGGCATCGCAGCCCGCTTGCGCGGTCAGTGCGAACCCGTCGCGCAGGACCGTGCTGGCCAGTGCCAGCGTGCAGATGGTCTTGCCGCCACGCATGATCGCCCAGGTGCCGGCCACCTGCTCCGGCGGCTTCGGCGGGGGACCTGCCGCGGCGGCCTGCAGGAACAGAACGCCGACACCGGGAGTCGGCGCCTCGTACATGCCGGTCTCCACCTCGCTGAATTCCACCAGCGCCCGGCCGTCGGAATCGAGCAGGAACAGATTATCGTTGTCCGGAAATTTCCAGCCGGCGACGCGCAGCACGATGGGAAACAGATTGCCGCAATTGCCGTCGAACTCGACCTTGAAGCCGACCGAAGTTGGATCGGCCTTGAAGGTCGCGGTACAGACCTTGTCGCGGTCGGCGTTGGAGAATTCCCAGGAGCCGAGCAGGCTCTTGGCCGAATCGCCGAGCGTCGCCGTCTGCGCCAGCGCGGCCGAGGCGAAACAAAACGCGGCAAGCCCGATCGTGATGCGAACCATGCGGCTCATCGCTTTGGCGGGTACGGCGTTTCCGGCACCGGCGTCAACGGCGGCTTGCCGGCCAGCCAGGCCAGGATGTTATCGACCAGCAACTGATCCATCGCCGCGCGCGTCACCTCGGTTGACGAGCCGAGATGCGGCAGCAGGACGATGTTGTCCATCTCCAGCAGCTCTTTCGGCACCTCGGGCTCCTTGGCGAAGACATCGAGACCGGCGGAATAGATGGTCTTAGTTTTGAGCGCGTCGATCAAGGCCGGCTCGTCGATGACCGAGCCGCGCGCCATGTTGATGACGATGCCACGGGATCCGAGCGCCTTGAGTACCTCGGCATTGATCAGATTCTGCGTCGCGGGGCCGCCCGGCACGATGATCATCAACGTGTCGACGTCGCGCGCCATGTCGATGAGCTTCGGGTAATATTTGTAGGCGACATCCTGCGGGTTGCGCGAATGATAGACGACCGGCACGCCGAAGGCTTCCAGCCGCCTGGCGATGGCCTTGCCGATGCGGCCCATGCCGACCATGCCGACGGTGCGGTCGCGCAACGTCGCCTTGGCGAGCGGGTATTGCGCCTGCGGCCATTTGCCGGCGCGGACGTAACGATCGCCCTGCGGAAACTCGCGCACGGTGCAGAGCAACAGTCCGAGCGCGGTGTCGGCCACTTCCTCGTTGAGCACGTCGGGCGTGTTGGTGACGACGATGCCGTGGGCGCCCGCCCATTTGGCGTCGATATGATCGTAGCCGACGCCGAAGCTGGAAATCTGTTCGAGCTTGGGAAAGCGGGCCATGAAGCCGCCATCGACTTTATTGCTTGTATAGGCGACCGCGATCGCCCCGATCCTGGGACCGAGCTCCTTGACGAAGGCATCCTGGTCCTTGGCTTCGAGCAGGTAATGCAGGTTTACCTTTGATTCCAGGCCCTTGACCAACACCGGCTTGCGCGCGCCGATCAACAGCACGTCCCGCTTCTCACCCGCCATCATTCAACTCCATCATTGTCCGAACGCGACCTTAGCATGCGTCAGATCAAAGCGGTGACCGGCATTTCAACGAAATCCTTGAACGCCGCCAGCAGTTCCGCACCGAGCGCGCCGTCGACGACACGATGGTCGCAGGACAGAGTAACGGTCATCACGCTGACGAACCTGACGCTGCCATCTTCAGCTTCGACCGGGGCACGGCGCGAGGCGCCGACCGCGAGGATCGTCGCATGCGGCGGATTGATGATGGCCGAGAATTCGCGCACGCCATACATGCCAAGATTGGAAATAGCCGACGCGCCGCCCTGATACTCGCTGGCTTTAAGTTTTTTGGCGCGCGCGCGTTCGGCCAGATCGCGAATCTCAGTCGATATCGCAGTGAGCGATTTTTGTTCGACGTTCCGAATCACCGGTGTGATCAGGCCGCCCTCGATCGCCACCGCGATGCCAATGTCGGAATGCGTGAAGCGCAAAATGCGGTCGCCGGCCCAGACCGCGTTGGCGGCCGGGATGCGCTGCAACGCCGCCGCCCAGGCCTTGATGATGAAGTCGTTGAGCGAAAGTTTGAACGCGGCCCCCACCCTTCCCTCCCCCGCATGCGGGGGAGGGTTAGGGAGGGGGGGCGCAGCTTTGTTGGCCTCCTCGCGCATCGCCATCAGTCGGCCGATCTCGATATCCGCGGTCAGATAGAAATGCGGAATGGTCTGCTTGGCTTCGACCAGCCGCTTGGCGATCGTCGCGCGCATGCCATCGAGCGGCACCTCGATGTGATCGACGCCGTCATAGAGCGCCTTGACCTGCGCGAAGCTTGCGCCGGTCGCCATTGTGCCGCCGGAAGCGAGCTGCGCCTTCTCAACATCGACGGCGACGATCCGGCCATGCGGGCCGGAGCCTGCGACGCGCGAGATATCGATGCCGCGCTCGGACGCCAGGCGGCGCGCCAAAGGCGTGATGAAACCGCCGGAGGCCAATTTTGCCGGACCGTAATTGCGCTCCGGCGTTCGCACTTCGCGGTCCAAAGTCATGTTGGGATAGGCGAAGTCGCGTGTGGACGCCGCCGGTTGGTTCGAAATCGGCAGCGGCACGAAAGCCGCTGGGCGCACGGCGGGCGCGGATTGCGTCGCCGCTGGCGCCGCGGGCTTGGCCGCAGACGCCGGCGCGGCCGCGCCGCCTTCGCCGGCAATCGTCGCCACCACTGCGCCGACCTTGGCAGTTTCGCCGATCTGGAAATTGATGTCCGTAAGCGTGCCGCCGAACGTCGCCGGCACTTCCATCGAGGTCTTGTCGGTCTCGATCTCGAACAGGTTGTCGCCCGGCTTGACGGTGTCACCCGCCTTCACGAACCACTTGACAATTTTTCCCTCGGCGACGGTCTCGCCGAGTTGCGGCATCAGGACGTCCATTGATCACTTCCCATTCGCAAGATCTTTTAGCTGTCGTCCCCGCGAAGGCAGGGACCCATAGCCCCCTGTTTCACGAGTTTGTCATCGTCGGTGCTTTACAGCGCCGTCAGCGGTTATGGGTCCCCGCCTTCGCGGGGACGACAAACTACCAGTTCGTCGAGACGTACTGCATCTCGAGAAATTCCTTCATGCCTTCCTGACCGCCTTCGCGGCCGAGGCCGGACTGCTTGGTGCCGCCGAACGGCGCCGCCGGGTCCGACACCAGACCGCGATTGAGACCGATCATGCCGAAGTCGAGCTTCTCGGATACGCGCAGGCCGCGCGACATGTCCTTGGTGTAAAGATAGGCGACGAGGCCGTATTCGGTATCGTTGGCGCGCTTGATGACTTCGTCCTCGGCCTTGAAGGTCTGGATCGACGCCACCGGCCCGAAGATTTCTTCCTGCAACATCTTGGCGTCGTTGGACACGTTGGTGATGACAGTCGCTGGATAGAAGAAGCCGACGCCACCCGGCGCCTTGCCACCGGTCAAAACCTTGGCGCCTTTCGACACCGCGTCATCGACCAGTTCGATCACCTTGTCGCGGCCTTCAGCATTGACCAGCGGACCAACGGCAACGCCGTCATCGAGGCCATTGCCCATCTTGAGGGCGCCCATCTCGGCGCTGAGCTTCTGAGCGAATTCGTCGTGCACCTTCTCGTGCACATAGAAGCGGTTCGCCGCGGTGCAGGCTTCGCCCATGTTGCGCATCTTGGCGACCATGGCGCCTTCGATGGCCGCATCGATGTCGGCGTCCTCGAACACGATGAACGGCGCGTTGCCGCCCAGTTCCATTGCCGGCTTGATGATGTTGTCGGCGGCTTCGTGCAACAGCTTGCGGCCGACTTCGGTGGAGCCGGTGAACGAGACCACGCGCACGCGCATGTCATGCAACATGGCGCTGACGACCTTGCCGGACGAGCGCGACGGAATGACATTGACGACGCCTGGCGGCACGCCGGCTTCTTCCAGCGCCTGCATCAGCGCCAGCATGGTCAGCGGCGTGTCGGAGGCGGGTTTGAGCACCACCGGGCAGCCGGCAGCGAGCGCCGGACCGATCTTGCGGGTCGCCATGGCGGCAGGGAAATTCCACGGCGTCACCAGAACGGCGATACCGGCCGGCTTCTGCTGCGCCACGATGCGCGCGCCCGAGGCCGGCGCCGTCGATATCTGTCCAACATTGCGCACCGCTTCCTCGGCGTACCAGCGGAAGAATTCCGCCGCGTAGGCGACCTCGCCACGCGAATCGGACAGCGACTTGCCGTTTTCCAGCGTGATGATCTTCGCGTAGCGTTCGGCATCGCGCATGATGATGTCAAAAGCCTTGCGCAAAATTTCGCCGCGCTCGCGCGGTTTCTTCGCGGCCCAAGCCGGGAACGCGGCATCGGCGGCGTCGATCGCGGCCTTGGCGTCCTCGACCGTGGCGCTGGCCACCGAAGCTATGGTCTTTTCGGTTGCCGGATCGATGACGTCGAAGCGGGCACCGTCGGAGGCCTTTTTCCATTTGCCGCCGATCCAGAGATCGGTTGGAACATTGGCGAGAAGATTTTCGTACATGGCTTCCTCCTTGTCATTCCGGGGTGCGCTGAAAGCGCGAACCCGGAATCCAGAAACTAATTAATGCCGCTCTGGATTCCGGGTTCGGCGCAAAGCGCCGCCCCGGAATGACCAGTCTTTAAGCTCCCAAGCTACGCTTAACCGTTTCCATAATCCGCTGCGGCGTCGGCAACACGACGTCTTCCATAATGTCGGCGGCCGGCAGCGGAATATGCGGCGTGGTGATTCGCACCGGCGGACCGTCGAGATCGTAGAACGCCTCGTCGGCGACGATCGAGACGATTTCGGCGCCCCAGCCGCACAGACGCGGGTTTTCCTCGACCGTGAACAGGCGATGCGTTTTCGCCACCGAAGCCAGAATTGTCTTGGTGTCGAGCGGCACCAGCGAGCGCACGTCGATCACTTCGCAATCGATGCCGTGATCGATGCGCAGCCGCTCGGCCGCTTCCAGCGCGCGCGGCACCATCAGCGCCAGCGCGACGATTGTGCAATCCTTGCCCGAGCGCAGAATCTTGGCAGTGCCGAGCGTATCGAGAATCTCGCCGTCGGGCACTTCGCCCTTCGAATTGTACAGCGATTTGTGCTCGAAGAAGATCACCGGATCGGGGTCGCGCACGGCGGCTGCCATCAGACCGATGACGTCGATCGGCGACGACGGCGCCACGACCTTGAGGCCGGGGATCATCATGCACCAGTTCTCGACCGACTGTGAGTGCTGCGCGCCGAAGCGCGAACCGGCGCCGTTGGCGGTGCGCACGACCAGCGGGCACTTGGTTTGCCCGTTTGACATATAGCGGGCCTTCGGGAATTCGTTGGCGATGTAGTCGAAACATACCGCGATGAAATCCGAAAACATGATTTCGGCGATCGGCTTGAGGCCGGTCATCGCCGCGCCCATGGCGGCGCCGAGAATGGCCTGTTCGGAGATCGGCGTGTCGCGCACGCGGACGCCGCCGAACTGCTCGTACAGGCCGACGGTCGCCTTGAAGCAGCCGCCGGGCTTGGCGACGTCCTCGCCGAGGAACACGACGTCGGGATCGCGCGCCATTTCCTGCGCGATGCCGCGCGTCACCGCGTCGCGATAGCTGATTTCTGCCATTTTAATTTCTCCACGCCCAGCCGCCATCGGCGTAGACATCGGTGGTAATGATATCGAGCGGCGGGCTGGGCGCGGCCTTGCAGGCCTCGGTCGCGTCGTCGACTTCCTTGCGGACGGAAGCGTCGATCTCGGCGATCTGCGCGTCGCTGACGCCGAACTGCTTGAGACGTTCGCGGTAGATCTTGACCGGATCGTGTTTCTTCCACTCTTCCAGTTCGCCCTCCGGGCGGTACTTGGCCGGGTCGGCGCGCGAATGGCCTGAGTGACGATAGGTCAGACACTCGATCAGCGACGGACCCTCGCCGGCCCGCGCGCGTGCAAATGCTTTCTGCGCGGTGCGATAGACGACGTCGGCGTCGTTGCCGTCGATCAGGATGCGCTCCAGACCATAGGCCGAGGCGCGATCCGCCGCCGGTTGCGGAATCGGGATCACATCCTTGATCGGCGTGTATTCCATGTAGAGATTGTTTTCGCAGACGAACACCACCGGCAGCTTCCACACCGCGGCGAAGTTCAGCGCCTCGTGGAACGCACCGATGTTCGTTGTGCCGTCGCCGAAGAAGCAGACCGACACATCCTTGTCGCCGCGATATTGCGCGCGCCAGGCGGCGCCGCAAGCGATCGGCAGATGCGCGCCAATGATGGCGTAGGAACCCATCACGCCATGTTCCTCGGATGTGAGATGCATCGAGCCGCCTTTGCCGCGCATCAGGCCGTTGTCCTTTTGCATCAGCTCACCAAGCACCTTCTCGACCGGCACGCCGCGCGCCAAAGTGTGCGCATGCCCGCGATAGGTGCAGAAGGACAGGTCGCCCTTGACCATCGCTTCGGCAAAACCGGCGGCAATCGCCTCCTGGCCGAGCGAGAGATGGCTGGTGCCCTTGACCAGGTTCTGAAGGAACAGATCGAAGGCGCGCTGCTCGGAGTCGCGCAGGCGGACCTGCGACCTATACAGAGCCAGGCGCTTTTCCTCACCGATATCGTCGTTCAAACCGGAACCGGCAGGCCCCGGCGCCCGATCTTTTGCTGTCGACATGAATGATCCTCGAAGGGTCGAAATCAAAGTGACGGATTGAGCATGATCCTAGTCCGAAACCGGTTCCCGTGGCGCAGGATTTGGCTCGGGATCATGCGTTCGGGCAGGAACTTAGCGCCGATGAATGCACACCTGCAACTGCCGCGTATCGGTATCAGCTATGATCCCGGCTGCGACAAACCGGCATGCTTTCAGGATCATGAAACTATTCCGGAATGACGCCGCCGCCGGTCACCGCCGTGCCGGTTTTGCGCTCGCGGTTGAGCAGATAGAGGCCGGACGCCACCACGATCAGCCCGCCCACCACGGTCCAATAATGTGGGACGTCGCCAAACGTCAGAAAGCCCAAGGTCGAGGTCCACACCATCTGGGTATAGATGAACGGCGCCAGGGTGGACGCGGGCGCCAGCCGATGGCCGCGGATCAGGAGATAATGGCCGAAACTGCCGAAAGCGCCGATCAGCACCATCAGCGAGATCACGAAGAGACTGGTCGGCGTGGTCCAGACGAAGGCGACAATGGGCAGCATCGCCAGCGCACCGACCAGGTTGGTATAGAACAGTGTCGTCTCGCTCGAATCGGTACGCGCCAGAAAGCGGGTCGAGATCGAATAGAGCGAATAGCAGACGGCGCTGCCGAGCGAGAGCAAGGCCGCCGGATGAAGTCCGCCGAAGCCCGGGCGCGCCACCAGCAGCACGCCGAAAAAGCCGACGCCAATCGCGGTCCAGCGCCGCCAGCCGACCCATTCGCCCAGCAAGGGACCGGACATGATCGCGACGATGAAGGGCGTCGCAAACAGGATCGACAACGCCTCGTCGAGCTGGAGATAGCGCAACGCGAAGAAATTGAGCGCGGTCGACAGCAGCAGCAACGCCGAACGGGCTATCTGCAGCCACGGCCGGCGCGTCACCATCATGCCCGGGGTATTTATGGGATTGAGAAAAACCAGCGCCAGCAAAAAAGCGCCGAAGTAACGCGCCCACACCACCTGCAACGGGTCCATATGGCCGATCAGGTATTTTCCGGTCGTGTCGAGACAGGAAAAAGTCGCGACCGCGCCGCACATCAGCGCGATGCCGGTCAGGCGTTGTCGGCGAAGGAGCGCTGGATCGGTCAATAGGTGGCCCGCCCGCCGGAAATGTCGAAGGCCGCGCCGGTGGTGAACGAGCAATCGGCCGAGGCGCAGAACGCGGCGAGCGCCGCGATCTCGTCGACCAGCACGAAACGTCCACGCGGAATTTTCGACAGCATGAAGTCGATATGCGTCTGCGTCATCTGATCGAAGATCGCGGTGCGCGCCGCCGCCGGCGTGATGCAGTTGACGGAGATGTCCTTGTTCGCGGTCTCCTTGGCCAGCGACTTGGTCAGCGAAATGACACCGGCCTTCGAGGCGGAGTAAGCCGGCGCATTCGGGTTGCCTTCCTTGCCGGCGACCGAGGCGATGTTGACGACGCGGCCGTAATTCTGCGCGATCATGAGGGGCGCAATGGCTTTGCAGCAATGGAACGGGCCGTCGAGATTGATCGACATGACCTTGCGCCACTCCTCGACCGGGTATTCCCATGTCGTCGTATTCATCCCGGCGACGCCGGCGTTGTTGACGAGAATATCGATGCGGCCGAACAGCTTCGCGGTCTGGTCGCGCGCCTTTTCGACCGAGGCAAAATCGCTGACGTCGACGGCGATCGCTTCGATGCGGCCGCGCTTGGCCAGTTCCGCCGCGGTCTTTTTCGCGAAATCCAGATCGCGGTCCCAGATCGCAACCGCAGCGCCGGAATCGAGGAAGCGCTCGACGATGGCGCGGCCGATGCCTTGCGCGCCGCCGGTGACGACGGCGAATTTGCCGTTCAAATCGATTTTGTTGGACATAGGCGCTCCCCCACGTTTGTTTTCGCTTTGCCGATGATATAATCCGATTATAGGGGAAATAGCAGCCTCCCCTTGAGATGGCAGCTATCCATCCGATTGTCGCATCCAAGCGCTGGTCACTTCTATCTTACGGGGCGACCTATGGATGGCCTGACATTGGCGCTTTTCCTGTTTTCGGTGTTTTTTGGCGGCATCGTTTCGGGCCTGGCCGGATTTGCCATGGGGCTGGTGGTCTCCGGCATCTGGCTGCATATCCTCACCCCGGCCCAGACCGCGGCTCTCATCGTCGGCTACGGCCTTCTGGTCCAGACCTACAGCATCTGGAAGCTGCGACACGCGCTGAACTGGCGCACGGTGGCGCCGTTCATCGCCGGCGGCGTCATCGGGGTTCCGCTTGGCGCGGCGCTGCTCACCTCGGTCGACCCTGATTACCTGCGCACCGGCGTCGGCGTCCTCCTCGTCGCTTACAGCAGCTTCTTCCTGCTGCGGCCAACGGTACACACGATCCGAACCGACATGAAGGCCGATTTCGGCGTCGGTATTATCAACGGCATCCTCGGCGGCATGACCGGCCTCGCCGGCCCGATCATCACCATCTGGTGCCAGCTGCGCGGCTGGCGCAAGGACGAGCAGCGGGCGATTTTCCAGCCGGTGATCCTCGCTGCCTTCATCCTGACCGCGACGTCGCTAACCGTGAACGGCACAATCACCATCAATCTGCTCAAGATCTACGCCATGGGCTTGCCGTTTCTCGCCGCCGGCGTCTGGCTGGGGCTAAAGCTTTACGGGCATCTCGACGAGATGGCGTTTCGCAAGGTCATTCTCTATCTGCTGCTGCTGTCGGGGATCGTCCTGATCGTGCCGATGTCGATGTTCGGCTGAGCTTGCATCGGCGACCTTGAGAAGGCCGGAAGTTCCGCTATAGTCATTGTGCCGGGGATCAAACAGCCTCCCCTCCAGATGGTCTTCATCCATCCAAGTGCTGGTCACTTCCGCGTTGGAGCGACCCATGGATGGCACGATTATCGGACTTTTTCTCCTCGCAACATTTCTCGGTGGATTCACCAGCGGCCTGACCGGCTTCGCCGCCGGGCTCGTCGTCTCCGGCGTCTGGCTGCAAATTCTCACGCCGTTGCAAACGGCGGTGCTGATCGCGGCCTACGGGATCGTCAATCAGGCCTACGGCATCTGGAAAGTCCGCAACGCCTTGCAGTGGCGGCGAATCCTGCCCTTCGTGATCGGCGGCGCCGTCGGCGTTGAGCTATCGCCTAAAGTTGGTGACGGCCTGATCTTTTAGGCGGCGGTTTCGTCCTGAAGGTCGCTCGCCTTGGCGATGACCTCCAACCCGTTAGTGAACTTTACCCCCAGGATAAGTTTTGGCAAGAGTGCGTGGCCATCAAGGCGA
>CANKBJ010000121.1 GCA_947479905.1 Bradyrhizobiaceae bacterium
CAAAAGCCAGACCGCGGTGGCCTTGGGCATCAGGGGGGCGGCTGTCGACATGGCATATCTCCTCTAGGCTTCGCCCGCCCTTTTCGGGGGCGAAGCAGTAGATCATCGGCGATGACCGGGAATGCCCGGAATATAGGGACAGACCCCCCCGCATGCAACCGTTCCGGCTTGACAGGGTGGGGCGGCCCATCCCATGTCGGGGAGGTGTTTTGCGTGATTTTTGCGCGATTTAGAGGGTGGAATGGCCGTTGAGCCCCAAAAGTCTGCTTCCGGCGAATCGGCGACGGCAAAGCCACCGCTGACGGTGCTTTTGTGCTCGCCGCGCGGCTTTTGCGCCGGCGTGGTCCGGGCCATCGATTCGGTCGAGCAGGCGCTGAAGATCTACGGCCCGCCGGTCTATGTCCGCCACGAAATCGTACACAACCGCTATGTCGTCGAGGGCCTGCGCGCCAAGGGCGCGATTTTCGTCGAGGAACTCAGCGAAGTTCCGGAAGGCACCGGGGCGCCGGTCATTTTCTCCGCGCATGGCGTGCCGCGTTCGGTGCCGGAAGAAGCGGGCGCGCGCAATCTGTTCGCGCTCGACGCCACCTGTCCCCTGGTTACCAAGGTGCATCGCGAGGCCGAGATCCATCATAAGCGCGGCCGCCAGATCGTGCTGATTGGACACGCCGGTCACCCCGAGGTCATAGGCACCATGGGCCAGCTCCCCCCCGGGGCCGTCAGCCTGCTCGAGACCTTGGCCGATGCGCAAAGTTTCACGCCGCGCGATGTCACCAATCTCGCTTACGTCACGCAGACGACTC
The DNA here is from genome assembly GCA_947479905.1 of Bradyrhizobiaceae bacterium. Classification (GTDB taxonomy): domain Bacteria; phylum Pseudomonadota; class Alphaproteobacteria; order Rhizobiales; family Xanthobacteraceae; genus Pseudolabrys. The sequence goes on from CANKBJ010000121.1 coordinate 804, forward strand.
TGTCGGTGCACGACACGGCGGAAATCGTCGACCTGCTGAAGCAGCGTTTTCCGGCCATCGTCGGTCCGCACAAGGAAGACATCTGCTACGCGACGACCAACCGGCAGGAAGCGGTCAAGCGCGTCGCGCCGATCGTCGATGCGATGATCGTCGTCGGCGCGCCGAACTCGTCGAATTCGCAGCGCTTGCGCGAAGTCGCCGAACGGGCCGGCTGTCCGCGCGCGGCTTTGGTGCAGCGCGCCGCCGATATCGACTGGAACGAATTCGGCGCCATCGCGCGGCTCGGCATCACGGCGGGCGCGTCTGCGCCGGAAATTCTGGTCGAGGAAATCATCGACGCTTTCGCTCAGCGTTACACCGTCAGCGTCGAAACCGTCTCCGCCGCCGAGGAGGGCGTGTTCTTTCCGCTGCCTCGTCCGCTGCGCGAAAATCAGGCGGCGGAGTAGGACCTTCATGGCCGTCTATACCGACGTTTCCGCCGACGATCTGGCGCGCTTTATCGCCCGTTACGATATCGGCGGACTCTTGTCCTACAAGGGCATCGCCGAAGGCGTCGAGAATTCCAATTTTCTCGTGCACACGTCGGCGGGAAATTTCATTCTCACATTGTACGAGAAGCGCGTCGCCGAGGGCGACCTGCCGTTCTTTCTCGGCTTGATGGAGCATCTCGCCGCGCGCGGGCTCAACTGTCCGCAGCCGGTGAAGAACAAAGAAGGCGGCATGCTCGGCGTTGTTGCCGGGCGTCCGGCGGCGATCGTGACGTTTCTCGATGGGCTGTGGATTCGCAAGCCGAATGCCGGTCATTGCGCGGCGGTCGGCGAAGCGATGGCGCGGCTGCATCTGGCCGGCAGCGATTTCAAGATCAAGCGGCCGAATGCGCTGTCGGTCGACAGTTGGCGGCCATTGTTCGAGCACGCCGGTCCGCGCGGCGACAGCGTGCGGCCAGGTTTGTGCAACGAAATCGTCAGCGAACTGGCGGTGTTGGAAAAGAACTGGCCGCGCGATCTGCCGGTCGGCATCATTCATGCCGACCTGTTTCCGGACAATGTGTTCTTCCTCGGCGACAGATTGTCGGGCCTGATCGACTTCTATTTCGCCTGCAACGACATGCTGGTTTACGACGTGGCGATCTGCCTCAATTGCTGGTGCTTCGAGCCGGACCATTCGTATAACGTCACCAAGGGCCGCGCGCTGCTCAGCGGCTACAACAAGGTGCGGGCCTTGTCCGGCGCCGAGCAGGCGGCGTTGCCCGTATTGGCGCGCGGCGCGGCGATGCGCTTTCTGTTGACGCGATTGGTCGATTGGCTGGCGGTGCCGGACGGCGCCTTGGTCAAGCCGAAAGACCCGCTGGAATATTTCCGCAAGTTGCGCTTTCACCAGTCGGTGAAAAGCGCGAATGATTACGGCATAGGCGCATGATCCCGAAAAGTGTGAAGCGGTTTTCGGATAAAATCATGCGCAGAGAAGAAGCATGAGTGACCAGCGCGTCACCATTCATACCGACGGCGCCTGCTCGGGCAATCCGGGTCCCGGCGGCTGGGGCGCTATCCTTTCTTTCGGCACGACCGAAAAAGAATTGATGGGCGGCGAAGCGCACACCACTAACAACCGCATGGAGTTGATGGCGGCGATCGCCGCGCTGGAAGCCTTGAAGCGGCCGTGCGCGGTCGACCTGCACACCGACAGCCAGTACCTGCGCAACGGCATCATGACCTGGATCAAGAACTGGAAGCGCAATGGCTGGCGCACCGCCGACAAGAGCCCGGTCAAGAATGTCGATCTGTGGAAGCGGCTCGACGAAGCACTCGCCCAGCACACCGTGCACTGGCACTGGGTCAAGGGCCATGCCGGTCATGCACAGAACGAACGCGCCGACGAACTGGCGCGCGAAGGCCTGATCGCCGCGCGCGCCGGCGCCAAAGGTGCGATGAAGTCGAAATAACAACTCGTCATTCCGGGGCGCGCGAAAGCGCGAACCCGGAATCCAGAAACGAGCCATTTGTGTCTGGATTCCGGGTCCGGCGCAAACGCGCCGTCCCGGAATGACAAAGAGCTAGATCTGCCCGAGCAACGCCTGGCCGCCGGAGACGTCGCACTTGCCGGGCGCGTCTTCGACGTTGATCTGCTTGACGACGCCGTCATCGACCAGCATCGAATAGCGCTTGGAGCGAATGCCGAGGCCGTTGCCCGACGCATCGAGCGTCATGTCGATGGCCTTGGCGAAATCAGCGCTGCCGTCGGCGAGAAAATCGATCTTGCCGTCGCCGCCGGTCTTCTCGGCCCAGGCTTTCATGACGAACGGATCGTTGACCGCGGTCACCGCGATGGTGTCGACGCCCTTGGCTTTGAACGCGGCGAGGTTGTTGAGGAAGCTCGGCATATGCAGGTTCGAGCAGGTCGGCGTAAAGGCGCCGGGCACAGCGAACAACGCGACCTTCTTGCCCTTGAAAATGTCGTCGGTGGTCTTCGGCTTCGGGCCTTCCGCGGTCATGACACGGAACGTCGTGGTTGGCAGCTTGTCGCCGACTTTAATGGGCATGGGATTTCCTCTCAGCGTTTATGGATTGCAGTTTCCGGGCGGCAAAATAGCCCCGTTCATGCGCGTTAGTCGAGATGAGTCTTGACCTCGACGGCGCGGCCGTCCCCGATCAGCGTAAAGGTCAATTCAAACGAGGCTTTCGGATTGACGCCTGGCGGCAGGCCGTCCAGCTCAAAACCGAAATGCTGCCGTCCGGCCGGCGCGCCTTGCGCCGGTTTGGGAATGGGCAGCGCCCATTCGGGCCCCGGCCCTTCGACCAACAGGGCGACAGGCTTGCCGTCGGGTGTTTTCAGATCGACGGCGACCAGCGGTTTGGCCGCATCGTTCACGCGCCGCGCGCGCAAATCGACGGCGGCGGCATCCAGCAGAACCGGGACTTGCGCCTCGGCCGCGCCCAGCGCCGCGTCGTTGGCGCTCGGGCCGGGCGCCAAGCCGAGGGCGGCGCGGCCTTCGGCCGGAACGCACAGCTTTTCGCAGACCGCGTAATCGACCTTGAGCCGCAGGATGACCGGCTTGCCGGTCTGCCGGGGCGTGACCTCGATCGGGAAAATGACGCTGCCGCTATAGCCGATCGATTGGCCGCCGCCGTCGCTGAACAGCCGCGGCGCCGGGTAGCGCACCTTGGCGCTGCGCACATTGTCCGAGCCGGCAAAGTCGAAGCGCGGTGGCACGCCGGAATCGCCCGGATAGCGCCAATAGGTATGCCAGCCGGGTTGCAGTTTCACCTCGATACCGGCGCGCAACGGCGCGTCGCCGCCTGTGTTGCTGCCGGCGATCAGGCGAACGGCCGACTTGCTGTCCTGGCTCCAGGACGACGTATCGGCCGCGTTCGCCGCTGCGACCGGCAGGATGCCAAAGGCGCATAGAAGGGCGGCCCATTGCGCGGGCCGAAAACAATGATCGCGAAGGAAAATCATGCCGCCCGATCTAGTGGGGAAATCCGCCGCGCGCCACTGAATTCATTGTGAGCAACCGGTGACCGACATCTGGGCACAGATCCAACTTTGCCACAATTGTCGTGTCGATTTCAAACGCTGCCGGATGAACTTTTGGCCGCCGGCTTCGTTTGCAAAGATCGGCCGATCGGATACCCTTCGCCCATGAAAGCTCCGCGAAAATCCACCGCTTCGGCCACGCACGTCGCGCGCGGATATCTCGACGGCCAGATGCTGATCGCGATGCCGACGATGAATGACGAGCGATTTTCGCGCGCGGTGATTTACGTCTGTGCGCATTCGACCGAGGGCGCGATGGGCATCGTCGTCAACCAGCCCGCGGCCAACATCAAATTCCCCGATCTGCTGGTGCAGCTTGACGTGATTCCGGCGGCCGAGAGAATCCAGCTGCCGACCGCCGCCGACGAGGTCAAGGTTCTCAAAGGCGGCCCGGTCGAAACAGGCCGCGGCTTTGTGCTGCATTCGGCCGATTTCTTCATCGAGAATTCGACGCTGCCGATCGACGACGGCATATGCCTGACCGCGACGCTCGACATATTGAAGGCCATCGCGCAAGGCAGCGGACCGGAGACGGCGATCCTCGCGCTCGGCTATGCCGGCTGGGCGCCGGGTCAACTCGAACAGGAAATCCAGCAAAACGGCTGGCTGCATTGCGCCGCCGATCCGGAATTGATTTTCGGGCGCGACACCGGCGGCAAATACGACAAGGCGTTGCGCAAGATCGGCATCGATCTCAGCCATTTGTCAAACGAAGCGGGACACGCCTGATCCGTTGTCATTCCGGACGCCGTGAAACGGCGACCCAGAATCCAGAAAAATTCTCAGTATAAGCCGCTGGATTCCGGGTTCGCGCGAAGGCGCACGCCCCGGAATGACAGAGCCAAAATTATTCGGACGCAACCTTAAAGGCGCGGACGCTCGGCGGCTTGCCAAGCAGCAGATCGAGGGCGGCTTCCGACGTCATCGCCTCGCCGAAGGCAAAGCCTTGCGCGTATTCGCAGCCGAGCTGATACAGCTCGACCGCGTCGCTATCGGTTTCGGCGCCTTCGGCCACCACTTCCATGCCGAGGTCATGCGCAAGCGAAATGATCGAGCGCAGGATCACCGGCCGCGTGCCGCGCGTCGTGGTGCGCACGAACGACTGATCGATCTTGATGGTGTCGAACGGAAAGCGCTGCAGATAAGCCAGTGAGGAATGGCCGGTACCGAAGTCGTCGAGCGACAAGCCGGCGCCGAGTTCCTTGATGCGGGTCAACATCTGCGCCGCGTGTTCCGGGTTCTCCATCACCAGCGACTCGGTGACCTCCAGTTTGAGCGAACCGCGCGCCAGCGGCGTGCGCGCCAGAACGCCGCGCAGATCCTGAATCAGATCGTGGCGCAGCAGTTGCCGCGACGAGACGTTGACCGAGGCGAAGACCGGTTCGCGTCCCTTGGTCGCCGCCTGCCACGTGGCCAGTTGCTTGGCGGTGTGATCGAGAACGAACAGGCCGAGGTCGACGATCAGGCCGATTTCCTCGGCGATCGAAATGAATTCGGCCGGCGACAGGCGCCCCATCTTCGGATGGTCCCAGCGCGCCAAAGCCTCGAAGCCGGCAATAGCGCGATCTTCCAGCCGCACGATCGGCTGGAACAGCACCTTGATCTCCTGCCGCTCGATGGCGCGGCGCAATTCCGATTCCATGGTCAGACGGTCGGTCTTGCGCGCGCGCATCGCCGGCTTGAAGATTTCGATGCGGTCGCCGCCGATGCGCTTGGCATAATACATCGCCAGTTCGGCGTCCTTGAGAACTTCCTCGGTGCGGTGTGGCTGCGTGTCGGACAGCGCCAGACCGATCGATGCGGTGAGAAAGATTTCGCGGTCATTGAACGCGATCGGCGCGCGCAGCGCGCGCCGCAAAGTCTCGGTGGCCGCGACGATGCGCGCGGGCTCGCGCTCCGACAACAGGATGACGGCGAACTGGTCGCCCGACAGCCTGGCCAAAGTGTCCTGCGGCTTGAGGAGGCGCGACAGCCGGCGGGCAATGGTCAGCAGGATCGAATCGCCGACGGCGATGCCGACCGAATCGTTGACCTGCTTGAAGCGGTCGATATCGATCACCATCACCGAGGGGCGGATATTGCTGTCGGAGCGGGCGAAGGCGAACGCCGCCTCCATGCGGTCGATGAACAATTCGCGATTGGGCAGACCGGTGAGGTTGTCATGCACCGCGTCGAACAGCAGCCGTTCCTCGGCGTTCTTGAAATCGGTGACGTCGGTCAATGTGCCGACGACGCGCACCACTTCGCCGTCGGAGCCGACGACCGGGCGCGCCTTCAGCGTGAACCAGAGATAATGGCCGTCGCTGGCGCGCAGCCGGAAATCCTGGTTGAGACGGCCGCGCCGCTGCTCGACGATGCTGTCGAGCGACGCGCGGAAGCGGTCGCGGTCGAGAGCGTGCAATACTTCAAGCCACTGCGCCGCCGGGCCTTCGAGCACGCCGCGCTTGAGGCCGAGCACATGTTCGGTCTCCGGGCTGGTAAAGACCTTGTCGGCCGACACGTCCCAGTCCCAGATCATGTCGCCAGCGCCGGTCAGCGCCAGCGCGCGGCGCTCGACATCGGAGACGATGCCGTGGGTGATGCCGCCGGCGAAGGCGTGCTGCATCACGGTGAAGCCGATCAGCATCACGATCAGCACCAGACCGCCGAGCAGCGCCGGACCGATAATGTCGTTCTGTGCGCCGCCCATCACCGCGATGCCGGCGGTGATGGTCCACACCACCAGCAACAGCCAGGTCGGGATCAGCAGCACGGCGCGGTCGAAGCCATGCGTCGACAGATAAATCACGAGCGCGAGGCCGAACACCGCGATGCCAAGCAGCGATATGCGCGCGATGCCGGCGGCCACTGCCGGATCGAACACCGCGACGGCGATCAAGGCCGCGAGGGCGGCGAGCCAGGCGATGGTGATGTGGGCGTAGCGCACATGCCAGCGCGACAGATTCAGATAAGCGAACAGGAAGACGAGCAATGTCGCCGACAGGATGGCTTCGCCGCAGGCGCGCCAGACGCGCTCGGCGCCGGCCGACATGTCGAACACCTTGCCCCAGAAGCCGAAGTCGATACCGATATAGATCAGAACCGCCCAGCCGAGCGCGGCTGCGGCCGGGAACATCACCGAGCCCTTCACCACGAACAGGATGGTGAGGAACAGTGCCAGCAGGCCGGCGATGCCGATGACGATGCCCTGATACAGCGTGAACGAGTTGACCTTGTCCTTATAGGCGTCCGGCTCCCACAGATAGATCTGCGGCAGACGGTCGGTGCGCAATTCGGCGACGAAGGTGACGACGGTGCCGGGGTCGAGCGTGACGCGGAAAATATCCGACGTCGTCGACTCCTGCCGCACCGGGCGATCGCCGGTGGAGGGGGTAATGCCGGCCAGGCGCGATAGGCCGAGATCGGGCCAGACCAGGCCGGAGCCGACCATGCGGTAATGCGGCACGACGATCAGCCGGTCGATCTGCTCGTCGCTGTTGTTGGTCAGCGCGAAGGTCGCCCAATTGGTGTTGCCTTCGCGAGCGCGGACTTCGATGCGGCGGACGATGCCGTCGGCGCCTGGCGCGGTCGATACCTGGATGCGGTCGGAGTCGGTCTTGACCCGCTCGGTGGCGGCGGTGAGGTCGATGGCCGGCGTATCGAGCCGCACGTTCACGGCTTCCACGGCCTGCGTGCGCGAACCCGCCAGCAGGGCGGCCGCGAGCACGAGCAGGGTCGCTAGTCGGTGAACGGCACGCCTCGAATGCAAACGCTACCCTCCAGCTCGGCGATCCGCCGGCCCGCCGCATGATGAGTAGCGGGCTGCCGGGGGTGCGGGCAAGCGTTTAGCGATTAACCATGATTGTGGCGGAGGATAGGCTTAACGCCCGAAGGGCCCTTTTGGCGGTATCCGGTGGCGCTTTGCCGATCGCTCAGGCGGAAGCGGGCGATTTTCGCCATTCTTCCTCAAACCTCCAGCACGATCTTGCCAATATGCGCGCTGCTCTCCATCAGCGCATGGGCATCCGCGGCCTTGGCCAGCGGGAAGGTCTTGTAGATGATCGGCTTGACGGTGCCGGCCGCGAGCAGCGGCAGCACCTTCAGCTCGATCGCCTCGCGGATCGCGCCTTTGTCGGCGACCGCGCGCGAGCGCAAGGTCGAGCCGGTGTGATGCAGGCGCTTGAGCATGATGCGGCGGAAATCGACGGTGGCTTTCGGCGAGCCGGCAAAGGCGATCTGCACGATGCGGCCTTCGACGCTGGCGGCCTCATAGTTGCGGCCAATGTAATCGCCACCGACCATATCGAGAATGACGTCGGCGCCCTTGCCGTCGGTCGCCGTCTTGGTCGCTTCGACGAAGTCCTCGGTCTTGTAATTGATAGCGACATCGGCGCCGAGTTTGCGGCAGGCGTCGCACTTTTCTTCCGAACCGGCGGTGACGATGACGCGCGCGCCGAACTGCTTGGCCAGTTGGATCGCTGTCGTGCCGATGCCGGACGAGCCGCCGTGCACCAGCAATGTCTCGCCTTCCTTAAGCGCGCCGCGCTCGAACACATTGTGCCAGACGGTGAAGAAGGTTTCCGGCACCGCCGCCGCCTCGACCATCGACAGGCCGCTGACCGGCATGGCGTGACTGGCGTGGGCGAGCGCGTATTGCGCGTAACCGCCGCCGATGACGAGCGCCATGACGCGGTCGCCGATCGCCCAGCGTTTGATGCCGGGGCCGAGCGCGGCGATCTCGCCGGCGATTTCGAGACCGGGCACATCCGGCGCGCCGGGCGGCGGCGGGTAGAGGCCCTTGCGCTGCTGGACGTCGGGACGGTTGACGCCGGCGGCGGCGACCTTGACCAGGATTTCGCCTTCACGCGGCACCGGCACCGGTCGCTGTTCTGGCACCAGGACTTCGGGGCCGCCCGGCTCTTTGATGCCGATGGCGGTCATTGTGGTCGGAAGGTCGGTCATGGTTGCCTCTAATATCGCGCTTGCTGACTTTGTTTAGGCGGCGCTGGCCGATGTGACAACCCGCCAAACCGCGGCTAAGTTTCTTTGAAAATGGAGGAAATCATGGCGGCGTTTGACGACGATGACCGGCCGAAAAAGAAGATCGCGCATGAGATCGGCCAGGACCTGGGCCTGCTATCGGTCGAGGAACTAACATTGCGCGTGCTGCTCATGCAGGATGAGATCAAACGTCTGGAAGCCGACATGACGCAAAAGCGCGCCAAACGCGCCGCCGCCGATCAGTTTTTCAAACGCTGATGGTAATAAGGTGCGATGGCATTGTGCCGTAACGGTTTGCCATAGGGTCGCCCTTAACCGGCGGGTAAGCTTTCCCGAGTATTACTAAAGGCGTCCAACTTCATGGACTTTGAGTGGCTCCTGTCCACTCTGTTTGACGCCTCCCTGTTATCAACTTCGAGCCGCCGGCAACGGCGGCTCTTTTTTATGCGTGTCATGTGCCATTTTGGGGCAAATGGAACGGGCTTTGCGCCCCTGTGTCCGGCTGGCAACTATGTCGGAAGGATTGCTGCCCGACCGTCTGGACAGGCCGCCGTCCGGCGCGTCATGCTTACCCAATCGTAAAGCGGCACCGGCTCGCCGATCCGCAATGCGCAACGAAAATGATAATGTAGTCTGGTATAGAGTAAGGTGAGGCGTAGCGTTATGTCCGAAAACTCGTTGTTCAGCAGCCAGACCGAGCCGGTGTCGTTCGGCGAGCGGCTCGCCAATTCGCAGGCCTTCGCCGATCTGTTTCGCGATGGCATGGCGCTGGTCGAAGAGACCGCGACCTATCTCGACGGTCCGGGCCGCGCCGAATCCAAAACGCTCGAGCGTGCGCCGGCGCTGGCTTATGCGACCGAGAGCATGCGCCTGACCACGCGGCTGATGCAGCTGGCGTCGTGGCTGCTGTTGCATCGCGCGGTCAAGGAAGGCGAGATGTCGCTCGCCCAGGCCAACAAGGAAAAAAGCAAGGTCAAGCTGGCGGCGACCGACAGCCACGACCCGAACAATATCGCGCTGCTGCCGGCGGTGCTGCGCGACCTGATCGAACGGTCGCAAAAGCTGCATGCCAAGGTGCGCCGGCTCGATAATACCATTCACAACATCGCTGCCGAGCAGGCGCCGTCGATCAATCCGGTCGAGCAACAGCTCGGTCTGTTGAAAGCGGCCTTTGGCGCCGAGCGCGTCTGATGCTTTTGCAAGAGCGCTAAAAAGCAAAAACCCCGGGGCATGCCCGGGGTTCTTTCGTTTCGGCGCTGCGACAGCGCTTACTTCTTTTCTTCCTTGATGAAGCCGGCGAACTTCTTCTGGAAGCGGGACACGCGGCCGCCGCGATCCATCATCTGCGCCTGGCCGCCGGTCCAGGCCGGGTGCGACTTCGGGTCGATGTCGAGGTTCATCGTGTCACCCTCTTTGCCCCAAGTGGTGCGGGTGACGAATTCGCTG
>CANKBJ010000122.1 GCA_947479905.1 Bradyrhizobiaceae bacterium
ATGAGGCACAGTCCGCCCACAGCGCTCGAAAGGGCCTGCCGGGTGGACAAAACGAAGCCGCTGCGGCGGAAAATCACTCTCGAAATCGGCTAACGGTGCGCGCCGGATGGTAGAAAATGCGCTGAACGAGCATAGTTCGAGGTGCCCTATTCAAATACCGCCGCGAGACGATGAGGCGAGGCGATTCGCGCGATGGCGCGATCTTGGATATGAATGACGTGATGCTGGTTGGGAATTGGGTTGGGATTGGGTCACGTTATGGGCGGTCTTAGGGACGTTCGGGCGGTCGGATTTGCGGTCGGAGCGATCGCATGTCTTGTACTGCCGATGTCATCGGCATGGGCGGAAACGCTCGAGTCGGCGTTGATCCAAGCCTATCAAAATAACCCGACGCTCAATTCGCAACGCGCCGCGGTGCGTGCCACCGACGAAAACGTGCCGCAGGCTTTGTCCGGCTATCGGCCCCGCGTTACGATCACGGCGTCGGGCGGCGAGCAATCGATCTCGACGGTGACAAAAGTCACGACGACGAACCCGGCATCCTACTCCACACAGAGCGGCTATAATTCGCCGTTCAGTACCGGGGTCACCGCGACGCAGACGCTTTTCAACGGTTTCCAGACCGCCAACCGGACCAGGCAGGCCGAGGCTCAGGTGCAGGCGGCGCGCGAAACCTTGCGGGTGACCGAGCAATCGGTTCTGCTCAATGCTGTCACCGCTTACATGAATTTGCTGCGCGATAGCGCGATCTTCGATCTGCAAAAGCGTAACGTCGAGGTGCTGCAGGAGCAGTTGCGTCAGGTGCGCGACCGCTTCAACGTCGGCGAGGTGACGCGCACCGATGTGGCGCAGTCGGAATCGCGGCTGGCCTCCGGGCGCTCGCAAGTCCTCACCGCCGAATCCAACGTCAAGACGTCGGGTGCGGTCTATCGCCAGATCATCGGCACGTCGCCGGGCAAGCTTTCCGCAGGCACGCCGGTCGATCGCTTCTCGCCGGGCACTCTTTCGGGCGCGGTTGGTCTCGCCAGCGCCAGCCACCCGTCGGTGACCACCGCGCAGTACAATATCGACGTCGCCCAGTTGCAGGTGAAGGTGGCCGAAGGTTCGCTGTTTCCGACCTTGTCGCTGCAGGGCAATTACACCAAGAATTTTCTCGCCACCTCGTCGCTGAACACGATGGAAAGCTATAACGCCTCGGTGCTGGGCCAGCTCAGCGTGCCGATCTATCAGGGCGGCGCGGAATATTCGCTGATCCGTCAGGCCAAGGAAACGCTCGGCCAGCGCCGCATCGATGCCGATGTCGCGCGCGAGCAGGTGCGCCAAACGGTGGTGCAGGCCTGGGGCCAGCTCGAAGCCGCCAAGGGCAATATCGAAGCGACCCAGGCGCAGGTGCAGGCGACCGAAATCGCGCTGAACGGCGTGCGCGAGGAAGCCCGCGTCGGCCAGCGCACCACGCTCGACGTACTCAACGGGCAGCAGGAACTGGTCAATGCGCGTGTGGCTCTGGTCGGCGCGCAGCGCGACCGGGTCGTGGCGTCCTATACCTTGCTGGCCGGTGTCGGCCGGCTGACGCCGTCGGTTCTGGGCTTGCGGGTTCCGATCTATGAGGCTGAGACCCATTACGAGCAGGTGCGCGACAGCTGGGCCGGCGTGCGCACGCCGGATGGCCGCTAACAAACGCGCGGGGGTCGCGGCGCGGCTACCCGAACTGGCCGAAAATGGGCAGTATTGTGTCCACAGGTCATTGCCGGCCCTGCGCTTTTCAACTGCCACAGCCATATCGCTCTAGCGTATAAAAGAAGCGTCACGCCGATTCGTCCGGTCGCCGGTCGGTCAGGACACGCCGTGACCTGAGGCGTGATTTGGCTTGAAGGCGCGATTTGGGATGTGGGGCAGCGTTCGGGATTTGGCGCAATGAATCAACCGGCTAAGGCCCAAGAGCCTTCGATGGAGGAAATCCTAGCCTCCATTCGGCGCATCATTGCTGACGAGGATACCGGCAAGGCGGTCAAGCCGGCCGCGCCCGCGCCCAAGCCGCCGCAGCCCGCGGTCGTCGCCGCGCGGCCAGCGCCGCCGCCGCCACCAAAGCCACCAAAGCCACCGGCGCCGCCCGCCGCCAATAATCAAAGCGACATCGATGCGATGCTCGCCGATATCGAGCCGCCGAAGCCGGTTGCCGTGGCGCCGCCGCCGCCACCTCCCGCGCCTGTGCCGGATGTCCTCGATCTGACCGAAGCCATGGCGACGCCATCGCCGGCGCCGGCCGCGCCGCCGTTCCGCACCATCGATGCCGCGTCCGATGTGGTCTTTACCGACTCAGCCCCCGACACCGGTCCGATCGCGCGGCCGGCGTCGACGCCGCCCGCTTCCGACTATCAGGGGCTGATCTCGAACGCGACCGTGTCGGCGGTCGACAGCGCATTCAATACGCTGGCGCACACCGTGCTCGGCAACAATGCGCGCACGCTGGAAGACCTGGTCAAGGAAATGCTGCGGCCGATGCTTAAAGGCTGGCTCGACGACAATCTGCCGAACATGGTCGAGCGCATCGTGCGCGCCGAGATCGAGCGCGTGTCGCGCGGGCGCGTCTAACGCCGAAGGCTATATGCCTTCCTCCGCGCGCTGCTTGAGCAGGCGCGACAGCCACCAGCCGAGTCCCGCCAGGATCGCCGCCGCGCTGAGAAAAACCGGCACCGCGGTGAAATGGTCGAAGATGAAACCGGCGCCGGCGACGCCCGCGGTTTGTCCCATATAGAGCGCCGAGGAAAATATCGCCACCGCGGTGCCGCGCGCCTGCGGCGACATCTGCGTGGCGTTCACCTGCAGCGTATTGTGCAGCATGTAGAAGCCTAACCCCGTGGCGGTGATGGCCAGCGGCGCGATCGCGTAATGCGGCGCGACGGCGAGCGCGATAAAGGCCGCCGCCAGCACCAGGCCGCCGCTGAAACTCAAGCCGATCTGGCCGAGCCAGGCCACCATGGTGCGCACCGACAGGCTGTAGATCAGCCCGCCGACCGCGAAAAAGCCGACGAACAGCCCGACCAAAGTGAAACTCACGCCGAAGCGCAGATGCAGATCGGCGCCGACATAGGTGAAAGCGCCGAACATGGCGAAGCTTTCGATGAAGGCCATCAGGATCAGGAGCCGCGCCCACGGCGAGCGCAGCACGGTGGTGTAGTCCGAGATGAAGCCGTGGCCTTGCTGTGCCGGCGCGTTGCTCGCATGCGTGACCGGGTTGCGCAGCAGTTCATAGAACAGCCCAACGGTGGCGACCGCCAGCAGCGCGGCGAGAATGAAAAACACATTGCGCCAGCCGAAATAATCGCCGAGTACGCCGCCGGCCGACTGGCCGAACATCTGGCCGAGGATCTGCCCCGACAGGAATGAGCCGAGCACTTGCTGCCGGCGCTCGTACGGGATCACGTCGCCGATGAAGGCCATGGCAAAGGGAATGATCCAGCCGGTGGCAAGGCCGCAGAGCAGCCGCGCGGCGACCAGTGTCGGCAAATTCGGCGCCAGCCCGCAGGCGATCACCAGAAGGGTCGAGCAGGCGGCGCCGATGCTGACGCAGAGATATTTGCCGAAGCGGTCGCCGATCGGGCCGATGATCAGCTGCACCGAGCCATGCGCCAGAAGGTAAAAGGTGACGATGACCGAGGCGGCGCCCACCGTCGTCTGCAAATCGTTGGCGATCTGGGGAAGAAGCGAATCGGTCGAGCGCACCATCGCCTGGGCGGCGAAGGCGGCGCAGGCCAGAATGACGATGGCGCGGGTGGCGTTGCCGCGCGGGGGGGCTGGATTTTCCGGCAAAAGTTGACTCTCTGTGGCGTGGCGGGCTTTCTACCCCACCAATCACGCCCGTCAAAACGACCAAAACGATAGACAAGCCAACCGCATGATCGACAAGAATTACCAGCCGTCCGAGGTCGAAGGCCGCATCGCGCAGGCCTGGGAAGACGCAGGCGCCTTCAAGGCCGGCCGGCCTGAGCGGGCCAGCGCGCCTGCATACTCTATCGTCATCCCGCCGCCCAATGTCACCGGCTCGTTGCATATGGGCCATGCGCTCAACAACACGTTGCAGGACGTGCTGTGCCGGTTCGAGCGCATGCGCGGCAAGGACGTGCTGTGGCAGCCCGGAACCGATCATGCCGGCATCGCCACGCAGATGGTGGTCGAGCGCCAACTGATGGAACGCCAGCAGCCGGGCCGCCGCGAGATGGGCCGCGAGGCCTTCCTCAAGCGGGTCTGGGAATGGAAGGCCGAGTCCGGCGGCACCATCGTCAATCAGCTCAAGCGGCTTGGCGCGTCGTGCGACTGGTCGCGCGAACGCTTCACCATGGACCCCGGTCTGTCGCAAGCGGTCGTGAAAGTCTTTGTCCAGCTCTACAATGAAAAACTCATTTACAAAGACAAGCGGCTGGTCAACTGGGACCCAAAGCTTCTGACGGCGATTTCCGATCTCGAAGTCGTGCCGGTCGAGACCAAAGGCTCGCTCTGGCATCTGCGCTATCCGCTCGAAGGCAAAAGCTTCAACGCCGAGGACCCGTCGACTTATATCGTCGTCGCCACCACGCGACCGGAGACGATGCTGGGCGACAGCGCGGTCGCTGTGCATCCGGACGACGAGCGCTACAAGGCGCTGGTCGGCAGACACGTCATTCTGCCTTTGGTCGGCCGCAAGATTCCGATTATCGCCGACGAATATTCCGATCCGGAAAAAGGTTCGGGCGCGGTCAAGATCACGCCGGCGCATGATTTCAACGATTTCGAGGTCGGCAAAAGGCATAATCTGGCGCAGATCAATGTGCTGACTGTTGAAGGCAAAATCACCTTCAGTGATGAAGGCTTCAACGCAGTGCGCGACACGTCCGGCTTTGCCGAGACCAAAGCGCTTGAGGGCGTCGACCGCTTTGCCGCGCGCAAGCAAATCGTCGCGCGACTTGAGGAAATGGCGCTGGTGGACATGATCGAGCCGCATTCGCTCGCCGTGCCGCACGGCGACCGCTCAAACGTTGTGATCGAGCCGTTTCTGACCGACCAGTGGTATGTCAACGCCGCCGAGCTTGCGAAACCGGCCATCGCCGCCGTGCGCGACGGCAAGACCAATTTCGTGCCGAAAAACTGGGAGACGACCTACTTCAACTGGATGGAAAACATCCAGCCGTGGTGCATCTCGCGCCAATTGTGGTGGGGGCATCAAATTCCCGTTTGGTACGGCCCAAAGATTGAAGAAGGCCACCAATTTTTCGACGACTCCGAGCCCTTCCGCGCAACGACGCAGATTAAAGCGTTTTGCGCGGAAACAGAAGAAGAGGCGTTGGAGCAAGCGCAAACCTATTACGCCAAGAATGCGCCAGGTCATCCGATCTTTCTTGGCGATACTAGAATCGGCGGCGTCGCAAGCGTTGGCCGAATTTTGGCTGGGACAAGTGACACGCCAATTCGGATCGTTCGCGACCCCGACGTCCTCGACACATGGTTCTCATCCGCACTGTGGCCGTTCTCGACGCTCGGCTGGCCTGACAAGACCAAAGAACTCGACAAGTATTATCCGACCTCGGTGCTGGTCACCGGCTTCGACATCATCTTCTTCTGGGTCGCCCGCATGATGATGATGGGTCTGCACTTCATGAAGAATGAGAAGGGCGCACCGGAAATTCCGTTCCACGACATCTACATCCACCGCCTGGTGCGCGATGCCTCCGGCGCCAAGATGTCGAAGTCGAAAGGCAATGTCGTCGATCCGCTCGGCGTCATCGACGAATTCGGCGCCGACGCGCTGCGCTTCACGCTGATGCGCAACGTGCAGCCGGGTCACGATATTCGCCTTGGACCTCAGGACGTCGAGAACAACCGCAACTTCGCCACCAAATTGTGGAACGCGGCGCGGTTTGTCGAGTTCAACGGCGCCGCGCGCGTCGAAGGCTTCGATCCCAAGTCGGCGAAGGAGGCGCTCAACCGCTGGATCGCGCACGAGACGGCGAAGGCCGTCGCCGAGGTGACCAAGGCGATCGAGGAATACAAATTCAGCGAAGCGGCCGGCGCCGCCTATCGCTTCGTCTGGAACGTCTATTGCGACTGGTATGTCGAACTGTCGAAGCCGCTGCTCACCGGCCCCGACGGCGCGGCCAAGGACGAAACCCGCGCGATGGCCGCCTGGGCGCTCGACGAAATCGTCAAGCTCTTGCATCCGTTCATGCCGTTCATCACCGAGGAATTGTGGAAGGTGACGGCTTCTTCTTCTCCCTCCCCCCTTGTGGGGGAGGGTAGGGAGGGGGGTAAGCGCACGTTGCTTGCTTTGACGCCGTGGTCTGAACTTGTCGGATTAGAAGACCCGGGCGCCGAAGCCGAAATCGGCTGGGTGATCGATCTCATCACCGCGATTCGCTCGATCAAGTCGGAGATGAACGTCACCGTCAATATTCCGGTGGTGTTGGCTGGCGTGTCCCCCGAAACGCAGGCGCGGGCGCAGCGCTGGGCCGAGTTCATCAAGCGACTCGCCCGCGTGTCGGAAATTTCCTCCGCGCCGTCCGCGCCGCAAGGCTCGGTGCAACTGGTCGTGCGCGGCGAAGTCGCGGCGCTGCCATTGGTCGGCGTCATCGATCTCGATGCCGAGCGCGCGCGTCTCACCAAGGAAATGAAAAAGGCCGAGGACGACATCAAGCGCGTCGACGCCAAGCTCGGCAATGAGAAGTTCGTCGCCAACGCGCCGGAGGAGATCATCGACGGCGAGAAGGAAAAGCGCGCCGAGGCCGAAGGCCGCCGCGTCAAGGTCGCCGCCGCGCTCGAGGCGTTGAAGGGGACGTAGATTTGGTCGTCGTCCCCGCGAAGGCGGGGACCCATACGCCGTGCCCTATCGATGATGCGGGGACTATGGGTCCCCGCTTTCGCGGGGACGACAGCTTCATTTGAACCCCTTGCTTAGAAACCGCGATCCCTTGAGCCCATAACGCCACGGCTCATCGACCGCCTTGGTGATCCCAATCCTCGGCCCGACCACGATCTCGGGCTTCTCGGCCCGCGCCCTTAGCTCGAAAGGTGGCCGGTCGAGAGGGAGCCCGTTGTGCTTGATGGTCACGCCCAGAGCCTGCGCCAGTTTGCCCGGCCCCGAGCACAAAGCCCGGTCCTCGGGCTTGTCCAAGTCTTTGCCCCGCCGCCGCCGCATTTTCGGTAAGCCATCGGCCGGCTCCAGCGCCCGGATCAGCACGGCGCTGGCCGAGCCTTCCGCCTCGCAGACGAAGTTCAGGCACCAGTGGATGCCGTAGGAGCGGTAGACGTAAGCAAACCCGGGCGGCCCGAACATCACGCCGTTGCGCTCGGTCTGGCCGTTATAGGAATGCGCGGCCGGATCGGTGTGGTGATAGGCCTCAACCTCGACGATCACGCCGCCGACGCCATCGACCATCAGCGTCGCCCCGATCAGCTCCGGCGCCACGATGTGGACCGAGCGGTCGAAGAACGAGCGTCTGATTTTGGCGGGGGCTTGGGCGGCCATCGGCATTTCCCGGTCCGACTCTGTGACATCGGCGCAACAGGTGAGGAACAATTAAGCGATTGAGATGCATCATGGCTCGCCATGCCGCGATTTGGCCATACCCTGCGCCGACATCGAAGGCTTCCAGGCAGTGGTGCAAACCGTTGCGGGAATTCTGGTTTTTCGATCCGCCGAAGGCCGCTTCCTTCGGCATTTTCAGGGAATCAGGGCCTTCGCTTTAACAAGCCGGCCGGGACGAACTGACGGCGCCGGGAATAGGGCGGGGGGCCCAAGAGTACGATGGACGCTAAGACCGATCTCAAGTCGAGACTTCCCAGCCGGCACGTGACCGAGGGGCCGTCGCGCGCGCCGCACCGCTCCTATTATTACGCGATGGGTCTGACCAAAGAGCAGATCCACCAGCCCTTCGTCGGCGTCGCCTCCTGCTGGAACGAAGCCGCCCCCTGCAATATTTCGCTGATGCGCCAGGCGCAGGCCGTGAAAAAGGGCGTCGCCTCGGCCAATGGCACGCCGCGCGAATTCTGCACCATCAGCGTCACCGACGGCATCGCCATGGGCCATGCCGGCATGTATGCCTCGCTGCCGTCGCGCGAGGTCATCGCCGACTCGGTCGAGTTGACCATGCGCGGCCATGCCTATGACGCCATTGTCGGTCTTGCCGGTTGCGACAAGTCGCTGCCGGGCATGATGATGGCCATGGTGCGGCTCAACGTGCCGTCGATCTTCATCTACGGCGGCTCGATCCTGCCCGGCACTTTCCGCGGAAAGCAGATCACCGTGCAGGACATGTTCGAGGCGGTCGGCCGCAACTCAGTCGGCGCTCTCTCCGACGAAGACCTCGACGAGATGGAACAGGTCGCCTGTCCGTCGGCCGGCGCCTGCGGCGCCCAGTTCACCGCCAACACCATGGCGACCGTGTCGGAAGCCATTGGTCTCGCTTTGCCGTACTCGGCCGGCGCGCCGGCGCCTTACGAACTGCGCGACAAGTTCTGCATGCTGGCTGGCGAAAAGATCATGGAACTGATCGCCAAGAACATCCGCCCGCGCGATATCGTCACGCGCAAGGCGTTGGAAAACGCCGCCGCGGTCGTCGCCGCCTCGGGCGGCTCGACCAATGCCGCGCTGCATCTGCCGGCGATCGCCAACGAATGCGGCATCGAGTTCAGCCTGTTCGACGTCGCCGAAATCTTCAAAAAGACACCGTATGTCGCAGATTTGAAGCCGGGTGGCCGTTATGTCGCCAAGGATATGTTCGAGGTTGGCGGCATTCCGCTTCTCATGAAGACGCTGCTCGACCACGGCTACCTGCACGGCGATTGCATGACAGTAACTGGGCGTACCATTGCCGAGAACCTGAAATCCGTGAAATGGAATCCGGACCAGGATGTCGTGCGTTCGGCCGGCGAACCGTTGACCAAGACCGGCGGTGTGGTCGGCCTCAAGGGCAACCTCGCGCCCGACGGCGCCATCGTGAAGGTCGCCGGCATGGCGAACCAGAAGTTCACCGGACCTGCGCGCTGCTTCGACGGCGAGGAAGCCTGCTTCGAGGCGGTGCGCAAGAAAGCCTACAAGGAAGGCGAGGTTCTCGTCATTCGCTACGAAGGGCCGCGCGGCGGTCCGGGCATGCGCGAAATGCTGTCGACCACGGCCGCTCTCTATGGCCAGGGCATGGGCGACAAGGTCGCGCTCATCACCGACGGCCGCTTCTCCGGCGCCACCCGCGGCTTCTGCATCGGCCATGTCGGCCCGGAAGCGGCGGTCGGCGGCCCCATCGGTCTCGTCAAGGATGGCGACATCATCGCCATCGACGCCGTCAACGGCACCATCGACGTTCAGATTTCCGACGACGAATTCGCCAAGCGCAAGGCGCAGTGGAAGCCGCGCGAAAGCGATGTGACGTCGGGCTATCTTTGGAAATACGCGCAGCAGGTGGGTCCGGCCGTCGACGGCGCGGTAACCCATCCGGGCGGCGCGGCAGAGAAACACTGTTATGCGGACACCTGAGTCCCTCGTGCGAATGGCGTTCATCGGCGTGGCCTTCCGGGCCGCGTCGGCGTTCGCCATCACAGGCGTGCCCCTTATCGCCACGCCGTCTCTCGCATTTGACGGCTCCAAATCGGAAAACGCGATGGCATCGGCGCCGGTGCTCACGCCGATGGAGGCGTTCCGCTCAGGCGCACAATGGCTCAAGTCCGGCGAAAAGAACAAGGGCCTGCGCTCGCTCGAATACGCCGCCGAAAACGGCCATGCGCTGGCGCAGTGGAAGTTGGGGCGCATGTACGCGGCCGGCGACGGTGTCACCCAGGACGATCTCAAGGCCTTCGATTACTTCCGCGGCATCGCCGACCGCCATGCCGAGGATAATCCGGACGCGCCGCAGGCCCGCTTCGTCTCCAACGCTTTCGTCGCGCTCGGCCACTATTACCTCGAGGGCATTCCGAACACGCGGGTCAAGGCCGACCCCGAGCGGGCGCGGCAGATGTTCGATTATGCCGCGTCCTATTTCCGCGATCCCGACGCGCAATATTATCTGGCCAAGCTCTATCTCAGCGGCACCGGCGCGCCGCAGGACCCGCGCACGGCGTTGCGCTGGTTCGGCCTGTCGGCGCAGAAGGGCCAGTGTCAGGCGCAGGCGATGCTGGGCGCCATGCTGTTTGCCGGCGATCATGTGCCGCGCCAGGCCGCGCGCGGTCTGATGTGGCTGACGCTGGCGAAAGATTCGGCGCGCACCACCGACCAGGCCTGGGTCGAAAAGCTGTACGACAGCGCCTACCGGCAATCGACCGAGGACGAGCGCGCTCTGGCGCTGGTCTATCTCAAGCGCTGGCTCGAGACGCGACGGGAATAGACCGGTCATAGGCGGCCGCGCCGCATCGACACAATCGTCGAACACGCCGGCTCGGCACAGCAAACATTCGCATAGACAACACACGAGTCGCGATCGCAGGCGCATCGCGCGCAATTCTCAATCTGGCAAGTTAAAGTTGCCAATAAAATCCGCTGCTATTTTTCTGAAATGCTTCGATGGCTTGCTGAAGCATCATGCCATTCTGGATGGCGCTTGATTTAAGGGCACCTCGAACTATGCTCGTTCAGCGCATTTTCTACCATCCGGCGCGCACCGTTAGCCGATTTCGAGAGTGATTTTCCGCCGCAGCGGCTTCGTTTTGTCCACCCGGCAGGCCCTTTCGAGCGCTGTGGGCGGACTGTGCCTC
>CANKBJ010000123.1 GCA_947479905.1 Bradyrhizobiaceae bacterium
CGGCAGTTTCTGCAATGGATCCGCTATGCGTCCGCCGGCGAGCGGGCCGAAGCAACGTCCGCCCTGGCGCGCGCCTATCTCCATTCCGATTTGTCCGAGGACGATCTCGCCGCCGCCGAAGGCGCGATGATCATGCTGCTGGACGATCCGTCGCCGCTGGTGCGCGGTGCGCTTTCCGAAGTCTTCGCCTCCGCGCAAAAGGCGCCGCCGATCGTGGTGCATGCGCTGGCCGCCGATCAGACCGATGTCGCGCTGCCGATCTTATCGCGCTCGCCTTTGTTGAACGACGAAGACCTCGTCGATCTGTTCGCCACTGGCGATGCGGAGGCGCAGGTCGCCATTGCCGGCCTCGCGCTGCTGTCGCGGCCGCTGGCCGCGGCGATTGCCGAAGTCGGTCCGGCGCAAGCCTGTCTCGCGCTCCTGGAAAACAGCGACGCCGACATCGCGCCATTCTCGATCGACCGCATTGTCGATCGTTTCGGCCATCTGTCGCCGATCCGCGAGAATCTGGTCAGCCGCGCCGATCTGCCGATGGCGGCGCGCCAGACCTTGCTGGCGAAACTGTCGCAGACGCTCGCCGGCTATGTCAGCGCGCGGCACTGGCTCGGCTCCGAACACGCCGAATACGCCGCGCGCGAGGCCTGCGAGAAAGCGACCTTGGCGCTGGCCGCCGAAACGCCTTACGAGGAAATCGGCGAACTGATGCGCCATCTGCGCACCAGCGGCCAACTCACCGCCGGCATGATTTTGCGCGCCCTGTTGTCCGGCAATGTCGTGCTGTTCGAGGAAGCGCTGGCGGAATTGTCCGGCATGCCGCTCGACCGCGTCACCGGCTATATCCACGACAAGAATATTTCCGGCTTCCGTGCGTTGTTCGGCAAGGCCGGCCTGCCGGCTGCCGCCTATCCGGCGTTCCGCGAAGCGATCGCGGCGTTGCGCGATGGCGTGCTGGTCGGCGAGCAGGGCGGCGTGTCGCGTCTCAAGCGCCGCATGGTCGAGCGCGTGCTGTCGGCTTACGAGGCCGAACGCAATCCGGAGATGGCGTCCTTGCTGGCACTGCTGCGGCGCTTCGCGGTCGAAGCCGCGCGCGAGGAAGCCCGCATGTTCTGTGACGATCTGGTTGCCAACGATCAGACCGCGCCGTTCGTGGCGCGGATCGAAGACGCAAGGATGGTGGCGTAGTTCGCCGCTTACTCCGGCACGGCCGACGGCGCGCCGGTGATCTGCTCGAGAATATCCGGCCGGTTGCGGTTCTCGTGGATCAGGAATTCGTCGGTCACTTCGCGCAGGCGCACGGTCAGCATCGAGGCGAGATCTTGCGCGTCGGAGCGCGAATATTCACGATAGATGGCGCGCACCGCGTCGACATGCTGGTCTACCAGCTTGGCCGGGATGCGGCTCGAATCCGGCGTATATTCGATCAGCCGGCACAGGCTGTCGGCGGCGGAGGCCACCGCCGGATAGCCGAAGGTGGCAGCCTGACCCTTGATGTCGTGCGCGGCGTGGAACAGGCCTTCCTTGTTGGCCTTGGTGAATCCATTGGCCATGACGGCGTGGCGTTCCTTATCGAGACGCGCGCATTCCTCATCCATCATCGCGCCGAATTCGCCCGACAACGCGGCCAGCGCCATTTCGGCGCGCGCGACCGGATCGTCCTCGCCCGGCACGAACGGCGTGTCGGAAACATACTTGCGCAGTTTGTTTTCCGGTTTGATGACCTCATGGTCGCCGTAGGTGGCGATCGCGGCCGTGTTCTTGTACGGAGCCATGGTTCAGACTGCCTTTGTCAGCCGGGAGAGCGGACTTTTTCGAGCAATGTGGTTTGTCGGATCGTGTCGGCCTTGCCGCCCTTGCGGCGCTCGGGGCCGACATAGGCCGCGTTCGCATTGCGGCGGCGGTCGGGACCGAAATAGGTCTTGGTCTTGATGAACGGGCGCGGATTGGCGACCACGTTGACGATGCGCTGATACAGCCCCTTGGCCGAGATCGGCTTGGCGAGAAATTCGGTGACGCCGGCGTCGCGCGCCGCGGTGACGCGCTTCTTTTCGGAATGGCCGGTGAGCATGATAATGGCGACGTAAGGATTGGCATTGGCGCCGGGCTGGCGGATCATCTGCGCCAGCTCCAGCCCGTCGAAAATCGGCATCGCCCAGTCGGTGATGATGATGTCGGGGATGTAGTGCGTGAAAGCCTCTAACCCGGCCGCGCCGTCTTCCGCTTCGTAAACTTCGCGGGCGCCGAAACCATGCAGAAGTGTGCGCAGCATTCGGCGCATGTGAGCGTTGTCGTCGATGACGAGAAAACGCAGCCGATTGAAATCGATCCGGACCATGGCACCCCGGGCCTCGGGCGTCCCGCCCGATACCAGTTCGGTTGCAGGCTACCGGGGCGGCGTTAACGGACGGTTTAGGGGTGGAGATGGCGACCTGGACCGGCTTGCGCCGGTTTCGGCGGCATTTTCGGCCATCCTGCTGCCGACACGCATCCGCAATAAACGCTGGTTATTGCCGCGACGGCATTTAAGCTTGGGCAGGCGGGCCAGGACGGGCCCGGCATCCGACAAGGCCTGTCCCAGGCTTGGCGCAGCAACCGGACGGTTTGCGATGAAAACCATTCTGATCCCGACCGAGGACCACGACGCCATGCCGGCGGTGCTGGAAGCGGCGCGCCTGATGGCGACGGCTTTCGACAGCTATATGGAGGGTTTCGCGGTTCGGCCATCACCTGGAACCTATGTCACGGTCGAGCCGGTCTCCAGCCTGGCAATATCGGGCGCCTTCGAGCCGGACACCGCCAAGGAGGCCAAGGCCGCATTCGAAGCCTTCATGCAGGCGCACAAGGTGCCGCCGGGCGGGCAAGCGCCAGCGGCCTATTCCTATGGCTGGCCGCGCGCGGACGCCGCCGAGGACGCCTACATCGGCAGCTATGGGCGGGTGTTCGATCTGATCGTGCTCGGCCGTCCGGGGCCGGCGCCGGAAAACCCACGCATGCCGCCGCTCGAATCGGCCTTGTTCGACGCCGGCCGGCCGGTGCTGATCGTACCGAAGGCGGTGCCGAAAATCATCGGCCGCAACGTCCTGGTCGCCTGGAACCGCAGCACCGAGCAGGCGCATACCAATTCCTTTGCGCTGCCTTTATTGCAGCGCGCCGAAAAGGTGACCGTGCTCACGGCCGAGGGCGGCGCGACGACCGGGCCTTCGGGCGAGGACGCGGCGCTCCACCTGCGTCGGAACGGCGTCAACGCCGAGGCGTTGACGATTCCGAAAGCCGAGCGCAGCTCGGGCGAGGCCATTGGCGAGTTGACCCTCGAGCACGCGGCGTCGCTCGGTTGCGATCTCGTGGTCAAGAGCGCCTATACGCAGAGCCGATTGCGGCAGATGATCTTCGGCGGCGCCACCCGCCATATTCTTGCCAATGCGGCCGTGCCGGTCCTGATGGCGCACTAAGTCAGGATCACATCTTTGCCGCACGAGACCGATCAGCAGCGACAGCCGGCGGTACCCGCCGCGCCGAAGCCGCCCGCCTTTCTCACCATCTTTCCGTCGATCATGCTGCCGATGTTCCTGGCGGTGGTCGATCAGACCATCGTCGCCACCGCGTTGCCGGCGATCGCCGCGGCGACCGGCGAGGTCGAGCGCGCGTCGTGGATCGTCGTCTCGTATCTAATCGCGGCGACCGTTGCCGCCCCGATCTATGGCCGTCTCGGCGACTCGTTCGGCCGCCGCAAGGTGATGTTCAGCGCGCTCGGCGTCTTCATGGTCGCCTCGTTGTTGTGCGCGATGGCGCCGACCATCGAACTCCTGGCGCTGGCGCGCGTTCTGCAAGGCCTCGGCGGCGGCGGCCTGATGACCTTGTCGCAGGCTCTGGTCGGCGAAACCATTCCGCCGCGCGAGCGGGCGCGCTATCAGGGCTATCTCGCCGCCGTCGCGGTCTGCGCCAATACGTTCGGGCCGGTCGCCGGCGGATTTCTCACCGAGCATTTCGGCTGGCAATCGATCTTTCTGGTCAATATACCGATCGGCCTTGGCGCGATGGCGCTGACGACACGGCTGCCTAATTCGACGGCCGAACGTCTGCCTTGGCGCGCCGATCCGGGCGGGCTGTTTTTCTTCACGCTGTTCGTCGCCACCACGCTGCTGGCACTCGAGCAGGTTCAGCATGTCGAACTGGCGAGTCTGCCGCTCGGCGGCGTCCTGTTCGTCACCGGCATCGTCGCGCTGTTGCTGCTGGTGCGGCAGGAGAACCGCGCGGCATCGCCGCTTATTCCGCTGGCGCTGTTGCGCCAGCCGGCGATCTGGCGCTCGGATGCGCTCGCCGCCTGTCACGGCGCGGCTTTGGTGTCGCTGATCACCTTTCTGCCGGTCTATCTCGAAGTGGTGCGCGGCTTCACACCGTCGACCACGGGCCTGCTGCTGGTGCCGCTGACCATCGGCATCGGCACCGGCTCGCTGGTGACCGGCAGGCTGGTCAATACGACCGGGCTGACGACTGTATTTCCAACTGTCGGGCTGACGTTATGCACCGGCAATTTTATCGTGCTGGCGTTCTTTGCCTCCGGCCTCGGCACCACGGGGCTTGCCGTGCTGCTGCTGCTCACCGGACTGTTCATGGGCACGGTGATGGGCGTGGTGCAGGTCAGCGTGCAAAGCGCGGCAGGACAGATGCGGCTCGGCGAGGCGGCGGCCTCGGTGCAATTCTCGCGCTCGATCGGCGCGGCTTTCGGCACCGCGCTGGTGGCGACACTTCTGTTCGGCGTGCTGGCGATCAGAAATCCCGACGCGGCGGCGGTGTTCGCCGCCATGGTCGAGCATGCCAAGAATGCCGGCGCGACGCTTTCGGCCGATCAGCGCGCGGCGATTGCCGGCGATATCGCATCGGCTTTTCAAGCCGCGTTTCTGCTGATGGCGCTGTTCACCACCGGCGGCTTCTTTCTGGCGCTGACCAATCCGCTGCGACGGATCTAGACGCTACCGCGCGCTGTTCACAGACCCCATTGCCATTGCCGTTCAACTGCTGCCAACTCCGTCGGTCTAGCGAGCGGGAGCAGCCATGTCGTTTTTGAAAATGAACGGTGTCGATCTTTACTATGAATTGCACGGCGAAGGCCCACCGGTGGTTTTCATCCACGGCGCCAGCGGCATGCATTTGTCGTGGTGGCAGCAGATCGCGCATATGCGCCATCATTTCTCTTGCCTGATCTACGATCAGCGCGGCTATGGCCGCTCGCGGCCGGACGCGCCTTACAATTTTGGCGACGGCAACTTGCTCTATGGCGATCTGCGCGCCTTGACCGACCATGTGTTCGGCGACGACAAGTTCAGCATCGTCGGTGCCTCGCTCGGCTCGGCGCCGGCGCTGCACTACGCGATGGAGCACAAGGACCGCATCGATAAACTGGTTCTGGTCTGCGGCGTCGGCGGCATGGTGACGCCGACGATGAGTGCCGGCTGGGAGCAGCGCTATGCGCGCATGAAAGCGCGTCAGGCCGGCCTTGCGCCGGGCCAGCCGCAACTCGGCGGCACGACGCGGCGCGGCCGGGTGCCGCCGATCCGCAGCGCCGGCGAGTTCGAGCGCTTCGCCGTCGCCTATCATCCTTACGGGCCGGTCGGCGCGACCATGCATATGGATCAGCCGGCGCTGACGTTTCTCTATGCCGAGATCATGGCTTTGTCCGGCGGGCCGCCGACGGTCGAGACGCTGCCGTGCTTCAAGTCGCGCCCGGTGACGCCCGAGGAAGCATCGACAGTTGAATTTCCGGTGCTGGTGGTCGGTGGCAGCGACGATCCGCTGTTTCCGTCGCCGGAACTGGAAGAACTCGGCACCTTGTTTCCAAAGGGACGCACCAATCTGTTCAAGGGCGCGGGACACGCCGCCTATTACGAGCGCGCCAACCGCTTCAACGATCTGGTGACCGACTTTTTAAAACACGGGCACGAGGACTAGCTTATTCTTGCAATAGCGCCGCCATGATGCGCTCGCGCGTCAGCGGCAGATCGCGCAGACGAATCCCAAGCGCATGCGAGACGGCGTTGCCGATGGCGGCGGCGGTGGGGCCGGCGGTGGCTTCGCCGACGCCGAGCGGCATGTCGCTTGAGGTCGGATTGATCAGCGCGATATCGATCGGCGGCACTTCGCTGAATTTCAAAACCGGGTAAGTGTCCCAATCGAACGAGGCAGTGCCGCCATCGAGCCGCACCTGTTCCCTGAGCATCCAGCTTGCCGACTGGATGACGCCGCCTTCGAGCTGGTTGATGGCGCCGTCCGGATTGACGATCAGGCCGCCGTCGGTGGCGCACCAGACATGGCGCAGGCGGATTTCCTCGTCGACCTCGAGCTCGACCACGACGGCCGAATAGGCGGCGCGGTTCTTGTAGCGCGCGAAAGCAATGCCGCGGCCGGCGCCATTGCCGCCCGGCGCATTCGCTTGCCAATTCGCCATTGCCGCGACCTTTTCGATCACGGCGCGGGCACGCATGTCGGTGGTGATGGCGAGGCGATAGGCGACCGGATCGACGCCGGCTCGCTCGGCCAGCTCATCGATCGCGCATTCCAGCGCGAACACGTTCGGCATGGCGCCAAGCCCGCGCAACGCCGAAACGCGCACCGGCGTCTCCGTCACCATGTGGTGGATGATGCGCTTGTCGGCGATGTCGTAGAGCGGATCGGCATTGCGCGTCGCGCCGCCGCCGGCCGCTTCCGGCACTTCATTGGCCTGCGGCAGCGGCTCCTGATCGGGCAGGGCGTAGCCTGCGAGCAAGGCGTTGCCGCCGCCGGGACGGCCGTTGTGGTTTCCGCTCCAGATCTCCGCGGTCCAGTCTGACGGCTTGCCGTCGGCATCGACCAGTGCCCGCACCTTGACCAGCATCGCCGGACTTTTCGGCTCAAAGATGAATTCTTCCTCGCGCCGCCAGCGAATGCGGATCGGCGTGCCCGGCATAAGCATGGCGATCGCGGCGGCATCGGCGGCGGCGTCGTCGGCGCCGTTATGGCCATAGCAGCCGGAGCCCTGCACGTGATGCACGGTAATCTTCGACGCATCGAGCTTGAGCATGCGCGCCAGCGCGCCGCGCAACGGAAACACGCCCTGGCAGTGGGTCCAGACGGTGAGATGGCCGTCCTTGAATTGCGCCAGTCCGCAGGACGGCGAAATCGAGGCATGCGCCAGATAGCCGCGCGTGTAAGTGGCCTCGAAGCGCTGTTTGCCTTGCGCGTCGGAAGGCTCCGGCGGGCCGAGCAGGCGGTCGATGACTGGACGCTGCACCAGCCAGTTGGCTTCCTGCTGCAACGGCGTCGGCGTCTCGACGTTCGTCCATGTCACATGGTTGACGCTTGCTCCGCCGGCAAGCTCAACGGCGGTCTCGTTGTCGCCGACGATGGCGAGAAAATCGCCGCTGCGGACGAATTCAATGGCGCCCTTGGCGGCGCGGCGTATCGCCGCTTCGTCGATCGTGCCGATGCATGCGCCTTTGTTCGGCTGGCGCACCACGCGCGCATGCTTCATGCCGGCAAGCTTCATGTCGTGGATGAACACGTCGTCGCCGAAAAGTTTGGCGGGCAAATCGGTGCGCGCACTGCTCTGGCCGACAAAACGGAGATCGGCCGAGGCCTTGCGCCGGGCAAGGCCGCTGGCATTGACGGAAAGATCGATGGCGGGAGCAAGCGTCCAGTAGTCGTGGCCGGTCGCGGCGCCATGGCGAAAGAACGCGCCGTCGCGCACGCTGAGTTCATTGGCGCCGCAGGCAAGTATCCTGGCGGCGTGATCGATGAACAAAGCGCGCACGTCGGCGCAGGCCTGGCCCATCGCCAGTCCGCCGAACTGGATCGATTGACTGCCGGCGGTGTAGCCTTCATTCGGCATGCCATCGGTCACGCCGGAGCGCACGCTGACACGGGTCATGGCAACATCGAGTTCGTCGGCGGCGACTTGCGCCATCGCGGTGAGAACGCCCTGGCCGAGTTCGACGCGGCCGGTGTTGACCACGACCTTGCCGGGCGCAGGGAACGAGACCCAGAGATCGAGACGCGGATTGTCGTTGAGCGGGCCGGGGAGCGAAGGAGCGTTCATATGTTACGCTCCTCTCATGACGGCGGCGGCTTTTTCGACCGCGCGCAGGATACGGTTATGCGAGCCGCAGCGGCAGATATTGCCGTCGAGCGCCAGCGCGATCTGCGCGCGGGTCGGCGACGGATTGGCCGCGAGCAGCGCCTTGGCGGATATGAGAATGCCGGACAGGCAATAGCCGCATTGCCCGGCCTGCTCGTCGAGGAAGGCCTGTTGCAACGGATGTGGTGCGTCCGGCGTGCCGAGACCCTCGACAGTCGTGACGTTTTTGCCGGTGATGATCGAGACCGGCCTGGCGCAGCATTTCTCCGGCGCACCGTCGATCAGCACCATGCAGCAGCCGCACTGCTCGAGCCCGCAGCCGAAGCGCGTGCCCATCAAGCCGAGTTCGTTGCGCAATACATCGAGCAGCGGCGTGTCTTCATTGTGGAGCGCGACGCTGACCGGTTTGCCGTTCACCGAAAAGTCGAACGTCTTCATTTTTTAGAATCCGAATTGCTCGCGCAGGATGCGTTCGTCGAGATTGTGGCCGGGATCGAACAGCATATTGAGCGATATGCCGTGGTCCATGCTGACGGTGACGCTGCGGACGTCGCGCACCTCGTCATGATCGGCGACCGCGGCGACCGGACGCTTGTCGGCGTCCCGCACCTCGATGGTGACCGTGGCCTTGTCCGGCAAGAGCGCGCCGCGCCAGCGTCGCGGCCGGAACGGACTGATTGGCGTCAGCGCCAGAAGCGGCGCGTTGATCGGGATGATGGCGCCTTGCGCCGACAGATTATAGGCGGTGGAGCCGGCCGGCGTCGCCACCAGCACGCCGTCGGCGACCAGTTCGGTCAGTCGCTCCTGGCCATCGATCAGAATGCGCAGATGCGCGGCCTGCGCGCTCTGGCGGAACAGCGATACTTCATTGATGGCGCGGTGCTCGTGGACATGGCCTTGCGCGTCGCGCGCCTGCATCACCAGCGGATGAATGATCGTCCGGTGCGCGGCCGCCAGGCGCTCGACCAGCCCGTCGAGATTGAATTCGTTCATCAGGAAGCCGACGGTGCCGCGGTGCATGCCGTAGATCGGTTTGCCGGACTTCAGGAAGTCGTGCAGCGTCTGCAGCATCAAGCCGTCGCCCCCGAGCGCGACGATGACGTCGGCGTTTTGCGCTTCGGCATTGCCATAGCGCGCCACCAGTTGATCGAACGCGGCGCGCGCCTCCGGCGTCTGGCTGGCGACGAAGGCGATACGCTGGAAGGTCTGGGCCGGCGACGTCATGGGCGCACTCTATGGCAGGCGAAGCGGCAGCAAAACCGGCCGCGCGCTGCTCTATACGACTTCCGGCAAGATTGTCGAGGCGAGGACCCGCCGCCCGGCGGTTCTTTAACAGCCTGAAAACAGCGCCGCCCCAGCCTCGGCACGGGCGCTTTCGCGGCCGCGCGAGGATGAGGCGGGTGCAGTAACAGTCGGAAGGACGGGCGCGCCTAGTAGCTCGCCTTACCGTCGATCACGGCCTTGAGCTCGGTGTATTCCTTGCAGGTCGTGTCGCCGCACAGCGCGTTGACCTTGGCAAGGTAGTCCTGCGCCTTAAGCCGGTTACCCTGTTCGGCATGCCACATGCCGTAATAGGACCAGGTGCGGGTGTGGGCCGGGTCGGCCTTGAGCGCCGCCTCGTACCAGATCCTGGACTGATCGTACTGGCCCAATTTGCGATTGGCGTAGCCGATATAATTGGCGACGTCGGGATGTTCGTCATGACGGAGCGCATGCATGGCGGCGATGCCGACCTGATAGTGACCGGCCAGGATCAGTTCGCGGGCGGCGCGATAGTCGCGCAGGAATTTCGCGTGTTCCTTGGCCAGGGCGAGCTGCTGCTCCCGCTGCTCGATGGCGCTGCCTTTCTTGTCCTTCTTGCCGTCGTCCGCCGGCGGCGGGCTGTCGGTGCCGGCGGCGAAAAGCGGTTTTGCGCCGACGGCCGTGACCAGAAGCGCGGCAACGGCAAGCATGGCGAGATGGCGAAGCACTTTGATCAGGGTCGGGGCTTTGGACATGGGCGGACCTCATTGGGTGTGAGCCGACGCGGAAGAACGATGGAAGCTTAAGGCCAAATTCGGCGAGGCAGAAAAAACAAATCGTGAGCGGCATAACCTGGCGCGCTGGCCGATACAGGAAAAACAACGGAAAAGCGCGGTTAGTCCGCTCTATTCCAAAAATTCTGACCGCCATGTTCTTGCCCGGTTTCCGCCATCGCGCCGGCCTGTCGCTGAATGGCGGATAACAGCGCCCCTCAGAACGTGTTCAGTGCGGCGGGGTCATAGTCGCGGCAACGGTTGGCAAGACGCCAGCCGGCCGGAAATCAACCGGGCGTCCGGCCACCCGACCAAAGGAATTAAGGTAACTGCCCAGGTTTCCTTGTGGTTTTAAGCTGCGCGTAGCGCCTTTTCAAGATCTCCCGGGTGTTGTTGTAGGGCTTTGATGATGTTCCAGCCCTGCTTTCTGGCGGTTGAGAGGAAGCCGCGGATGGTGGCGAAGTCGGCGGC
>CANKBJ010000124.1 GCA_947479905.1 Bradyrhizobiaceae bacterium
ACCGCAGCCCATGGCGACGAACATGTAGCCGAGCTGCGAACAGGTCGAGTAAGCGACGATGCGCTTGATGTCGTTTTGCACCAGACCGATGGTCGCGGCGAAGATCGCCGTGGTCGCGCCGATGAAGGTGACGAAGGTCTGCGCGTTCGGGGCGAGTTCAAACAAAGGCGACAGCCGCGCCACCATGAACACGCCGGCGGTGACCATGGTCGCGGCGTGGATCAGCGCCGAGACCGGCGTCGGGCCTTCCATCGCGTCCGGCAGCCAGGTGTGCAGCAGGAACTGCGCCGACTTGCCCATCGCGCCCATGAACAGGAACAGGCAGATCAAGGTCAGTGCATCGGCATGCCAGCCGAAGAAGTCGATGAACTTGCCGCTCAAGGACGGCGCTTGCGCGAACACGGTGTCGAAATCGACCGCGCCGGTCATTGCGAACAGCGCGAAAATGCCGAGCGCGAAGCCGAAATCGCCGACCCGATTGACGACGAAAGCCTTGATCGCGGCGGCGTTCGCCTCCGGCTTGTGGTACCAGAAACCGATCAGCAAATAACTCGCGAGGCCGACGCCCTCCCAGCCGAAGAACAGCTGCACCAGGTTGTCCGACGTCACCAGCATCAGCATGAAGAACGTGAACACCGACAGATAGCCGAAGAAGCGCGGCCGGTACGGGTCCTCGGCCATGTAGCCGATAGAATAGAGATGCACGACGGCCGACACCGACGTCACGACGACGAGCATCACCGCGGTCAAAGTATCGATACGCAGCGCCCAGTCGATCTTGAGCGAGCCCGAGCCGATCCACTCCATCACCGGAACGCGCATGTCATGGCCGCCGAAACCGACCTGCACCAGCGCGATCCAGGACAGGATCATCGACACGAACAGCAAGGTCGTCGTGATCAGCTCGACCAGACGCGATCCGGCGGCGGCCGGCTCGACCGGGCCGTGGCCTTGATCGTCGTGACCATGGTCGTCATGACCGTGCGCGGCGTGATCGTGCGCATGGTCGTGCGAAGCATGGGCGTGAGCGTGCGCCGGCGACGTACCGTCGTCGCCGGGCAGCGGCGCTTCACCCGGAAAGCGAGCGCGCGCGGCAAACAGCGCGATCAGGCCGGCGAGAATGGCCCCGAGCAGCGGCAAAAAGACGATGGCCTGATACATAATGTAAAATCTCAACCCTTCATCAGATTGATATCCTCAACCGCGATGGTGCCGCGGTTGCGGAAGAAGACGACGAGAATGGCGAGACCGATGGCGGCTTCCGCCGCCGCGACCGTCAAGACCAGCAGCGCGAAAATCTGACCGACGATATCGCCGAGATGGGTCGAGAACGCCACCAGGTTGATGTTGACCGCGAGCAGGATCAGTTCGATCGACATCAGGATGATGATGACGTTCTTGCGGTTCAGGAAGATGCCGAAGATGCCCAGCGTGAACAGGATGGCGGCGACCGACAGATAATGACCGAGACCGATTGTCATGACGCGCTCCCGGTGCTGTTAGCGTCAACCGAGTTGCTGCCAAGCCCCTGCCCCTGGCGGACCTTAACGACCTGCATCGACATCTCCGGTGTGCGCGCATTCTGCGCCGAGATGTTCTGCCGCTTGACGCGCTCCTTGTGCCGCAACGTCAGCACGATGGCGCCGATCATGGCGACCAGGAGGATCATGCCCGATATCTGGAAGAAATAGACGTACTTCGTATAGAGCACGAGGCCGATGGCTTCGGTGTTGGATATACCGGTCGGGATCGGCGCTGTAATCGCCTTCGGTACGCCGGGTCCGATGACCCAGGAGCCGACCACCAGCAGCAGTTCGGCGAGGAAGATGCCGCCGAGCAAAAGTCCAACCGGCAGGTATTGCAGCACGCCCTTCTTCAGTTCGGCGAAATCGACGTCGAGCATCATGACGACGAACAGGAACAGCACCGCGACCGCGCCGACATAAACGACGACCAGGATCATCGCCAGGAACTCCGCGCCCATCATCACGAACAGGCCGGCGGCGTTGACGAAAGCGAGGATGAGATAGAGCACCGAATGCACCGGGTTCTTCGACGCGATCACCATGAAGGCGCTCGCGACCAGAATGCCGGCGAAGAGATAAAAGAAGGCGGCGGCGATCATCGTGGTTACCTGTAAGGCGCGTCGAGCGCCATGTTCTTGGCGATCTCGCGTTCCCAGCGGTCGCCGTTGGCGAGCAGGCGATCCTTGTCATAGTAGAGTTCTTCGCGGGTCTCGGTGGCGAATTCGAAATTGGGGCCTTCGACGATGGCGTCGACCGGGCAGGCTTCCTGGCACAGGCCGCAATAGATGCACTTCACCATGTCGATGTCGTAGCGCGTGGTGCGCCGCGTGCCGTCATTGCGGCGGGGACCTGCCTCGATGGTGATCGCCTGCGCCGGGCAGATCGCCTCGCATAGTTTGCACGCGATGCAGCGCTCCTCGCCGTTCGGATAACGGCGCAGCGCATGCTCTCCGCGGAAACGCGGCGAAATCGGGCCCTTCTCGAACGGATAGTTCAGCGTCGACTTCGGCTTGAAGAAATACTTCATGGCCAGCACCATGCCGGTCACGAATTCCCACAAGAACAAAGCCTTGGCTGCGCGATCTAACCTCATCGAAGTCCTCATTTCATCGCCGCTGTGGCCAGATGGCCGTACTGCAGCACACCGGCGACAATGACGACCATCGCCAGCGACAGCGGCAGAAACACCTTCCAGCCGAGACGCATCAACTGGTCGTAGCGGTAGCGCGGCACGATGGCCTTGACCATGGCGAAGCCGAAAAACAGGAAGAAGGCTTTCAGCACGAACCAGATGATGCCGGGTACCCAGGTAAAGGGCGCGTAAGGCACCGGCGGCAGCCAGCCGCCGAGGAACAGGATCGTGCCCATCGCGCACATCGTGGCAATCGCCACGTATTCGCCGAGCATGAACATCATGTAAGGCGACGAGCCGTATTCGACCATGAAGCCGGCGACCAGTTCGGATTCCGCCTCGACCAGATCGAAGGGCGGCCGGTTGGTTTCCGCCAAAGCCGAAATGAAGAACACGATGAACATCGGGAACAGCGGCAGCCAGTACCACGAGAAGATGCCGTAAGGCCCGTTCTGCGCTTCGACGATGGCCGTCAAATTCAGCGAGCCGGCGCACAGCAGCACGGTGATGATGACGAAGCCGATGGAGACTTCGTAGGACACCATTTGCGCCGCCGAACGGAGTGCCGCGAGGAACGGATACTTCGAGTTCGACGCCCAGCCCGCCATGATCACGCCATAGACCATCAAGGACGACACGGCGAAGATGTAGAGAACTCCGACATTGATGTCGGCAATCGCCCAGCCGACATTGACCGGGATCACCGCCCAGGCGGCGAGCGCCAGAACGCAGGTGATCAGCGGCGCCAGCAGGAACACGCCCTTGTTGGCGCCGGCCGGAATGACCGGCTCCTTGACCATGAACTTGAGCAAGTCGGCGAAAGACTGGAAAAGGCCGAACGGCCCAACCACGTTGGGGCCGCGCCGCATTTGCACCGCCGCCCAGATCTTGCGGTCGGCAAGCAGGATGTAGGCAATCGCCACCAGCAGCACGACCAGCAGCAGCACCGATTGCGCCAGGATGACGATCAGCGGCCAGAGATAGGTCCAGAAGAATTCCATGGCCCTACTCCGCCGCCGTGAGCGTTCGCGGCGCGCCTTGCGCCAGCGCCGAACACTCGGCCATGACCGCGGACGCGCGCGCGATCGGATTGGTGAAGTAGAAATTGCTCACCGGCGACACCAGCGCCGATTTCTCGGCGGTACCGCCCAGTTTGGCAAGCTTGGCGATATCGGCGCTGTCTGAGCGCGCAATCTGATCGAGCCGCATCATGTGCGGATGCGCGGCGTAGAGCGCCTGGCGCAGCGCGCCGAGCGTATCGTAAGGCAGCTTGCAGCCGAGCACGTCGGACAAAGCGCGCAGGATCGCCCAGTCCTCGCGCGCATCGCCCGGCGGAAACGCGGCGCGGTTGCCCATTTGTACGCGGCCTTCGGTGTTGACGTATGTCGCCGATTTCTCCGGATAGGCCGCGCCCGGCAGGATGACGTCGGCGCGATGCGCGCCGCGATCGCCATGCGTGCCGATATAGACGACGAAGGGGCCGGCCGGCACGTCGACTTCGTCGACGCCGAGCAGGAACAACACATCGAGCGCGCCGGATTTCAGCATGCCGCCGGTATCGAGACCGCCCTCGCCCGGCACAAAACCGATATCGAGCGCGCCGACCAGGCTCGCTTCCGTGTGCAGGATGTTGAAGCCGTTCCAGCCGTCCTTGACGACGCCGAGCGAGGCGGCGGCTTTCGCCGCCATGCCGAGAATGGCACCGCCATCGGCGCGGTTGAGCGCGCCCTGGCCGATGATGAACATCGGCCGTTCCTTCTTGGCCGGCGGATGCGCGACGAATTGCGCCAGACTGTCCGGCCCGGCGCCGAGATAAGTGTAGGGATAGGTCAGGTCGGCCTGCTCGCCGATGACGCCGACCACCACGTTGCCCTGCCGCCAGCGCTTGCGAATGCGCGCATTGAGCACCGGCGCTTCGCGGCGCGGATTGGTGCCGATCAGCATGATCGCATCGGCCTGCTCGATGCCGGCGATGGTCGAATTGAACAGATAGCTGGCGCGGCCGTGTTTCGGATGCAGCGGCGAACCGGGATAGCGCGCGTCGATATTCTTGACGCCGAGCGCGCTCATCATCGCTTTCAGCGCGAACATTTCCTCGACGCCGGCCAGTTGACCGGCCAGCGCGCCGACCTTCGCGCTATCGACCGGACGCATCTTGTCGGCGATCAGCGCGAATGCCTCTTTCCACGTCGTCGGCCTCAGGCGGCCGTTCTCGCGCACATAAGGCTGGTCGAGGCGCTGCGTGCGCAGACCGTCGACGACATGCCGCGTCT
Source organism: Bradyrhizobiaceae bacterium (assembly GCA_947479905.1). Lineage (GTDB taxonomy): Bacteria > Pseudomonadota > Alphaproteobacteria > Rhizobiales > Xanthobacteraceae > Pseudolabrys. The sequence continues at coordinate 4,932 of CANKBJ010000124.1, forward strand.
TGTCGGAAATCCATTCCTCGTTCACGTCTTCATTGGTGCGCGGCAAGATGCGCATGACTTCGCGGCCGCGCGTATCGATGCGGATCGCCGAGCCGACCGCGTCCATGACGTCGACCGACTGCGTCTTGATCAGTTCCCAGGGCCGCGCCGCGAAGGCGTAAGGCTTCGAGGTCAGCGCGCCGACCGGGCACAGATCGACGACGTTCGACTGCAACTCCGAGGTCATCGCCTTTTCGAGATAGGTGGTGATCTCCATGTCCTCGCCGCGTCCGGTGGCGCCGAGTTCGGCGACGCCGGCGACTTCCGCCGAGAAACGAATGCAGCGCGTACACTGGATGCAGCGGTTCATCGACGTCTTGACCAGCGCGCCGATATATTTGTCCTCGACCGCGCGCTTGTTTTCCTGGAAGCGCGTGTGGTCGACGCCGTAAGCCATCGCCTGATCCTGCAGATCGCACTCGCCGCCCTGATCGCAGATCGGGCAATCGAGCGGATGGTTGATCAGCAGAAATTCCATCACGCCTTCGCGCGCCTTCTTCACCATCGGCGATTTGGTGAACATCACCGGCGGCTCGCCGTTCGGGCCCGGGCGCAAGTCGCGCACGTTCATGGCGCAGGAGGCGACCGGCTTCGGCGGGCCCCCTTTGACCTCGATCAGGCACATGCGGCAATTCCCGGCAATCGACAGCCGCTCATGGAAGCAGAAGCGCGGGATTTCCGCGCCGGCCTGCTCGCAGGCCTGCAGCAGCGTCAGCTCCGGCGCCACTTCGATCTCAACATTGTCGATGATGACTTTGGTCATTCAAATAAGCCTAATGCACTGCATCGGTGAGTTCGAGCCGGCGCTCAATTCTCTCAACCCGGTTATCCAAACGGTCCAGCCGCCGGTTGACGCCGGCCAGGCCTTCCTCGATCGAGGTCACGCGCGTCTTCAAATCCTGCAGATCGCTTGCCATCCGATCGGTACGTTCATCGATCTTCCGAAGCATAACGAGAACGACATTGTCGACTTCCTGCGCCATCATGCCCTCCCTGCCGCGTGTTCGTCCATTTGCCTCGCACCGGAGCGCGCCGCTTTCCAATGGTGTGCCTGCGGCATGTCGCTCCAGCCGAAGGCGTATTCGCTCGGGCCATGCGCCTTTAAATACTCAAGCCGTTCGACGCCTTCGGCCATCGCCGGCTTGTGCCCGGCCGGAATGTGCCACAGCACCAGAGGCGTCTCGATATGTTCGAACCATTCGGCGCGCCGGCCGTAAAAACGGCTATGCACCGTCTTCCAGACGAAACGCTCGAGCGCTTCGACATTCTCCCACACCGTCAAATTCGGCAGCACACGCGGGTCGCCGTAAACCTGCATGCCCATGGCGTTGCCGCTGGCGTCGGCCAGCCGCCAGACAAAGCCCTCGATGCCGTCGGCCAGCGCATTCACGCGCGCGACATTGCCGACGAAGTCAGCCATGCGCGGATCGTCGAGCGGATATTTGATCCGCGCGATATTGAACTGGGCGAGATGGCGCGGCGCGGCGTCACATTTCGACATGCGAATGCTCCCCGCACCAATCGCCCGTCTGGACAATGGCCCATTCCTGCTCGGCAGAGACCGGCGGTGGTGCGTGCCGGCGGCACTGCCCGCGCGTGGCGTGCCGGCGCAGATTGTCGAGCGGCAGGTCGTCCTGCAACGGCCACCAAAATCGGCAGTTTCGACACCGCAGGCTCTTGTTTTCATAACTCATTCGGCCGCCACCGAGAGAGGATCGCGCACGCCGTGCGGATCCGCGTTGCGGGAATAGGCATCGATACGTTCTTCGATCTCGTGCCGGAAATGCGCGATCAGACCCTGGATCGGCCAGGCCGCCGCGTCGCCGAGCGCGCAAATCGTGTGGCCCTCGATCTGCTTGGTGACTTCCAGCAGCATATCGATCTCGCGCTTTTGCGCACGGCCCTCCGCCATGCGCGTCAGCACGCGCCACATCCACCCCGTTCCCTCGCGGCACGGCGTACACTGGCCGCAGCTCTCGTGCTTGTAGAAATATGAGAGGCGAGCAACAGCCCGAATGAGGTCGGTCGACTTGTCCATGACGATGACAGCGGCGGTGCCGAGACCGGACTTCAATTTGCCGAGACTGTCGAAATCCATCGGCGTGTCGATGATCTGCGCCGCCGGCACCATGCGCACCGACGAGCCGCCGGGGATCACCGCCTTAAGATTGTCCCAGCCGCCGCGAATGCCGCCGCAATGCGTCTCGATCAATTCGCGGAAGGTGATGCCCATCGCCTCTTCGACGTTGCAGGGCTTGTTCACATGCCCGGAAATGCAGAACAGCTTGGTGCCGACATTGTTCGGATTGCCGAATGACGAGAACCAAGCGGCGCCGCGCCGCAGGATATCCGGCGCGACCGCGATCGACTCGACATTGTTGACGGTGGTCGGGCAGCCATAGAGGCCGACATTGGCCGGGAACGGCGGCTTCAGGCGCGGCTGGCCCTTCTTGCCCTCGAGGCTTTCGAGAAGTGCTGTTTCCTCGCCGCAAATGTAAGCGCCGGCGCCGTGCGCGACGTAGAGGTCGAAATCCCAGCCATTGACGTTGTTCTTTCCGATCAGCTTGGCGTCGTAGGCCTGATCAATCGCCGCCTGCAGATGCTCGCGCTCGCGGATGAATTCGCCGCGCACATAGATGTAGCCGACATGCGCGCCCATGGCGAAGCCGGCGATCAGGCAGCCTTCGACCAGCAAATGCGGATCGTGCCGCATGATCTCGCGGTCCTTGCAGGTGCCGGGCTCGGACTCGTCGGCATTGACGACGAGGTAATGCGGACGCTCGCCGATCTCCTTCGGCATGAACGACCATTTCAGCCCGGTCGGGAATCCGGCGCCGCCGCGGCCGCGCAGGCCCGACGCTTTCATCTCATTGACGATGCCGTCGCGGCCTTTTTCAAGGATCGCCTTGGTGCCGTCCCAAGCGCCGCGCGACCGCGCGCCTTTGAGGCCCCAGTCATGCAGGCCGTAGAGATTCTGAAAGATGCGATCCTTGTCAGCGAGCATCACTTAGCCTTCACGGACTTGAGTGTGGTCGGGCCGCCTTCCGGCGCGGAAAACTGCCGGTCGATCTGCGGGCCCGGCTTCGGCGGCTTGCCCGCGGCAAAACCGTCGATCAGTTTCTCGAAGCTTTCGGCGGTGAGATCCTCGTAGGTGTCTTTCCAGATCAGGGCCATCGGCGCGTTGACGCAAGCGCCGAGGCACTCGACCTCTTCCCACGAGAAATTACCGTCGGCCGACAGTTCGAACGGCTCGTGCGCGATACGGTTCTTGCAGACCTCGAACAGCGCATCGGCGCCGCGCAGCCGGCATGGCGTGGTGCCGCACACCTGGATATGCGCCTTCTTGCCGACCGGTTGCAGCAGGAACATCGTGTAGAACGTCGCCACTTCGAGCGCGCGGATGTAATCCATGCCGAGCATGTCGGCGACGTAGCGGATCGCCGCTTCCGGCAGCCAGCCCGCATGCTGCTCCTGCGCGCGCCACATCAACGGAATGACCGCCGAGGCCTGGCGACCTTCCGGGAATTTCAGCAACTGCTTCTTCGCCCAATCGAGATTCTCAGCGTTGAAGGCAAATTCCTTCGGCTGCACTTCGGCGGGGGCGAGACGGCGGACACTCATCGATCAACTTCCCCGAACACAATATCGATGGAGCCGAGAATGGCGGAAACGTCGGCCAGCAAATGGCCCTTGCACAGCCAGTCCATCGCCTGCAGATGCGCGAAACCCGGCGCGCGGATTTTGCATTTGTATGGCTTGTTGGTGCCGTCGGCGACGAGATAGACGCCGAACTCGCCCTTCGGCGCTTCGACGGCGGCGTACACTTCGCCTTCCGGCACATGGAAGCCTTCGGTGTAGAGCTTGAAGTGATGGATCAAGGCTTCCATCGAACGCTTCATCTCGCCGCGCTTGGGCGGCACGATCTTCTGGTCAACCGCCGATACCGGACCCTGCCCTTCGGGCGAACGCAGCTTGTCGCAGCACTGCTTCATGATCTTGACCGACTGGCGCATCTCTTCCATGCGGATGAGATAGCGGTCGTAGCAGTCGCCGTTCTTGCCGACCGGAATATCGAAGTCGAGTTCGTTGTAGCACTCGTAAGGTTGCGACTTGCGCAAATCCCAGGCGGCGCCCGAGCCGCGCACCATCACGCCGGAGAAGCCCCAGTTCCAGGCGTCTTCCAGCTTCACAATGGCGATATCGACATTGCGCTGCTTGAAAATGCGGTTGTCGGTCAGCAGCGCGTCGAGATCGCCGACGACCTTCAGGAACGGATCGCAGAAGTTATAGACGTCGTCGATCAGTTGCTTCGGCATGTCCTGATGCACGCCGCCCGGCCGGAAATAAGCCGCATGCATGCGCGAGCCGGAAACCCGCTCGTAGAACACCATCAGCTTTTCGCGCTCTTCGAAGCCCCACAGCGGCGGCGTCAGCGCGCCGACGTCCATCGCCTGCGTGGTGACGTTGAGCAAATGTGAGAGCAAGCGCCCGATCTCGGAATACAGAACGCGGATATATTGCGCACGCTTGGGCACGCTGATGCCGAGCAGCTTCTCGACTGCGAGGCAGAACGCGTGTTCCTGGTTCATCGGCGCGACGTAATCGAGCCGGTCGAAATACGGCACCGCCTGCAAATAGGTCTTGTGCTCGATCAGCTTCTCGGTGCCGCGATGCAGAAGACCAATGTGCGGATCGACGCGCTCGACGATTTCGCCGTCGAGTTCCAGCACCAGACGCAGCACGCCGTGCGCGGCCGGATGCTGTGGGCCGAAGTTGATGGTGAAGTTGCGTACCGCTGTCTCGGCCATTACGGCGACACCTTCTTGTCAGGCTCGCCGGTCAGCTTGTTGCCCTGCCCCGGTTCCTTGGCCTTCTCATCGCCCGGCAGCGAATAATCGGTGCCTTCCCAGGGCGAGAGGAAGTCGAACGAGCGGAATTCCTGCGCCAGCTTTACCTTGTCGTAAACGACGCGCTTCTGTTCGTCGTCGTAACGCACCTCGACGAAGCCGGTCAGCGGGAAATCCTTGCGCAGCGGATGGCCCTCGAAACCGTAGTCGGTGAGGATGCGCCGCATGTCGGGATGGCCGGTGAACAGCACGCCGTAGAGATCGTAGGTCTCGCGCTCGAACCAGTCGGCGCCGCGGAACACATCGATCAGCGACGGTACCGGCGTCACTTCGTCGGTCGGGCATTTGACGCGGACGCGCTGATTGAGCCGCGGCGACATGAAATGATAGACGACGTCGAAGCGCTGGGCGCGCGCCGGCCAATCCACCGCCGTTATGTCGATGATGCAGACGAACTGGCAGGCCGGGTCGTCGCGCAGGAAGGTCGCGACCTTGACGATGTCGGCTGCGTTCGCCGTCACCGTCAGTTCGCCGTTGGCGACCGTATAGCCGGTAACCGCGCCCGGCAGCGCGGTCTTGATCGTGGCCCCTAACCTGTCGAGCATGTCTAGCATATCTTGCTTTCCGCTTACCGCTCGATCGTGCCGGTGCGGCGGATCTTCTTCTGCAACAGCATCACGCCGTAGAGCAGCGCCTCGGCGGTCGGCGGACAG
>CANKBJ010000125.1 GCA_947479905.1 Bradyrhizobiaceae bacterium
ATCCGCCAGTTGATCGAAACGTCGGTCGAAAAGGTAAATGCGGGGACCGTGTTGGCCAACAATGCCGGCGCCGCGATGCAGGAAATCCTGGCGGCGGTCAATCGCGTCACCGGACTGATCTCGGATATCTCCTCGGCCTCGGTCGAGCAGAGCACCGGTATCGGTCAGGTCAACGATGCCGTCACCCAAATGGACGAAGTCACCCAGCAGAACGCAGCCTTGGTCGAGGAGGCCTCAGCCGCGACCGGCAACTTGGCAAGACAGGGCAACAAGCTGATGCAGGCTCTGGAAGTGTTCAAGCTGAAGCACAAGCACGACGAGCCCGCCGCCCAGGCGGGCCGTGCGACCGGCAATGGCGGACGCGGCAACGAACGCAAGGCGCAGCGCCGCGCCGCCTGAGCCTAAACGACAGAACGACGATGGACCGGGGCGAACGCCGCCCCGGTCACATCATTCCAAGCAGACGCGGCAAAGCGAGCGACATCGCCGGCCGCGTCTTTGAACAGATAAGGCAGATCGAGCGCTTCGAATTCCTTGGCGCCGAGCGGTGCGAATTTGGCGGTCGAAGGCGCCAGCATCTGCACCGAGCCGAGTTGCAGGGCTTCGATCTCTTCCTTGTCCTTGAACAGCTGCGAGTTCGGATAGACCTCGATCTTGACCTTGCCGTTGGTGTATTTCTCGGCAAGTTCCTTGAACTTGAGCGCGCCCTTGCCTTTCGGCGTGTCGTTGGCAACGACATGGCTGAACTTGATGACGATCGGCGCCTGGGCGTTTGCGCCGCCGGCCGACAGGGCAACGGCCGCGATGGCCGCGCCGAGCAATGCGAACGTCTTTTTCGTGGATATAAGTCCTTAAGCGTTTCCTGGACAAAGCCGGTCTGGGCCGGCATTAACGAAACCGGCTCTTTGGGCTACCGCCGGTCACTGACCCGAAGGTTAGCTTGCCGTCGCGGCCGGCCACATTAATTTTCCGTAACTATAGGCCCCGCGGCTGGCTGCCCGGTCGCGCCGGAGCGATGCCCCCGCCGATGACAGGCCGGATGATTCGTGTCGCGTCATGCCCGCGGACGCGATCCTTACCGCGCGGCGGCGGAAAACGCCTCCCATCGTCGAAAAGGACAAACCAGTTTGGCAATTTCGACCCGTCGCGGCGGCAATTGTTAACCACATTAGAAACCGGAAACCATAGTTTCGTGGGCAGAGTTCCGTCGCAAAGAGTCGACGTCGAGGACCTTGACGATAAGCGCCGCCAACGTTGCGCGCGCGAAGCATGGAGCCCGCTATGCGCCTCAATACGCCGGTCGTCGATTCCGAATTCATGGTCAGCGACGATCTCGCCATCGTGTCGATGACCGATCTCAAGGGTCATATCAATTACGTCAATCCCTACTTCATCGAAGCCAGCGGCTACACCGAGGAGGAATTGATCGGCGCGCCGCAGAACATCCTGCGCCATCCAGACATGCCCGCCTCCGCTTTCGCCGATTTGTGGGCGACGATCAAGGCGGGCCTGCCGTGGATGGGTCTCGTCAAGAACCGGCGCAAGAACGGCCAATATTACTGGGTGCTGGCGATCGTCACGCCGATCGTCGAGAACGGCAAATGCATCGGCTACACCTCGGTGCGCACCAAGCCGACGCGCGAGCAGGTCAACGCCGCGACCGCCCTCTACAAGATCGAGCGAGAGAATCCCGGCCATGTCGTGCTGCGCCATGGCCGCGTGCTCGGATCGGGCCGGGTCGCGCGCATCAAGGCGGCCGCGCAATTGTCGCTCGGCCAGCGCATCGGCCTCGTCTTTGCGCCGCTGCTCGCCGTTATCGGCGCGCTCGGCTGGGTGAATTTCACCTCGGAAGCGCTGGCGCAAAGCGGTCATAATGTCTGGCTCACCGCTCTCGCGGTCGTTGCCATGGCCGCGGCCGGCGGGCTGTGGTGGTTCCTGGCGCGCAAGGTCGTCGCGCCGCTGACGGCCGTCATCCGCTCGACGCAGGCGATGGCCGGTGGCGACCTCACCGGCACCTTTGAAACCAACCGGCCGGACGAAATGGGCCAACTGATGCGCGCGCTGTATCAGCTCAACACCAACCTGCACAGCATCCTCGGCGACGTCCGCAACAACTTCGGCAACATGCTGACCGCGACCGCCGATATCGCCAATGGCAATGTCGATCTGTCGGAACGCACCGACTCGCAGGCTGCCTCGCTCGAGGAAACCGCCGCCAGCATGGAAGAGCTGACCTCGACGGTGAAGCTCAATGCCGATCATTCGACGCGCGGCACCGAAGTGGCGCGCAAGGCGCTCGGTACCGCCGACAAAGGCGGCGCCATCATGGGCCGGATCGTCTCGACCATCGCCGAAATCAGCGAGTCCTCGGTCAAGATTTCCGACATCGTCGGCATCATCAACGGCATCGCCTCGCAGACCAACCTGCTGGCGCTCAACGCCGCGGTCGAGGCGGCGCGCGCCGGCGAAGCCGGCCGCGGCTTCGCTGTCGTTGCCACCGAGGTGCGCAGCCTGGCGCAGCGTTCGGCGGAAGCCGCGAAGGAGATCAAGCAGTTGATCGACGATTCGAGCGAGAAGGTGCAAAGCGGCACCGTGCTGGCGCGGCAGGCCGGCGCGACGATGGAAGAGATCATCGCTTCGGTGAACGACGTCGCCGGCATCATCCGCGAAATCTCGACGGCGTCGGTCGAACAAAGCGCCGGCATCGGTCAGGTCAACGACGTCATCACCCAGATGGACGAAGTCACCCAGCGCAATGCCGCGCTGGTCCAGCAGGCGGCCACCGCCACCGGCGGTCTGGAAAAACAGGGCAGCAAATTGATGCAGGCTTTGGCGACCTTCAAGCTGAAGGGCAAGACGCGCGACGTTGCCGTAACCCCCTCGGCGACGACCACACCGCGCCGGTTGCGCGACGCAGCTTGACGTTAGCGCCAATGACGGACGCCTGTGGGCGCGATCACGCCCACAGGCGTTCTTTTTCCAGACCCTTGTAGAGGTCGGCGACGAATTCGCCGTAGCCATTGAACAGCAGGGTCGGCTTGCGCTCGCCGGTGCCGATGATTTCCTCGTCGGCCTGACTCCAGCGCGGATGCGGCACGGCCGGATTGACGTTGGCCCAGAAGCCGTATTCCGACGCCTGCAAGGCTTCCCAATAGGTCTTCGGCTGCTTGTCGGTGAAGGTGAAGTGGTTGATCGACTTCACCGACTTGAAGCCGTATTTCCACGGCACCGCCAGACGGATCGGCGCGCCGTGCTGCTTGGCCATCGGATGGCCATAGGCGCCGGTCGCGAGGAAAGCGAGTTCGTTGGTCGCCTCGGCCATCGTCAGCCCTTCGGTGTAGGGCCAGGGATACCAGCTCTTCTTCTGGCCGAAGGCGACCTTCGGATCCATGAAGGTCCGCATCTGTAAATATTTCGCCGAGCCGAGCGGCTTGGCAAGTTCGACGAGCTTGGCCAGCGGAAAGCCGCTCCAGGCGATCGCCATGCTCCAGGCTTCGACGCAGCGATGGCGGTAGGTGCGCTCCTCGATGCCCACCTTGCGGATCAGTTCATCGATGCCGATCTCGAACGGCTTTTCCACCATGCCGTCGATCTTGATCGTCCATGGCCGGATATTGAGCGCCTGCGCCGCGCTGGCGATGGTCTTCTGCTCGCCGAATTCGTAGAAATTATTGTAGTTGGCGTTGACCTTCTCGTCGGTGATCGGCCGGTCGAGCTTGTATTTGGCGTTGAGCTTGGCCGGATAGAGATCGGCTGTCGGGTCCGGCATGTTGGCCAGGTCAGTGACGCGCTGCGCCTGCGCCGCCACCGGCGACAGCGCCATCGCCGCTGCGCCGCCGATCAACAGCCTGCGCCGGTTGAAAGCGAGGTGCTCGGGCGTGAGCTGGCTTTCGGGAATTTCCCAGCCGCGGCGGCGAATAATGTTCATCGTGGCACCCTCTCGGAATTGGTAGTCCAAGAGGTACGGCGGCGCCCGGTCACAGGCAAGTCACGGATGGTTGTCCGTTCCTGTCGTCCCCGCGCATAGCCGTCCGAAGGACGGCGTCGCTTCGCTCAGCCTATTGCGGGGACCCATAACCACCTTTCCCGGATAGGCGCGATTTGGAAGAAGCAAGGCAACGCCTGCTGTCCCCCCAAGCCTGCGCCGCGGCGTATGGGTCCCCGCCGTCTCAAGTCGGCTATAGCCGACTTGAGCAACTAAATTGCCGACATCGGGGAAACCCGATGTCGGTCGGGGACGACAGCCTTGCTACTCCGCCGCGCTTCTTGCCGCCACGATCTGGTCGGCCGTGCGCCCGGTCAGTTCGGCCATATGGTCGAACTTGAAAGTGAACGAGCCGACGCCGGCGGTGGCCGAACGCACCTCGATGATGAGGTCGCCGATTTCGGATTCCGGCATCTGCGCGCGCACCGTATCCCAGCCGTCCCAGCCCTCGCGCGTATCGAAGCCGAGAATATGGCCGCGCCGCCCCGACAAAATCGCGTTCATGCGCGCGGTCGCGTCATTGGGGCAGACGATCTCGACCAGATAGATCGGCTCCAGCAGCACCGGCTGGCACTGCGGCAGACCGTCGACGATAGCGATACGGCCGGCGGTGCGGAACGCCATGTCGGAGGAATCGACCGTATGATACGAGCCGTCGGTCAGCGCCACCGCGATATCGACCACCGGAAAGCCGAGCGGTCCGTGCTTGAGTGCGTCGACGACGCCCTCCTCCACCGCCGGGATGTAATTGCGCGGCACCACGCCGCCGGTGATCTTGTCCTCGAACTTGAAACCGCCTGAGCGCGGCAGCGGTCTGATCTCGACGACTACATCGCCGAAGGCGCCATGACCGCCGGACTGCTTCTTGTGCCGGCCGCGAATGCTGATCGGCTTGCGGATGGTCTCGCGGTAGCCGACGCTCGGCGGCCGCGTCAGCACCGGCACCTGGAAGCGTTCGCCGAGCCGCTCGGTGACGACGCGCAGATGCATCTCGCCCTGGCCCCAGATCACCATCTCGTGGCTTTCGGCATTGTGATCGACGCGCAATGACGGATCTTCGTCGGTCAGCTTGACGAAAGCCTGGCCGAGCTTGACGTCGTCCTTGCGCTCCCTGGCCTGCACCGCGAGGGCGAGGACGGGAGCATAGGGCTTGACTGTCGCCATCGCGCCGCGCGCCTGGCGCCCCGATGACAATGTGTGGCCGGTTTTGGCGCCATCGAGTTTGCCGAAGGCAACCGTATCGCCTGTTATGGCTTGCGCCCGCTTGATGAAGTTGGCGCCCATCGCCGTGAACACGCCGGAAACGCGGCCGGCTTCCGAGTTTGGCGTCAGAAACGTCGTGCCGTCGCCGGCCTCGCCAGTGAGCAGACGGACCATCGACATCTTGCCGCCGTGCGGCGTTTGATAGGTCTTGAGCACCAAAGCCGCGGCGTCATAGCCAGCTTTGATGCCGAGGCGCTGCGCGGTGTCGGCGATGGTCGGCGCCTCGTGGCGCAGCGCCTTCATCAGCCGCAGCACGCCGTTCGAGCGTGTGGCGCAGCCGATCAGCACCGGACAGACCACGCCTTCGCGCAATTCCTTGGCCAGATCGTCGAACACCTTGTCGCGCGGCGGCTCCATGTCGCCGAGCAGCTGTTCGAGCAATTCGTCGTCGTGATCAGCGAGCGTCTCCAGCATGGTGAAGCGCGCTTCCTTCTCGCGGTCGCGGTTTTCGCCGGCGAGCTCGATCACTTCGGAGGCGGCGTGCTCCTTGTAAACATGGGCGCGCTCGAGCGCGAGATCGACGAAGCCGGAGACGATGGTGCCGTTCCAGATCGGGATCTGGCGCAGCAGCAGCGGAATGCGCGAGGCCGGCTGCAACAGCTTGATCGTTTCGCGCACGCGCTTGTCGGCCTTGTCGATCTTGTTGAGAAACAGGAAATGCGGAATCTTCGCGTCTTCGAGTTCGCGCAGGATCAATTGCAGTTGCGGCACTTTCTTTTCGTCCGCCTCGCAGACGACGACGGCGGCATCGACCGCCGGTAACACGCAGCGCATGTCGTGAATGAATTCGATCGAACCGGGACAATCGATGAAAGTGTAGCTGTCGCCCATGAACTGGGTGGTGGCGAAGGACGCCTCGACGCTCATCTTGTGATGGCGCGCTTCCCTTGAAGCGTCGCCGACGGTGGTGCCGGTCTCAACCGTGCCCTGGCGCGGAACGGCGCCGGTTCGCGCAAGTATCGCTTCTAGCAGCGTTGTCTTGCCGCTCTGGAACGGGCCCACCAGCGCGATGCACCGGGGACCCTTTGAACTTATCGCCGCTGGACTCTTCTTGTCGGGACTCTTGCCGTTCTGTCCCATCTTGTATCCTCCCAATTCGGCCGGGAGTTGGACCAATGTTACCCGGCCCGTTTGGATATCGTTTCAGGCCTTGGCGGGGCTGGCAAGCCGGAACACGGTCACATTTATTGCCAAAACGGCAGAGTGCACCGCGAAAATTATTTAAAACTCGAATCCACGATCAGCCGCGCCTCGACGTCCTTGGCGACCAGCGCCTGCGACTGGTACCAGGCGACCTGCCGCGCAATATCGGCGAGGTCGAGCCGCGCCTGCGGCTCCATGTTGAAAATGCCGGCTTCAACCGTGGCGCCGGCTGTGTCGAGCGGCCGGCCGGGAAATACATAGCGCGCGATCCTGGCCGACATTTCCCGGGTCTTTGCGTTAGTCACGCGCTTGCCGAAGCGATCGTTGTGCAGAAAGACGGCGGCGTATTCGGTCGCGGCGCGGCGATAGGCGCGCACGAATTTTTCCAGCGTCTCGCGCCGCGCGTCGCTCGCCTTGCTCGACACGAACAGCGCGCCGAGTTGCGTCTGGTCGACTTCGGAATACCAGCCGATGAGCCGCGCCTGATTGGCCGTCAGCAGCGCGCGCGCCTCGGTGCCGGGCAGAATGGCGGCGTCGGCGGCGCCGGTGGCGATCGCGCGCGCGACATCGGCGAGCGAGCCCTGCGGCTTCAAGGTGACGCTGCGCAAATCGAACTGCTTCAGGCGCGCGATCTGGCCGAGTTGATAGTGCATGGCGGTGCCGAGCCGGTAGGTGGCGAAGGATGTGCCGCCGAGGTTCTCGAATTTGCGCACGCCGCGCTCGTAGGCGAAATTCGAGACGAGGATGTCGTTGCCTTCATAGTCGGTCTTCTCGCGAACCTGCGCGGCGACCGCCTTGATCGTGCCGCTGCCTGCCAGCGTGAACGCCGTCGCGGTGAAGCCGGCAAGACCGAGATCGGTGGCTCCGGCGGCCAGCGCCTCGACCACCTCCTGGTCGGAGGCATAGGCGGTCATCTCGACGTCGAGGCCCTCGGCTTTGAAATGGCCCTGCTCGACGCCGAGAAACAGCACGGCGTTGGCAATGCTGCGCGTGGTGCCGACGGTAACGCGCTCCTGCGCGGCAGCGGGCGTCAGCAGAGCGGCGACGAGCGAGAGGGCAACAAGGGCGGGACGAATCATGCGCGGACCATAGCGAAGGCGGGGGCGATTCGCCTTAGTCGTCGTCCCCGCCGACATCGGGTTTACCCGATGTCGGCAATTGGTTGCTCAAGTCGGCTATAGCCGACTTGAGATAGCGGGGGCCCATACTCTGTGCATTATCGATAGGCCGCGGCGTATGGGTCCCCGCCTTCGCGGGGACGACAATCTTATTTAAGATTCCCGCAAAAGCGCTGGATGCGCGTGCAGGCGTCTTCCAGGTCCGACGTCTTCGTCGCGTAGGAAATGCGGAACGCCGGTCCAAGGCCGAAGGCCGTGCCCTGCACCACCGCGACGCCTTCGGCTTCCAGCAGTTCAGTGACGAAGTCCTCGTCGCTGGCGAGTTTCTTGCCGCCCGGCGTCGCCTTGCCGATGGTGCCGGCGCAGGACGGATAGACATAGAACGCGCCTTCCGGCGTCGGGCACTTGATGCCATTGGCCTGGTTGAGCATCGATACGACGAGGTCGCGCCGCTCCTTGAAGATGACGTTGTGCTTGGCGATGAAATCCTGCGGACCGTTGAGCGCCTCGACCGCCGCCCATTGCGACACCGCCGCCGGGTTCGACGTCGATTGCGACTGGATCATCGCCATCGCTTTGATCAGCTCGACCGGGCCGCCGGCATAGCCGATGCGCCAGCCGGTCATGCAATAGGCCTTCGACGTGCCGTTGATGGTCAAGGTGCGCGGATAAAGCGCCGGCTCGACCTGCGCCGGCGTCGTGAACACGAAGTCGTCATAGGTCAGGTGCTCGTACATGTCGTCGGTCATGACATAGACATGCGGGTGCTTCATCAGCACATCGGTCAGCGCCTTCAGCTCGGCGCGCGTATAGGCGGCGCCGGTCGGGTTCGACGGCGAGTTCAGGAGCAGCCACTTAGTTCTAGGCGTGATCGCCTTTTCCAGTTGCGCCGCGGTGAGCTTGAAGCCCGACTCCATGGTGCAGACCACCTCGACCGGCGTGCCGCCGGCGAGATAGACCATGTCGGGATAGCTCACCCAGTACGGCGCCGGGATGATGACCTCGTCGCCGGGGTTCAGCGTCGCCATGAAGGCGTTGTACAGAACCTGCTTGCCGCCGGTGCCGACAATGATCTGCGCCGGCTTGTAGTCGAGGCCGTTCTCGCGCTTGAACTTCTTCGACACGGCGTCCTTCAGTTCGGCGATGCCGTCGACCGCGGTATATTTCGACGCGCGGCCTTCGCGGATCGCCTTGATCGCCGCCTCTTTGATGTTGTCGGGCGTGTCGAAATCCGGCTCGCCGGCGCCCAGGCCGATGACATTGCGGCCCGCGGCTTTGAGCGCGCGCGCCTTGTCGGTCACCGCGATCGTCGGCGACGGCTTGATGCGCTTGAGGCTGTCCGCGATAAAGGCCATTGAAAGCTCCAAAAATCGGTCCGAAAGGCTTTAGTTTGGGTGTCGTAAAGGCCCAATCGGGCAACAGCAAGTCGCAAAGATTGATGCTGAGATCAAGCTTGTTGATGGACCTAACCCTCCCTTAAGCCATGCGGCTTTAGTCTTTCGCCTATGGCCGGATTCATTGCCTTTTTGCGCACGGGCGCTTTTCTGACCCGCGAGCGGGTACGGCTGGTGGCGCTTGGTGTCCTGGCCGCCGCGCTGATCGGCCTCGTCTATCTGGCGGCCGGCGCTGACGGCCCGAACGACAGCTATGGCCGCCCGCTCGGCACCGATTTTGCCAGCTTCTATGCCGCCGGCACTTTGGTCCGCGACGGGCTGGCCGCACTGGCTTTCGACCAGGCCACCCATTTTGCCCGCGAACAGGCGATCTTCGGCCCCGCCACGCAATACTACGCGTTCCAATATCCGCCGGTGTTCCTGTTGGTCGCCGGAGCGCTCGCCGGCCTTCCCTATGTGCCGGCGCTCACTGTCTGGCAGGTGGCGACGCTCATTCTCTATCTGCTGGCGATGCGGGCGGTTCTTGCGGGATCGCAGGGCACCGCGCTGGACCGGCTTTGGCTCCTCCTCGCGCTCGCCTTCCCGGCCGTGTTCATCAATCTCGGCCACGGCCAGAACGGCTTTCTCACCGTCGCGCTGTTCGCCGGCGCGCTTGCCGTCCTCGACCGCCGCCCGCTCGTCGCCGGCATTCTCATCGGCCTGATGATCTACAAGCCGCAATTCGGCCTGATGATTCCCTTGGTGCTGATCGCCACCGGCCGCTGGCGCGTCATCCTGGCCGCCGCCGCGACAGTCGTCGCGCTGCTGCTGGCGACCTTCGTCGCCTTCGGCCCCGATGTCTGGCCGGCGTTCCTGGCGTCGATGACTTTCACCCGCACGGTCCTGCTCGAACAGGGCGATGTCGGCTTCTTCAAAATGCAGAGCGTCTTTGCCTGGGTGCGGCTATGGGGCGGCGGCGTCACATTGGCCTATGTCATACAGAGCGTGGTCACACTCGGCGTTGCCGGGGCGCTGGTCTGGTTCTGGCGCAGCGCCGCCAGTTACCCGCTCAAGGCAACGGCCCTGCTGATCGGCACGCTGTTGGCGACGCCGTTCTGCCTCGATTACGACCTGATGCTGCTGGCCCCCGCCATCGCCTTCCTCGCCATCGACGGACAGCGCGACGGCTTCTGCGCCTGGCACAAATTGGTGCTCGCCGCGCTGTGGCTAGTGCCGCTGATCGCGCGCTCGGTCGCCGAGGCGGTATCGGTACCGCTCGCCGCGCCGGTCATGATCCTGGCCTTTATTTTCGTGTTGCAGCGCGCCATGAGCCCCGGCTCCGGCCTCGAAGACGATGGCGCATTGGCCGATCAGCGCCTAAAATAGGCGGCAACGCAGAGCCGGAATAACGGCCGCAACCTCAACAGGGAGCGCGCGTCCATGAAGTTGTCCGCCGACCAGGTCAAAGCCTTCGACGAGCAGGGCTATGTCTTCTTTCCCGATTGCTTCTCGGAGGAAGAAATCGCGCTGCTGCGCTCGGAAGCCGACAACATTCTCAAGCTCGATCGCCCGG
>CANKBJ010000126.1 GCA_947479905.1 Bradyrhizobiaceae bacterium
ATGCTGCGCGCGCGCGGCGTGGTCGGCAAGTTCGTCGAATTCTTCGGCGCCGGCCTGACGCATCTGAGCATCGCCGACCGCGCCACGCTCGGCAACATGGCGCCGGAATACGGCGCGACCTGCGGCTTCTCGCCGATCGACGAAGACACCATCCAGAATCTCAAGGACACCAACCGGCCGCCGGACGTGGTCAAGCTGGTCGCGGCCTACGCCAAGGCGCAGGGCATGTTCCGCGAGAAATCGACGCCGGACCCGATGTTCACCGACATCCTCAAGCTCGATCTCGCCACCGTCGAGCCGTCGCTGTCGGGACCGAAGCGCCCGCAGGACCGCATCACGCTGAAAGACGTCAAAGGCGGCTTCACAACGTCGATGTCGAAGGAATACAACAAAGGCGACGAGCTGCATAAGCGCGTGCCGGTCACCGATCGCAAATACGATCTCGGCAATGGCGACGTGGTGATCGCGGCGATCACCTCCTGCACCAATACCTCGAATCCGAGCGTGATGATCGGCGCGGGACTCCTGGCGCGCAACGCGGCGGCCAAGGGCCTCACCGCCAAGCCGTGGGTGAAAACCTCGCTGGCGCCGGGCTCGCAGGTCGTCGCCGAATATCTCGAGACCGCGGGCCTGCAGAAGGATCTCGACAAGGTCGGTTTCAACCTCGTCGGCTTCGGCTGCACCACCTGCATCGGCAATTCCGGCCCGCTGCCGGAGGAAATTTCCGAAGCGATCAACAAGAACGATCTGGTCGGCGCCGCGGTGCTGTCCGGCAACCGTAACTTCGAGGGTCGCGTCAACGCCGACGTGCGCGCCAATTATCTGGCGTCGCCGCCTTTGGTGGTCGCCTATGCGCTGGCCGGTTCGATGTATGTCGACATGTCGAAGGACCCGATCGGCACCGATCAGAAGGGCAAGAACGTCTTTCTGAAAGACATCTGGCCGTCGAACAAGGAAATCGCCGCGTTCGTCGCCAAGAATGTCACCAAGAAGATCTTCGCCAAGAAATACGCCGACGTGTTCAAGGGTGACGCCAACTGGCGCAAGATCAGCGTCAAGGGCGGTCTGACCTATTCCTGGGACGACCGGTCGACCTATGTGCAGAACCCGCCTTATTTCGAGGGCATGAAGAAGGCGCCGAAGCCGCTCGAGGATATCGTCGATGCGCGCGTCCTCGCCTTGCTCCTCGACTCGATCACGACGGACCACATTTCGCCCGCCGGTTCGATCAAGGAATCCAGCCCGGCCGGCGAATACCTGCGCGATCATCAGGTGCGGCCGAAGGACTTCAACCAGTACGGCACGCGCCGCGGCAACCATCAGGTGATGATGCGCGGCACGTTCGGCAACATCCGCATCAAGAACCAGATGGTGCCGGGCGTCGAAGGCGGCGTCACCATCCACTATCCGTCGAAGAAGCAGCTGCCGATCTACGACGCCGCGATGAAGTACAAGGAAGACAAGGTGCCGCTGGTAATCTTCGGCGGCAAGGAATACGGCACCGGCTCGTCGCGCGACTGGGCGGCCAAGGGCACGGTGCTGCTCGGCGTGCGCGCCGTCATTACCGAATCGTTTGAGCGCATCCATCGCTCGAACCTGATCGGCATGGGCGTCGTGCCGCTGAACTTCGAGGAAGGCACCTCGTGGAAGTCGCTCGGCCTGAAGGGTGACGAGACGGTGACGATCCGCGGACTGCACGGCGATCTCAAGCCGCGCCAGAAGTTGATCGCCGAGATCGTGTCCGGCAACGGCACGCTCAAGCGGGTTCCGCTGATCTGCCGCATCGATACCGTCGATGAACTCGACTACTTTAAGAGCGGCGGTATCCTGCAGTATGTGCTGCGGCAATTGGCTGGTTGATTGCCGTTCATAATGAAAATCAAAAAGCGCTAGCCTTCCCGCCACTCACCTTGAAGTGAGTGGCGGGTGATCGGCGAAGCGCTTTATATGGCGTCTTTCGGGGTGGGGGCCCTGGGGACCAGGCATGAAACATCGCGCATCGATCTGTCTTGCCGCGCTGGTCGGGGCGCTGCTTGTCCCGGCGCCGGCGGCAAATGCCGGCGAACCGCGCGCGGTCATCGAATTATTTACCAGCCAGGGCTGCTCGTCCTGCCCGCCGGCCGACAAATTATTGGGCGAACTCGCGCGCGATCCGTCATTGGTGACGATGAGTCTCGCGGTCGATTATTGGGATTATCTCGGCTGGAAGGATACGCTCGCGCTGCATGGCCACAGCAACCGCCAGCGCGCCTATTCGTCCGCCCGTGGCGACCGCGACGTCTATACGCCGCAGGCGGTGATCAACGGCGTCGTGCATGTTCTCGGCAGCGACAGAGCGGCGATTGAAAAAGCGATCGCCCAGACCCGGCAGAACACAAAGACCCTGACCTTGCCGGTCAAGATGACGGTCGTCGACGGAAAGATCACGGTAGATGTGGCGGGCGCGGATGGCACGCCGGACAGCGCCGAGGTCTGGCTGTGCCCGGTCACGACGAGCGCGCCGGTCGCCATCGGGCGCGGCGAAAACAATGGCCGCACGTTGACATACCACAATGTCGTGCGGCGCTGGGTCAAGCTCGGCGTCTGGACCGGAAAAGCCGAGACGTTCAGCATGGCGCTCAGCGATCTGCCCAATGCGAACTACGCGCTTGGAGATATCGACCGGCTCGCGGTGGTCGTGCAAAGCGGCGTCGCCGCCAAACCAGGCGTCATGCTCGGCGCCGCGCAAATCAGCGTTCGCTAAGCAAGCCAGCCTTCGCTATTTGATTTTATATCGACCCCAAAAAAAACGGGCCGGCGATTTGCCGACCCGAAGACTAGGGGATTCGAATCCAACGCTTCACTTAAAAACGCGACGCTACCCAAACTGGCCCGGTCGACTGACCCCCGGGGGGCTGGGGGGCTGAGGAATCCGGAGATCAACCGGACCGGGCCTTGAGGCAACGGTGCATTTATCCCAAGCCCTCATGACCGCCGATTGACCGAAATAGGGCGTTATTGTGAGGGCATCTAACGAGTTCGTGATCGAAAGTTCGGTCTTTGCGTGCGTTTTTCGCCAAATGTTGCCGGAGCGGGGCACTTGCCGGGGAACGCCGGCGGCGCGATCATTGTTTGATGACAAAAGGAGGCGCCGCATGAGTATCGGTTCCGGCGATATCGATCCCAGCCAGTTCCCCGGGGGTGGATCCCCGGTGCGAAGTCCGGGCGCCCCCGTGAATTTTCTCAATCAGGTCACTTTCAACCGCCGCGAACTCAACCGCATTCTCGACCTGTACGGCCGCATGGTCGCAGCCGGCGAATGGCGCGATTACGCCATCGACTTCCTGAAAGACCGCGCGGTGTTTTCGGTGTTCCGCCGCGCCTCGGAAGTGCCGCTGTATCGCATCGAAAAAAATCCGAAGCTCGAGCAGCGCCAGGGCGCCTACAGCGTGATCTCCGCCACCGGCCACATCCTGCGCCGCGGTCACGAACTGGATCGCGTCTTGCGCGTCATCGACAAGTCGCTGGCGGTGGTCGGCGGTTAGTTTTTTTCGTCCCCGCCTTTGTTCCTTGTCTCCCCCGCGAAGGCGGGGGCCCATACGCCGTGATGTTTCGGATAAACACGAACGCTTGACGACTTTCTTGGTCAAACTTCGACGGTGGCTATGGGTCCCCGCCTTCGCGGGGACGACAGATTATTTGGGCACCTTCCCGTTTCCATCCCCCAGCGCCCGTTGCATCTGCACGGTGTCGAGCCAGCGGCCGAACTTGAAGCCGACGGCTTCGAACACGCCGGCGTCCCTGAAACCGCACGCGCGATGCACCGCGATCGAGGCGGCCTGCGCGGAGTCGCCGATCACCGCGATCATCTGGCGATAGCCTGCCGCCTCGGTGTCGGCGATCAGCCGCATCAGCAATGCGCGGCCGATGCCGCGGCCGTGCATCTCCGGCGCGATGTAAATCGAATCCTCGACGGTAAAGCGATAGGCCGGCCGCTCGCGGAACAAGGCGGCATAGGCATAGCCGACGACCGCGCCGTCGATCTCGGCGACGACATAAGGAAACGCGCCGGCGCGCAGCTTGTCGAAGCGGCGCAGCATCTCGGCTTCGGCCGGTGGTTCAAGCTCGAACGTAGCCGTGCCGTGCAGAACAGCATGCGCGTAAATGCGCGTGATGGCGGGGATATCGGCGGTAATTGTGGGGCGGATGTTCATGCCCACCGTCCTAAAAAGAAAACGCCCCGGCTTCAAGCCGGGGCGTTTTAACTTTCAAATCTGTCCGGCGGCGTTAGCGCCGATCGCCCAGGAACCGCAGCATGAACAGGAACAGGTTGATGAAGTCGAGATAGAGCGTCAGCGCGCCCATCACCGACTTGCGGCCCGAAACGGTGCCGTCATCGTTGCTGTCGTACATCTCCTTGATCTTCTGGGTATCCCAGGCGGTGAGGCCCGCGAAGATCAGGACGCCGATCGCCGAGATGGCGAAGTCGAGGCCCGAGCTTTTCAGGAAGATGTTGACCAGCATCGCGATCACCAGGCCGAACAGGCCCATGATCAGGAACGAGCCGATCGGCGAGAGATCGCGCTGCGTGGTGTAGCCGTAGATGCTCAACGCACCGAACGACGCCGCGGAGATGAAGAACGTGCGGGTGATCGACACGCCGGTATACTGCGGGAACACCGATGACAGCATCAGTCCGAGCAGCGCTGCGTAGCCCATGAACAGCGCCAGCGCCGTGCTTGCCTGCAGCTTGTCAATACGGAAGCTGAGGAAGAACACGATGCCGAGCGTGCCAAGGAACAGGATGATCGTCAGCGGGCCGCTGTAGATCGCCTGGCCGAACGAAGTCAGCACAAGGCGGCCGGCTTCGTTGGTCGTGGTCGCGGCATTGAAGGTCAGCCACGACACCACGCCGGTCAGTGCGACGCCTGCGGCCATGTAGTTGTAGATGCGGATCATGTAGGCGCGCAGGCCTGCATCGATCGCGGCTGCCGTACCGGCGGCGCCGAAGCCGCGGGCGGCTACATTACGGTCGAAGTCCGACATCGAAGTCTTTCCCTCTCTATGTTCCGGCCATTTTGCCGGTCACGTCAGGCGCGCCGGCTTTTGCCGTCGCGCTCGTGGATCAAATCTAGTGATTGGCAAGCCTGTACGCCAGATATGGCTTGATGATGGTCCAGTCTCGTTGCGGATCGTTAACGCGCCCCGCGAAGCGATATTATAGGTCAAAAGCGCGGACATATCAGCGGGCTAGGCCGCCGCGCGGCGGAATGTCGCTGGTAAGCGGCGGCCTTAAAGGTTGCGCAAAACCGGGGCCGGCTTCTGCCCGAGCGCCGAAAACGTGCCGGCGAGGCCCAAGGCGACCGTCACCAGCACGGCGGCGGCGGTCGCCGCCAAAGCCGGCACCGGCTGCCAGGCGAATTTCAGGTGCATCAGTTCGGTCACGATGAGCCAGCTGGCGGCCGATCCGGCGAGCACGCCGAACACGGCGGTGGCGAAGCCCAGCAGCATATATTCGATCGCATAGGCCCCGAGCAGGCGCAGGCGCGTGGCCCCCAACGTCTTGAGGATGACGGCGTCATAAACGCGATGCCGGTGGCCGGCGGCCAGCGCGCCGCCAAGGACGAGCGCCGCCACCAGCAGCGTCAGCCCGGACGCGCCGCGGATCGCCAGCACGAGATTGCCGATCAGGCCGCCAATAGCGTCGAGCGCATCCTTGACGCGCACGCTGGTGACCATCGGATAGTCCTGCGCCACCGCGCGGATGACCGCCGATTCCTGCGCCGGCGTGCCGCCGCCCGGGTAAGTGAGCGTGGCGAGATGGGTGTGCGGCGCGCCGTCGAAGGCGTGCGGCGAAAACACCATGACGAAATTGATGCCGAGATTCTGCCAATCGACCGTGCGCGTGTTGGCGATTTTGGCGGTGATGTCGCGGCCGAGCACATTGACGGTGACCGGATCGCCGACTTTCAGGCCAAGGCCGTCGGCAATGCGCTTCTCGAACGACACCAGCGGCTCGCCGGCGTAATCCGGCTTCCACCATTCGCCCTCGACCAGCCGCGAGCCTTCGGGAATCGTGCCGCTATAGGTGATGCCGCGGTCGCTTTGCAGCACCCAGGCGGCTTCTTCCTTTGGCTTGATGTTCTCGGCGCGAATGCCGTTGGCGGCGACGATGCGGCCGCGCAGCATCGGCACTTCTTCCAGCTTGGCGCCCGGCGCCTTGGCGCGGACGAACTCGCCGAACGGCTTGGCTTGATCGGCCGGAATGTCGAGGAAATAGAACGACGGCGCCTTGGCCGGCAGTTCGTTGGCGAATTGGGCGCGCAAATTGGCGTCGATCTCGATGACGGTGACCAGCAGCGCGATGCCCAAGCCCAGCGACAGCACGATGGTCGGCGTCAGCGCGCCCGGCCGGTGGATGTTGGCAATGGCCATGCGCAGGCCGGTCATGCGCACGCGCGGCGCGTGCCGCGCGATCGTCATCAGCAGCGAGCCGACCAGCCGCAGCAGCAGGAACACGGCGGCGGCGACGCCGACATAAATCAGCGCGACGCGGCGGTCATAGGCAAGCAGGATGGCGACACTGCCGAGCACCAGCACAGCGGCGACAGTGGCGGCGATGTAAACCCGGCGCGGCCAGCTTGGCTGTGCCGCCACCACGTCGCGGAACAGCGCGCCGACCGGCACGTCATGGGCGCGTCCGAGCGGCCACAGCGCGAAGGCGAGCGCGGTCAAAAGGCCGTAGAGCATCGACAGCAGCAACTCGGCCGGCTGCAAGGTCGGCACCAGCGGCAGCGGAATGATCGCGCCAAAAGTCCATGAGATGATGAAAGGCAGCGCCGCGCCCAGCACGGCGCCAATAGCGCCGCCGATCAGTGCGAGCAGCAGCACCTGCGTCAGGTAGATCGTGAACACGCGCGCGCCGCTCGCCCCCAGCGCCTTCATGGTCGCGATGGTGTCGCGCCGCCGGTCAAGATGGCTCTTCACCGCATTGCCGACGCCGACGCCGCCGACGAGCAGCGCGGTCAGGCCGACAATAGTGAGAAACTGGGTGAAGCGGTCGACATTGCGCTCGAGCTGCGGCGAGGCATTGGTACGGCTGCGGATTTCCCAGCCGGCTTCCGGCAGAGCGGCGCGGACCTGCGCCGTCACCGCTTTCGCGGCGGCGTCGCTGGTGTCGCTTGCCGCCAGACGCAGGCGATAATTCCAGCGCACCAGACTGCCGGGCTGTACCAGACCTGTAGCGCGCAACGCCGCTTCGCTGACGAGCAGGCGCGGGCCGAAGCCGATGCCGCCGGCGAGTTTGTCCGGCTCACTGGCCAGCGCAGCGCGGATTTCAATCGCCGCCGTGCCGATGGTGACGCGCGTGCCCGGCTTGATGCCAAGCCGCGCCAGCAATGTCGGATCGGCCGCGGCGCCGTAGGCGCCATTGCGTTCGGCCAAAGTCTCAGTGAGTGCTGCTGCCGGTTCGAGTTTGACGGTGCCGTACAGCGGATAATTGCCATCGACGGCTTTGAGTTCGACGAGCGTGGCTTCGCCGCTTTCGCTGCGCGCCATGGCGCGCAAGGTCGCCGCGCTCGACACCGTGCCGCGGCTTTGCAGAAAAGTCTTTTCGTTGTCGGCGATTTCTCGCTGGATCAATGTGAACGACAGATCGCCGCCGAGAATGACCTGGCCTTCGCGCGACAATCCGTCGGCGAGGCTGGCGGCCAGCGAGCCGACGCCGGCAATCGCCATCGAGCCGAGCGCAATGCAGGCGACGAAAATATAGAAGCCGCTCAGGCCACCACGCATCTCGCGTAAGGCATAGCGGAAGGGCAGCCAGCGTCCTTTGACCGTTGTGCCGCTCATGCGGCGTCCACGACATGGCCGGAGCGCAAGCGGACGACACGTCCGCAGCGCTGCGCCAGCAAGGC
This sequence comes from Bradyrhizobiaceae bacterium, assembly GCA_947479905.1. Taxonomy (GTDB): domain Bacteria; phylum Pseudomonadota; class Alphaproteobacteria; order Rhizobiales; family Xanthobacteraceae; genus Pseudolabrys. The sequence goes on from CANKBJ010000126.1 coordinate 7,896, forward strand.
GTCATGCGTGACCAGCACCAGAGTCGTACCGCGTTTCTCGTGGCCGGCGAACAGAAGATCGACGATCGCCTTGCCGGTGTCCTCGTCGAGATTTCCGGTCGGCTCATCCGCAACCAGAATCGCCGGGTTCGGCGCCAAAGCGCGCGCCACCGCGACGCGCTGCTGCTCGCCGCCGGACAATTGCGCCGGGTAATGATGGATGCGCTGACCGAGGCCGACACTCTCCAGTTCGGCTTGCGCGCGTTCACTGGCGTCGGCAATGCCGGCGAGTTCAAGCGGCACCGCGACGTTTTCCAGCGCGGTCATGGTCGGGATCAGATGAAAGGATTGAAAGACGATGCCGACATTGCGGCCGCGAAAGCGCGCCAGCGCGTCCTCATCGAGACGGCCAAGCTCCTCACCGGCGACATTGACCGAACCGGCATCGGCCCGCTCCAGCCCGGCCATCACCATCAGCAAGGTCGACTTGCCCGATCCGGACGGCCCGATGAGGCCAATTGCCTCGCCGCTGCCTATATTGAGGTGGATGTCCTTGAGAATATGGACGCGGGCGGCTCCCTGCCCGAGCGATAAATTAACGCCGGCAAGTGCGATTACCGGTTCAGGCTGGGAAGGTGATTTCATGAGACTCCGCCGTTCAACACTTCCGTCATATGGGGAAAAATTGGCCCGGGTCCAGCGCCTGATCGCTTTATTACTGGCGATGGCCTGCGTTATCGCGCCTCAGGGCGTGCTGGCGGCGGATGCCCCGGTGAACATGGTGGTGCTCGGCGATTCGCTGTCGGCCGGCTACAATCTGGCGGCGGCGGATGCGTTTCCGGCCAAGCTGGCCAAGGCGCTGGAGGCCAAGGGCATTGCCGTCACCATGACCAATGCCGGCGTATCGGGCGACACGGCGTCGGGCGGGCTTGGCCGCGTCGACTGGTCGGTGCCGCCGGGCACCGAGGCCGTGATCCTCGAACTCGGCGCCAATGACGCCTTGCGCGGCATCGATCCGGCGGTCACCCGCAAGGCGCTCGACGGCATTCTCAAGAAACTCAAGGCCCGCAAGATTGCCGTGCTGATCGCCGGCATGTATGCGCCGCGCAATCTCGGCCCTGAATATGTGCGCGACTTCGACGGCATCTTCCCGGCACTGGCCAAAGAGTACGACGCGATCATCTATCCGTTCTTTCTCGACGGCGTCGCCAGCGACGCCAAGCTCAACCAGCGCGACGGCCTGCATCCGACCGCACCGGGCATCGACGTCATCGTCGCGCGCATTCTGCCCAAGGTCGAGGAATTGATCGGCCGCGTGCGCGCCGCCCGCGGGTCCTGATGGCCGGGACAAGCCCGGCCATGACAAGAGGATTTTTATGCCGCGTCTTTTTACCGGGATCGAGATTCCAGCCGGCGTCGCCGAGGCACTCGACCGGCTGCGCGGCGGCCTGCCCGGCGCGCGCTGGATCGACCGCGAGAATTATCACGTTACCCTGCGCTTCATTGGCGATGTCGACGACGTGGCCGCGCAGGAGGCGGCCTACACGCTCGGCCAGGTCAGGCGCACGGCGTTCGACCTTCACTTTGACGGCCTGACCGCCTTCGGCGGTAACAAGCCGCGCGCGGTGGTCGCCAGCATCACGCCTGTGCCGGCCTTGCTGGAATTGCAGGCCGAGCAGGAACGCCTGATGCGCCGCATCGGCCTGGAGCCCGAACCGCGCAAATTCACGCCGCATGTGACGTTGGCGCGCCTGCGCTCCTCGTCGAGCCTCGATGTCGCGGATTATTTGTCAGCGCGCGGCTATTTCCGCACCGCGCCGTTCACGGTGTCGCGGTTCGTGCTGTTTTCGTCGCGCGCCTCGACCGGGGGCGGACCCTATGTCGCCGAGGCGCTGTATCCGCTTATCTCTTCCCTCCCCGTGACCGGGGAGGGATAAGCAAGCTGATCGCAATAGGTCGAGTTTAGACCGTTCCCAGCAGCCGCGACTGCGCGTCGAGCATTCTGGCGGCGACGCCATGGGCGTCGTCCATCGCCTCGCGCATCAGCGACAAGGGCGTCGAGCGCGGCGGATCAACTTCGCCAACGACACTGCCGAAGTCGAAGGTCAATCCGGCCTCGAATTTCCGGGCGAGCTGCTGCATGCGCCGGTTGTCGGCCAGGCAGTCCATACGCAAGTGCTTGATGCCGCGGTTGCGCGCGCTCAGCAATGTGCGCTCCAAAAGCACCGTGCCGACGCCGTGGCTTTGCCATTCTTGTTCGATGCTGAAGGCGGCTTCCGCCTCGGACGAAGGCATCGCGCCCAACATAGAGCCGTTGCGCCGCAGCTCGGCCGCGCCGCGCATGACGCCATCGACGAAAAAGCCGTGCACCACGACGCCGAGATCGGTGGCGGTGGCGGCGTGGCGGGCGATGAATTCATCGGAAACGGCGCCGGAAAAGCGGGTGTGACGGCTGTCGCGGTCGAGGCGCAGCAGGTGGTCGCGGTAGGCATCGGTCTCGCCGATCCACAATTTGCGGAC